>JAZRHT010000126.1:0-17974 GCA_045644905.1 Oscillospiraceae bacterium
TGCAATTGCTTTCAAAGAATCTATATTGGGGTGCCCTCTGCCCGACTCCCATTTAGAAATAGCAGTTCTGGACACAAAAAGAACCTCTGCAAGTTCTTCTTGGGTAAGTCCTTTTTGCTTTCGCAGTTCCTGTAATTTTTCGTTAAATTCCATAATATCTGCTCTTTCTAAAATAAACTAATGTGCGGCAAATTCAAGTTTGTCTAATTGTAGTATAGCATAAAAATGTGAATATTTCAACGAACTTCTTCCCGAAAGGCAGTATTTCCATAACTTTTTCGGTATGCGTGATTCGCGTATAGCTTGTGTATAAGAAAACGGCACTCTGTCTTACTTTCTGGGCAAGGGAAGATTATCTGCTGCCCCTCTCCCGGGTTATCCTTGTATGCTAAATGACTTAATTTTAGCGTAAGCAGAGGATACAGGAGACGGACAGAGTGAAGAATCAAACCAGCCGCGATACCGTGTTCGCTGCACTGAAGCTCATTGAGCAGCTTTACATCGACGGTCAGATTTCCCGCAAGGAACTACTGGGCATTGTTTACCAGAACACAACGCTGCCTGAATACGAAGCGTTCATTGCCAAGCTCGCCGACAAAGAAGCTGCCTAACCATCATTACACAACATACATACTGAAAGGAATTACTACTATGGAACCTACAAAGAAAATCCGCGTGGTATTTTACGCCCGCGTATCCACCGAGCATGAGGCTCAAATCAACGCCTTTGACAACCAGATTGAATGGTACAAGGCAGAACTGCTGAATCACCCCGAATGGGAGTTGATTGACATTTACTCCGACAAGGGCGTCACCGGAACCAGCGCGGAGAAGCGCCCAGGTTTTATGCAGATGTATGCAGATGCCCACCTCGGTCGCTTTGACAAGATTGTGACCCGCGAATTATCTCGTTTTGCCCGAAATATTGAGGAAGCAGTCAGTTATGCCAGAAAGTTTGCGAGACTTGAGGTGAGTATTTACTTCTTGCATGACAACATCGATACTGCTAACGCTGGTGATATGACATACCGTTACGCCTCTGCAGCTGGTATGGCACAAGAGGAAAGCCGAAAGGTTTCTGACCGTGCCAAGGACGGTCAAAAAATCAGCAGAGCCAAAGGCGTATATTACGGAAATGGCAATATCCTGGGATATGACCGCTATGAGAACAAGGCGCCTGGTGAACGCTATAAAACAGTTCGGTATGAAATCAATGAGGAGCAGGCAGATACCGTTCGTATGATTTACGATATGTATCTGTCCGGAATGGGGCTTTCCCTTATCAAAGACGAGTTGGAGCGTCGAGGCCGCCGAACGGCACAAGGAAAGACCAACTGGCATGAGAGCAACATATCCAAGGTGTTAAAAAACACCTTTTATTATGGACTCATTACCTACCGTAAGGAATATGTGAAGGATTATCTTGACCAAAAGCGTTGTAGAAACTTTGGCGAAATTGCATTTGAATATGCAGACGGACGACATCCCCCCATCGTCACCAAGGATGAATTTGACCGGGTGCAAAGCATTATGGCTTCCCGGAGTGTTCCGTTCCAGCAGAGTCGCAAGGGCAAGAAGCCTGCAATTGACGAATGGGCAAAGCTGCTCAAGTGCTCCTGTGGCTGCAATGTGACCCGCGCTCACTACTCAGGTGCTGGCAACAGTAAGAAAGTTGCGTATCTCTGCCGTGATGTATCTCGAAACGGCACGCCGGAGAACCGAAAGAAAAAGGGACTGCCCCACGAGGGGTATTGCAATTCCCAGTTTGTTCCACGGTGGAAGCTGGAGTTTATGGCAAATCACCTTTTCAAGAATTTCTTGCCTGAAAAAGATGACGTTATAGCCTTGGCAAGCCAGATGCTTGCAAACTATCTGGAAAATGTCGAAGAAGATACCGATACCAAGACAGCCCTTGCTAAAAGGGAAGCAGAATTGGACACTTTAACACAGCGGAAGCAGCGCAATATGAATTTCCTGTTGGATGGAACGCTGGATGCTGTTGTATTCAAGCAAAACGAGGCACAAATCAATGCAGATATCGATGCCATTCAGAAGGAAATCGCAACCCTCCGGAAAGAACTGGCCGAGAATAACACGCAGGAAATTCTGGAAGAACGCATCCGGCGGTTGAAAGCGCTGCTGGCGGATTATGTGTCCGTGGATAGCGATGACAAGATAATCCCTGAGCTTGTAGTTACGGCTTTTGTGAAGCAAGTCATTGTTTTTGACGACCATTTTGAATGGTATCTCCGGACGGATACTTCCGACAAGCCTATAGCCTGCAAAGTAAAGGGTAGAGTGAACACGGACAAGGTTTTTGCCTTGTCCGATTCCATTTACCCATATTGTTTTCCACAGGGCAGGCTGCAATCAAAGAATCTAAGTAATTAGATTTATATGAGTGAAGTGTAAAATATTTTGCACAAGGTACTTTGAATCTATCCCCTCGGAGCAATCCGAGGGGATTTTTATGTTGCAAAGTGCGGGTTAACATGGTATAATGTAAAAAAATATTTGGAGTTGGATGCTATGGAAATTAACAGAAATGCTATAATCGAACTTGAAAAAACATGGAAGACCTTATGCTCGGAAGTTAAAAAAAGCAAGAAACTCAAATTCGAAATATTTAAAGAGACCTTTTCTCAAACATATGCGTTGTTGATAGAGTGCGCCGCGGAGAAGAATGTCGATAAGCAACTTGCACGAGTGATCGCAGAGGCTTATCTTTTTGCAAATATAAATGATGATTCTCTTGAAAGTGTATGCCAGGCGGCGATTGTTTTAACCGAAAGAATGCTTAACCACTTAGCATTTTCCGAGGTAGTTGATGGTGCAGACGTATCGAAGGTGTACGTTCTCGAGTTCCGTGATGAAGTACAGCTTAACTTTAGAGATATTGATGAGTCTATATCTTCCCTCGCAAATGTTTATGATGTTTATTGGAAAAAATTTGGCAAATAGGATTTTTGTAAATCTTCATATCCAAATGTAAAGCTAATCCCCTCGGATTTTTCCGAGGGGTGATTTGTTTTTCTTGCAACATTTATAGCAATGTGATATGATGAATTCAAAAGGAGAGTGGCTTATGGTTATTTTGATTGCGGGCGCGTCGCACGCGGGCAAGACGGCACTGGCACAGAAACTGCTTGAAAAATATAAATATCCCTATTTGTCAATCGACCATCTCAAGATGGGACTTATCAGAAGCGGCAATACAAGCCTCACGGCACTCAGTGACGACTGTGAGCTTACCGCGTATTTGTGGCCGATTGTTCGTGAAATGATTAAAACCGCAGTTGAAAACGGGCAAAATCTAATTGTTGAGGGCTGCTATATTCCTTTAAATTGGGCGGAAGATTTTAACGATGAATACCTCTCTAAAATCAAATTTTACTGCCTTGTAATGAGTGAAAACTACATCAAAAATCACTTTGAGGATATAAAGAAATATGCGAGCGTTATCGAAAAGCGCATAGATGACGAATACTGTACTTTGGAGCATACGCTCTGTGATAATTTGGAAGTTTTAAGGCTTGCTAAAGAGCACGGCGTAAACTATCTGCTTATTGACGATAAATACGAAATCGACATTTAAAGCATCTTGTTGCTTTTTAAATGCGGCAAAATCTTTAAAACCTTTAAAAAACGGAAGTTAAAGGCAAAAAACGTAGTTGCGGTGAATGGAAATGGGCGCGGATTTATGCTATCATTTACAATGACGAATATAAAAGCAACTAACTTCGAAAGCGAGGAAAACCTATGCAACGTTTTTTATGCTGGGACAAAGAAAATATACTTGAAAACAGTAACGCCATAATCCTTCAACACAAGCTCGAAAAGAAAAATCTCGCTCTTGTCAACTCGGAGGATTGGGAGGGCGTTCACAATGGATATGCAACCGTTATAAAAGTGGGCGATACCTATCGTATGTATTATCGCATTTGCGGTCAGAACGGATTTGTTTATCCTGCAAAGGACAGACCCAATAAAAATATGGTAGGCGTTGCCGAAAGTAAAGACGGAATAACCTTTACAAAGCCTATTCTTAATAAAATCGAGTATAACGGCTCTAAGGAAAACAATGTAGTTTTCTATCGTGATAATGGCGGAAATTTAGACACCTTTACCGTGTTTTACGATCCAAATCCTGACTGTCCCAAGGATGAAAAATTCAAGGCTCTCGCTCGTGATTCGGGAACTGACATTTTGGATTATTACAAGAGCACCGACGGCTATGACTTTCAGTACGTAGCCAATATCCGCACCAACGGAACCTATGACACCTACAACGTGGTTTATTGGGACGAGGATAAAAAGCAGTACGTTATGTATTATCGCGGCTATCGTAAAAAAGACGGAACGATTCTCAACGGCTACAGCGGAATGGACGAGACAAACGATTTTCGCGATGTACGAATTGCCACAAGCCGTGATTTCGTAAAGTGGGAATTTGTTGACTTTATAAAGATACAAAACAGTAAAGAAGTCCAGCTTTATACAAACCAGATTACTCCCTATTATCGTGAAAAAAATACGCTTATCGGCTTCCCTACTCGCTATTTTGATAGAGTGGAGGAAAAGGAAAACTTTAAGGATATGCCCATTTGGGAGGCACGAAGCAAGATTGAAGGCCGAGGCGCTACCGCCATTACTGACTGCGGAATTATGACCTCGACCGATGGACTTAATTTCAATCTCCGCAAGAGCGCATTTTTAACTCCCGGCATTGAGAACAGCGCTAACTGGTGGTACGGAGGCTGTTATATGGCTTACGGAATGGTTGAAACCCTCGCCGAAGACGGAGAGAATACCGAAATTTCAATGTATGTCGGAGAAAACTACCGCGTTAAAAAGGTTGATTTTCGTCGTCTCACGATAAGACTTGATGGTTTCTTCTCTTGGTATGGCGATGGTGACGGTGCGACCGTTACAACCAAGCCCTTTGTACTTAAACACCAAAATATGCTTGCAAACTTCGCCACCTCGGCTCTCGGCGGCATTAAATTTACCATTTTAGATAAAGACGGAGATGAAATCGAGGGGTACAAAAGCATAACGCTCTTTGGCGACAGCACAAACCGCCCTGTCCGCTTTGAAAAAACCTTAAAAGACCTCATCGGAAAAGAAATTAAGCTCAAGATAGAGCTTAACGATTGCAACCTCTATTCCTACACCTTTGAATAAACAAAATCTTTCCCACTTTATAAAAATCCCCTCGGATACGTCCGAAGGGATTTTTTTGTGTAGCTCGCATTAAAAAATCGGAAACGAAAACAAAAAACGGTAGTTTTTTTGAATGGACTTTGCCGCATTCGTATGCTACAGTTTAAAAGAGGATGCGAATAAAGCCGGATATGGATTTGGTTTGTGCTTTAAAATCCGTTTCGTTATATCCTCAATGCAAGCACATAAATAACTCAAAAAAGGAGAAATGAAAATGAAAAAGGTAATTTCCCTGCTTATGATCATAGTACTTACCATTCCCTTTTTCTCGTGCGGCAAAGAAAAAAGTAAGGCGGGCTGCAGCAAATGCGGCAAAACCGACACGACACTAATTTGCTCTGAATGCGCCGCCGAAGCTAAAAAAGATGATAATGACGACGTATCATCCGATACCGGCACAACAGTAACCCCCAACCCCGCAGAAGATCCTGCCAAGGCAAGACAGCGCTTTTTGTGCTGGGATAATACTAAGATTGCTAAGAGCAGCGGACTTGATATAATTCAGCACAAGCCCCAAAAGCAGAATATTGTTCTCTCTTGCCAGGATGACTGGGAAGGTGTTCACACAGGTTACCCAACAATTATCAAGGTGGATGACACCTATCGCCTTTACTATCGCACATCAGGTCAGGACGGTGAGGTGTATCTGGATTGGGCGCCGACTAAGGCACTAATTTGTGTCGCCGAAAGTAAGGATGGCATAAATTTCACAAAGCCCGTTATTGGAAAAATTGAATATGACGGGTCTAAGGAGAACAATGCTATTTTTGAAAATTCGGCATCCTTCTCGGTGTTTTACGATACAAATCCTGACTGTCCGAAAGAAGAAAAATTCAAGGCTCTTTCTGTAGTGCCCATGAAAGAAATACTGAGCTATTATTGCAGCGCTGACGGGTACAACTTTAAACACGTTGATTATGTTAGGCTCAGTGACGGTATATATGATACATACAATACAGCCTTCTGGGACGAGGATGAAAAGGTGTATAAGCTTTATTACCGTGGCTGGCATCGAGCCGACGGAACTACCATACTCAACGGTGAAACCTTAGACGAATATAATGATATTCGAGATATTCGCCTTGCAATTAGTAAGGATTTCAGAACGTGGGAAAAGGTTGACGTTACAAAGATTGAAGGTTATAACGATCCTCAGATGTACACCAACCAGATTGCTCCTTATTACCGCGAGAAAAACACCTTCCTCGGTTTCCCCCTCCGTTACCTTGACAGAGTGGATGAAAAGGAAAACTTTAAGGATATGCCCATTGCTTCTGATCGCGACCTTGTTCCCGGACGTAGTGCAACGGCCATTACCGACTGCGGCATTATGACTTCAAGTGACGGTCTTAAATTTAATCTTCGTAAGAGTGCGTTTTTAACCCCGGGACCCGAAACCAGCAGTAACTGGTGGTATGGCAACTGCGTTCTCGCTTATGGTATGGCCGAAACTATCGCTGATGACGGAGAAAATCGTGAGATTTCTATGTATGTCGGAGAAGGCTACAGAGTTAAAAAGAATGACATTCGCCGTTACACAGTAAGACTCGACGGATTCTTCTCTTGGTACGGCGACGGCAATGGCGCTACAGTTACAACAAAAACATTCACACTCAAACACGACGAAATGTTTGTTAACTTTGCCACTTCGGCGCTCGGCAGCCTCAAAATCACTATCTTAGACAAAAACGGAAAAGCAATTGACGGCTATAAGAGCGGCACACTCTTTGGCGACAGTACAAACCGCCCCGTGCGCTTTACAAAATCTCTTAAAGACCTTGTGGGAAAAGAGATTAAGCTCAAGATAGAGCTTAACGATTGCAACCTCTATTCCTACACCTTTGAATAAACAAAAAACTATTCCTCGCTTTTACAAAAACTCCCCCGGACATATCCGAGGGAGTTTTTGCTTTACTTAATAATAAATGCATGCTATAATCGTGTTATGAAAGGGTGAGATTATGTATAATATCGAACTTGGGAAAAGTGGACTTAGTGTGCCGACAATAGCGGTTGGATGTATGAGAATGAGAAATCTTGATGAAAAAGGGGCGGCGGCGATGGTTGACACAGCGCTCTCGCTTGGCGCAAACTTTTTTGACCACGCCGATATTTACGGCGCAGGCAGAAGTGAGGAAATCTTCGCTAAGGTTGTCCCTGCCTCTATGCGAGAAAATATTATCATTCAAACAAAGTGCGGCATCCGTCAGGGTCTTTATGATTTTTCTTATGAGCATATCGTAAACTCTGTTGAGGGAAGTCTTAAAAGGCTTAATACCGACTATATCGACGTACTTCTGCTTCACCGACCCGATACACTTATGGAGCCCGAGGAGGTTGCAAGAGCTTTTTCACAGCTCAAAGAATCGGGCAAAGTGCGCCATTTTGGCGTTTCAAACCACAACCCGTATCAGATTCAGCTTTTACAAAGTGCTCTCGATATGCCGCTTTGCGCAAATCAATTGCAATTTGGCATTGGTCATACTCCAATGATTCAATCGGGAATAAACGTTAATATGTATAATGAATCGGCAGTTGTGCGCGACGGCGGTGAGCTCGATTTCTGCCGCCTTAACAAGATAACAATTCAGCCCTGGTCGCCTATGCAGTATGGCTTTTTCGAGGGCGTCTTTATCGACAACGAAAAATTCCCCGAGCTTAACGAAACCCTCGCTCGTATCGGAGAAAAATATGGCGTTTCCAAAACTACTATGGCGATCGCTTGGATACTCAGACATCCTGCAAAAATGCAGCCCATTACGGGAACGACGAGCCCCGAGCGCCTTGCAGATTGCCTTAAAGCCGCCGAGGTTAATATCACTCGTGAGGAATGGTATGAAATCTACCGAGCCGCAGGCAATAAACTCCCCTAAACGAAAATCCCCTCTCCACCTAAACGGTGGGAAGGGGATTTTTCTAAAAACTAAATTTTAAAAGCCTTTTCGGTTGGCAGGGAGAAGATTATGCCGTTTGCCTCGGAGGAAATTCCGAACTCGCTGTTTACAGCCTCCATTATTTGTGGGCTGATTTTTGAAGGAGCGAGAATGAAGAGGAGCTCACGTTCCTCAATAGCCTCGGAAGTGACAAACTCAGAAAATGCTTCAAAATCTGCAAGTCTTCCTTTTATAACCGTACCGCCCGTTGCTCCTGCCTTTCTTGCAACGTGCATTACATCTTCGCTGTAGCCTTCGTTCATTGATATTACTATCAAATCATTATGATGTTTATTTTGCATATTTGCGTTTTCCCTTTCACTATTTTGAGCAACGTTAAAGTTCAAAATTTCATTGAGCACCCTGCTTGCTGCAGAGATGCTTAAAATTATAAGAAGTCCGCCGTACTTTGAGTGACTCTGGAAGGAGTCACCAAAATTGGCTATCATATCTCTTACCTTTTCCTCGGCACCCAAACTGAAAATTACGTCCTTATCATTAGTACCAAGTCCGAGAAAATCCAGCATTTCGGTTGGAGCAGTGCCAAAGCCTATGGCGTGAAAATTGATTTTAATCCCCAGATTTTTAAGTTCCTTAACAAGCCTATTGCCCTTGCCCGATTCAACTATCGAAAGGAGAGCCATCATTGATTTACTCATTATGCGCCCTCCCTATCGAAAAATATAATATCATCTTTAACTGCTCTAAGCTCGGTGTGAAGCTTTTTAACCTTGTATGCGTGGCGTCTTCTTTCGTAAAGACCTAAAATCTGAATGGTAATCAGCGGAGCCATAGCAATAAGAGCAACAATGCCGAATGCGTCTGTCATAATGTTTCCGCCGAGAGCCTCGCAGGCGCCCATTGCAAAGGGGAGCATAAAGGTTGAGGTCATAGGACCGCTTGCGACTCCGCCCGAGTCAAATGCGATGCCGGTGTATATATTCGGAACAAAAAAGCTGATGATAAGAGAAATTGCATAGCCGCAGATTAAGAATGGGATTACAGAGATGCCGGTAAGGACTCTGAGCATAGCAATGCCAACCGAAACCGATACACCGATTGAAAGTGCGAGCGCAACGGATTTCTGCGAAATTGCGCCGTTTGTAATTTCGTTAACCTGTCTTTTAAGCGAATGAACGGCAGGCTCGGCGGCAACAACAAAGTAACCCATAAGCATGCCAACCGGAATGAGCAGATATTTAAGGTCAGCACTCGCCAGTGCTGCGCCGATGAGCCTTCCTGCAGGCATAAAGCCAACGTTTGCGCCGGTTAAAAACAGTACAAGACCGATATATGTGTAAACAAAGCCAAATGACATTTTTAAAATGTTGTGAATGTGATATCTTCTTGTTATAAGCTGGAAAACTATAAAAAGCAGTACTATCGGAATAAACGCAAGGGCCACCTCTTTTGCAAAGTGGGGAAGCGCCAGAGCAAACTGCCAAAATGCGTCGGTTGTAGTGTGAACCTCGACAATCTCGTAAACCGAGGTTGTGGGATTAGGGTCATAGAATATGCTAAGCAGCAGAACCGACAAAATAGGTCCGATACTGCAAAGAGCAACAAGACCGAAGCTGTGCTCGCCCGTGTGCTTGCCTTTTTTTGTCGCCGCAAGACCTGCTCCCAGCGCCATAATAAAGGGAACTGTGATGGGGCCTGTGGTAACACCGCCCGAGTCAAAAGCCGTGGGAACAAACTCGGTGGGCGCAAAGAAGGAAAGGGTAATTATTAAAATATAGAATATTAAAAGAAGCGTTCTTAAGGGCAGATTCTTTTTGCTTCTTAAAAGAGTGATGCTCAAAAAGATTCCAACACCGACCCCGACAAAATTGATAAGCAGAGAATTGGGAATAGTCGGCACCTGCTCGGCGAGAACCTGAAGGTCGGGCTCTGAAACGGTGATGATAAATCCAAGCACAAAGCAAATGAGCAGCGGAATTATGATTTTCGCTTTTTTATTAAGGCTTTTGCCGATTCCGTCGCCAAGCGGCTCCATTGAAATGCCCGAGCCGAGAGTGAAAAAGCTCATTCCGAGAATCAGCAGAATTGTGCCGAATAAAAACAGAACAAGAACACCGGTCTGAAGCGTGACAAATGTAACCGAGAGCACCAAAACAATCAGTGCTATCGGCAAAACCGATGTAAGCGACTCCTTGATAGATGATAAGATGTGTTGCATTAAAATACCTCATGCAGTTTTAGTTTATTACTTATAGTATAACATAATCTGGAAGCCTTTTCAAATGAATATTTTGTAAAAAAAGAAGTTTTCTTTAATTTTTTTCTAAATCTTTTTTACTAATAGTACTAAGACTAACTATTGCTTCTATCAACTAAAAGTAGATTGCGTTGAGCATTTTTGTGTATTATAATGTACTCAAAGGAGTGAGGCAAATGGATAATTACGTAACTGCGGCAACAATTAAAACTCTGCGTGAAAAGAGGGGGTTTACCCAGGCGCAGCTTGCGGAGATTTTAGGGGTCAGCAGTCAGGCGGTGTCAAAATGGGAAACCGCCAAGGGACTTCCTGATATCAGTCTATTAGAGCCGCTCTCTTGTGCGCTTGGCGTTTCAGTTTTGGAGCTTGTGTCGGGCGACACAGTTATAAATAAAAACATCTCTTCGAATATGCTCCGTTCAAAATTTTATGTTTGTCCTGTCTGTAACAATATTATAAGGACGGTCGGAGATGCCGTAATAAGCTGCTGCGGAATTACCCTGCCCCCACAAACCGCCGAAGAAACCGACCAAAACCACAAGGTAATCATAGATAGGGTTGAGGATGAGCATTTTGTCACGATAGAGCACGATATGACAAAGCAGCACTACATTTCGTTTGTTGCCTTTGTTACCGGCGATAGAGTTCAGCTTGTTAAATTCTATCCCGAGGGAAACGCAGAAACCCGCCTCAGTCTTCGCGGAAAAGGCGACTTGTATATCTATTGCAATAAGCATGGACTAATGAAACAAAAAATATAAAATGCCTTTATGTATTATCAGCAGACCATTTTGCCTCTTTTTATTTTATAAACAGTATGTTATAATAAACTAAAATAAGGGACAAGGAGAAATGAAATGAAAAACAAACCAATTGTGCCAATTAACTGCTTCTTTCAAGGCTGCTACAATCCTGCCTACGAGGAAGAAATTTACAAGGGAAAAGAAAAGTGTTTCAGATATAATCAGTTGTCCCCAAATGACAGAGAAGCTCAGAGGGAAATTTTAAAGGAACTTTTGGGTGAAATGGGAAAGGAAACCATCATTACTCCGCCTTTTTGGTGCGATTATGGTTACAATATATCAGTCGGTGACTATTTCTATTCCAACCACGGTATGATAATTACCGACGGCGCAAAGGTGTCCTTTGGCGATAACGTTTTTGTTGCTCCAAATTGTTGCTTCACCACCGCTGAGCACGCTATCGACCCCGAAATGCGAAAAGCGGGAGTTGAGATAGCAAAGCCTATTACCATAGGAAACAACGTGTGGATAGGGGCTCATTCAACCATTCTTGCAGGGGTTGAAATAGGTGATAACACAGTTATCGGAGCGGGCAGCGTTGTAACAAGGTCAATACCGAGTGGGGTAGTTGCTGTCGGTGTTCCCTGCAGAGTTATGCGCGAGATTACAGAGGCGGACAAAACGACCTATCCAGTGTATAGGCCTGAATAGAAAGCAATTCTGTTTTTATAAAGATGTATTGAAATGTCAAAAAAACGGTGATATAATAAAGGTATAAACATTATATGGGAGGCAAAAATATGGATTTTCTTAAAAAGCTTTTACCCCTTTCCTTTCAATCAGCAGATAAGGACGGCTTTATAAAATCGCTTGTTATCTATGGTGTAGCAATGCTTGCCACCGTCGTTATTGGAATTCTCCTGGGAGGCATTCCTATTCTTAATAAGATTGTTGCAGCTGCAAACTTTGTTGTTAACACCTATGCAACAGGCGGAATTGCTGTTGCGATTTTGGTTTTCGTAAAGGTAATTAAAGACTAAAATGATGCCTCTCCTTTTGCTTAGGGGAGGCTTTGCTTTAAGGAGAAATAGAATGATATATACAGAAAAAACAAAAAAGGCGCTTATATTCTGCTTTGAGGCGCATAAACACCAAACCGACAAAAGCGGTATGCCGTATGTTCATCATCCATTTCACCTTGCCGAGCAGATGCTCGACGAGGACACTACCATAGTAGCGTTATTGCACGATGTTTGTGAGGACACAAAGTACACCCTTGACGATATTAAAAAAGAGGTGTGCGATGATGAGAGAATTTTAGAGGCGCTCGCACTTCTAACTCACGACCCCAAGGTGCTCTATGAGGACTATGTTGCCGCCATAAAGCCCAATCCTATTGCAAGGGCGGTTAAAATCGCCGACCTTATGCACAACTCCGACACAACCCGTCTTGATAAGGTGGACGAAAAGGCAATTGAGCGCCTCAAAAGATACAGAGAAGCCTATAAAACCTTAACCGAATAATAGAAAGGAAGAAAAACTATGCCATACATTAAAATTAAAGCCTATCCCAAGAGCGATGAAATTAAAAACAGAGTTGCCGAGCGCATAAATCAGGTGTTTTTAGAGGAATGGGGCTGCCCTCAGGAGGCTATCAGCCTCTCATTTGAGGAGGTTGCGCCTGAAAACTGGCAGAGCACCGTCCAAACCCCCGAGGTCGAAAACAATGCTGATAAAATGACTATTTTAAACGGCAAAAAGAAATACGAGTAAAATTTCCTCCCCTTTGAGAAGTAGAAGGGGAGTTTTTCTTTTAGAAAATCCAACATAAAGCCAATGTTTTGATATAATAAAGCCCGAGTTTTCTGAAAAATTAAAGTTTTTTTAAAAAAACACCAAAATATGCTGGATTTTTTTAGAAAGTATGATAGAATATAGATATATATTGCCTAAGTATAGCCAAATGTGCTTGCATAGGTAGGAGGAGGAACAAAAATGCTCGCAGTAATAAACGCAACATTAGTTATGCGTGACCATCTTATCACCGATGCAACCGTACTGTGTGAGGATGGAAAAATCGCCCAGTTCGGCAAAAAAGTAGAAATTCCCGAGGGTGCAGAAATTCTCGATGCAAAGGGAAAATATGTCGGCCCCGGACTTGTTGATATACATACACACGCCGCAGGTACATATTGGTTTTATGAAGATCCCAAAACCGCAGGCGAAATCGTTCTTGACCACGGTGTTACAACCGTTCTCCCCGTTGTTTACTTTAATATGAATAAGGAAAACTTCATTAAAGCAACAAAGGATATTCAGGCAGCAGTTGCACGTGGAGACCTCCCCAACTTTGGCGGCTTTTATATGGAGGGACCTTATCTTAACCCCAAATTCGGCGCAGATAGAGAAAACAATCCTTGGGATAAGCCTGTTGATGCCGCTGATTATATGGACATCATTAAGCAGGGCGGCAAGGATGCAAGAGTTTGGGCGCTTGCTCCCGAGAGAGAGAATATCGAGGACTTTGTTATTGATTGTAAAAAAGAAAACCCCGACGTTGTTTTCACAGTTGCTCACAGTGAGGCAACCGTTGAGGACATTGAAAAGCTCTTCCCCTATGACCTTAAGATTGGCACACACCACTTAAACGCAACCGGTACACTCCAGAAATATCCCGAGTGCCGCACACCTTGCGTTGACGAAACTGTTAACTACAACGACAATATGTATGCCGAGCTTATCTGCGATAGCCGCGGCATTCACGTTGATCCTTATATGCTTCGCCTTGTTCGTAAAATCAAGGGCAAGGACAAAATTATTCTCATTTCGGACGCTTGTGTTTTCGATGGACCCGTTCCCGAGGGCGAGTACGAGGGTGTAACCGATCTTTGCTTCGATTTCGAGGGCGAGATCGCAGGCTCCAAGCTTACACTCGATGTTGCCTGCCGCAATATGATGGTTCACACAGGCTGCTCCATTGTTGATGTATTCTCATTCGCTTCCTATAACCCCGCAAAAGCCGTCGGCTTTAAGGATAGAGGCGAGATAAGAAAAGGCTTTAAGGCCGACCTCGTCGTTTGTGACTATATGATGAAGGTTGAAAACGTCGTTATGGACGGCAAGGTTGTCAGATAATTTGTGATTTTTGACCCCAAGTGGTCTTATCAAATAAAGATATTGAAAGGAAAGGTAAAGTTATGAAAGACGTTATCTTTGAGCCCGCAACAAAATTTAATTTTGAGCCTGCTGATTTCGTTCCCTTCAAGGACCGTGAGGTCTGCGAGAGAGTTCGTAAGCTCAGCGGAAAAGACCTTGAAAAGCGTGAAGCTTGGTGGCATCCCGAGTTTGATGTTAAGGTTATGATGAACCCCCATCCCGTTCTCATCGCTACTCTCTTCTCGAGACTTAAAGCAGCAGTTGAGGCTGGAAAGAAATTCACCATGATCCTCGGTAACCCCGAGCCCGACACCTACATTCCTCTTGCACAGCTCATCAACTACTTCGGTGTTGATTGCTCCAACGTTCACATCTTCGCAGAGGATGAGTGGGCAGATCAGGACGGCAACATCGCTCCTGAGACCTACGAGGCAGGCTTCTCTCACTCCATGATTAAGTATCTGGTAAACCAGATCGATCCTAAGCTCAGAATGCCTATGGAGAACGTTTACTATCCCACCAACGCTAACATCAATGATTACTCCAAGATCATCAACGATGTTTCCGAGGGCGGCGCAGACATCATCTCCACCTCTCCCGGATGGACTGGTCACGTTGCATTCGTTGATCCTATCCCCGAGTTTATGGGCAATGGCGATGTTGAAGCTTGGCTCAACCAGCCTGCACAGATCGTTAAGCTCCACCCCATGACAATTATGCAGAACTCCTTAAACGGAACCTTCGGTCAGTCGGGCGATATCGCTAACGTACCTCCCAAGGCTGCAACAATCGGACCTATCGATGTTATGCGCGCAAAAGAGCGCATCGAGGTTCACGCACTTGCAACCTGCGGAACATTCTCTTCCTGGCAGAGAATGACCTCTCGTCTCGTTACTCACGGACCTGTTACTCCTCTTGTTCCCAGCTCCATGCTCCAGACCAAGAAGACTCAGGTTTACATCTCCGAAGAGCTCGCAGCTCCCTTCGAGTGCTGGGAGAAAGTCGGCTACTAAGAAAAACAAAAACCGAGGACATCGTCCTCGGTTTTTTAAATTATGCAGTTATGATATGCTAACATTTGACTATTACAAATAAATATAATTATTGTAACTCTTTATTATCAGTACGAAAAACTTTTGTACCACACTCGTCGCAAAAACTATCATTTTCTCGTAATTCTTTTCCGCAAGTTTTACAGTATGTACCGTTTGATTTTGCTTGAACTTGTATTTCTTCTTGAGTCACATATTCCTTTTCGTACCTTCCGCACTGAGGGCATTCATGCGCATAAGAACCAATATAACCACAAGATTTACATCTAATAAGCGTGCTTTCGTCATCGTAATCGCTGTCAATATCAGATGTTCTTTTCAAAATGTAGAAGCCTATACCTGACCACAACATAGCAGGAGATGGATTTAACGACACCTCGCCGCCGAGCGCAAGCCTTAAAATAAAAAAGAATGTAAACACGCAGGCGGCATTTATACCTACGATTTTCCATAAGGTTTTCTTGGAATATTTTTTATCCGATTTAGAAATAATAATAGGCACAATTAGATAGGCGAAGGCTGTGATTACTAGACTTATTAGCATATTTAATAATAATTCGGTCATGTCCATTGTATATTCTCCTTTTGTTGTTTAAAATTTTTACTGCTCAAAACCTCAATTAGATAATAACACCTAAACATCTCTGGTGTCAAGTGTTAATTGCACATATGAAAATAGGTGTAAAATACGTGTATTTATATATTTCAATTTTTTGTGTAAAATATATAAAAGAGGTGCATAATATGTTCGAGATAAAAAAAGAAGAGTATATAAATAAAACATTTCGCATGCCGGTTGAGCTTATTAAGAAAATGGAAGTAATAGCGCAGAGAGAAAAAATTTCTCTTAACAATCTTGTTGTTCAGTGTTGCGAATATTCTATAAAGAATTTGAAAGAAAAGAAATAACAAATTATTATATATGGTGAGTTGTAGCGGTGCCGAATTTAGCGGTGCCGTTTTTCTTTTAGCCTCCCTTTAGGGCAAGGGAGGGGGACCAACGCCTTGCGTTGGTGGAGGGATTTTGTTTAAATAACATAAGTTTGCAATTCGTAGGGGCGGAGCGGTTTGAGGTAAGAGGTAATAGGTAAGAAGTAATAAGTAGGGGAGGGGTTTCCCCTCCCGATTTTTCGCTATGACTTCGACCGCCCGTCACACTTAAAACTTAGCACTTTAGCCCAAATTTTATTATAGTGCTAAGATTTAGACAATAATCCATTGATTTTTATATATGCCTTTGATAAAATTAAGTTAGAAATTCTGTTTGGGAGGTTTCTTATGAAAGCTATAATAAACGGAAAAATTATTTTAAAGGACCGCATTATTGAGGGCTATGCTGTTTTGTACGCAGACAAAATAGAGGCAATCGTTAAAGCGGAAAATATTCCCGATGGCGCAGAAATAATTGATGCTAAGGGCGGCTTTGTTGCTCCTGGACTTATTGATTTGCACATTCACGGATATCTCGGCAAGGACGTTTGTGACGGCGAAGAAGAAAGCATCCGCACCATTTCTAAGGGACTTTTAGAAAACGGTGTTACGGGATATCTGCCCACCACAATGACGGTTGATATGAAGGTTATCAAAAAGGCGCTCGAAGTTTGCCGCTCACTTAAAGAGGAAAGTAAGTCTTGGCAGGGAAGCACCATTTTAGGCTGTCACGCAGAGGGACCTTTCATCAGCGAGCAGAAAAAAGGCGCGCAGGATGAAAAATACATATTAAAGCCCGATGCTGAATTTGTAAAAGAATACTCCGATATTATCAGCATAATAACCCTTGCTCCCGAAAAGGACAGCGAGGATTTTGGGGAAATCTCTAAAATCAAAAAGGAAACAAATGTTGTTGTTTCAATGGGTCACACCGCCGCCGATTATGAAACTGCTTTTAAGAGCACACAGGCAGGTGTAAGACACGTAACCCATCTTTTCAATGCGATGTCGCCCTTAAATCAGAGAGCTCCCGGAGTTGTAACTGCGGCGCTCAATGCTGACGTTAGCTGCGAGCTCATTGTTGACACCTTCCATGTTGATAAATGCTTTTACGATTTAATTTTCAAGCTCAAGGGCAGAAAGCTCTGCTTTATAACCGACTGTCTTCCCGCAGGCGGACTTCCCGAGGGCGAATACACTCTCGGCGGAGCTAAGATAATTTACAGAGGCATTGTCTGCCGCCTTGAAGACGGCACTGTTGCAGGAAGTATTCTGCGTCTAAATAAGGGCGTCTGGAACGTTTACACAAACTCAAATATTCCCCTTTGGGAGTGCGTAAACTGTGCCTCCTTAAACCCTGCCACAACTCTTGGAATAGATAAGCAAAAAGGTTCTATTGAAATCGGTAAGGATGCCGATATTATTATAACAGACGATGAATTCAATGTTCAAAAAACCATTATTGGAGGAGAAATCAGATATGAAGCTTAAGGTTAATGCAAAGCTCGACCCCCAGTTTGCGCCCCTTTCGGTTGTTTGCCGCGAAATGAGAGAGGCAACAAAAAACGACGGACAGGACCTCGTTATCGCAGTTGAGAGAAACAAGGGCTACACCACAACCTACAAGACCCGTGTTTTCAAGGATGGCTGCGGTCACGATGAGGAAAACTTCCGCTTTGTTGAGAGAATGGCAAAGGCTCTTTTGTGGGTTGCCGGCGG
>JAZRHT010000127.1:0-4287 GCA_045644905.1 Oscillospiraceae bacterium
GCCTCGAAAATCGGGCAGAAAGTTGTTTGAGATAAAAAGATTGCAAGCTCTAATTGTTCCTCGCTCAGCACGGGGCTCGGGTCTAACACCGCGGTTACTTTTTTAAGCTTGGTAACGTCGGCATTATCCGAAAAGCCAAAAATCATTCCTACCTTTTTGATATTTGCTCTGCCAAAAGGAACAAGCACACGTGATCCTATACGCGCAAACTCGCAAAGCTCCTTTGGAACTAAATAATCAAAAAGTCCGTCAAAAGAAAGAGCGGTGTTTTCAACCGCAACTTTAACAATTTTAAGTTCCGACAAAACACCGCCTCCGTTTCTGTTAAATTGAATAGGACTACTTAGCCACGGCTTGCTTCAGTTTCAACAAATGCGAACTTCTCGTCAGCAAAATCGTTAACAGCAATATCAACGGGCTTTTCGTTGAGCATTGTTCCGTTTTCAATAGCATCCTCAGCGATATCTCTTGCTCTTTTTGCAACAGCAATAACAAAAGAATAATAGCTCTGGCCTTCTTCTAAAATATCGTTCATAGCAGGTCTTAACATAATAAATTTCTCCTCTTTCTTAATTACATATTTATAATTTCAATAATATTATGTGCACATTTATCTATGTCTTCATTGTAAACAACAAAGTCATATTCCTTTGAGCGCTCAATTTCGGCCTTTGCGATTTCAAGGCGCTTAGCGATAACCTCATCGGTTTCGGTGTTTCTCTTTCGAAGTCTTCTCTCGATTTCATCGAGCGAGGGCGCTGTTAAAAATATCAAAACAGCCTCGGGACATTTTTCTTTTATCTGGAAGCCACCGTTAATGTCAATTTCTAAAATGACATTTTTTCCCGACTCAATAAGGGAATCAACATAGGATTTAAGGGTTCCGTAATAGTTTCCGTTGTAGCAGTTATATTCAAGAAGCTCGCCTTTTTCTATTTTGCTAAGAAAATCCTCTTTTGTGATATAGAAATAGTGAACTCCGTGCTCCTCGCCTTCCCTTTTATTTCGGGTTGTTGCCGAAATTGAAAGGCAGACGCTATCGTCTATTTCAAGAAGTCTATTCACAACAGTTCCCTTGCCCGCTCCCGAGGGACCAGAGATGACAAGTACTTTACCTTTACTCATCGTCTTCTTCCTCCTCGCCGCTAGAGAATCGATTTCCGATAGTTTCGGGCTGAACCGCCGAAAGAATTACGTGCTCACTATCAGTAATAATAACCGCACGGGTTCTTCTTCCGTATGTAGCGTCGATAAGAGTTGCTCTGTCGCGAGCTTCGCTTATAATTCTCTTAATGGGGGCAGATTCGGGGCTTACAATAGCAATAAGACGATTTGCCGACACCATATTTCCAAAGCCGATATTGATAAGTTTCATAGTTGGTTCTCCCTTTTTGATTATTCTATGTTCTGAACCTGTTCTCTGATTTTTTCTATCTCCGACTTAATATCCACAACCACTCTTGCGCCCTCGGCATCCTGACATTTGGAGCCGATGGTGTTTGCCTCGCGGTTAAATTCTTGAATGAGAAAGTCAAGCTTTCTGCCGATGGGCTCGTCGAGCTCTAAGATTTCTCTGAATTGACCGATGTGGCTTCTAAGTCTAACAGTTTCCTCATCTACCGCTATTTTATCGGCAAAGATTGCCGCCTCGGTTACGATTCGCGCTTCGTCTATCGCAGTATTAGAAAGAACATCGCTAATTTTCTGATAAAGTCTTTCTCTATACTCTTTTACTCTTTCGGGTGAGCGCTCCTCAACCTTAGAAACAAGATTTTCTATTGTAACAAGTCTGTTTAAAAGATCATTTTTGAGGTTTTGACCCTCCTGGGCACGCATCTCTGAGAATGCGGCAACTGCCTTTTCTGCGACAGACACAACGTCTATCCAGAGCTGATCCTCGTCGGTTTCCTCTCTTGTTACAGAGAAAACGTCGGGAAAACGAGCTACCGAAGAAAGACGAATATCATCGGCAACACCGAGGGGTTCACATAGCGAGCGAAGAGCCTCGATATAACCTTTTGCAACCTCTTCATTTGCGGAAATCTTGGTGTCCGAGGTTTCGATATTTACAATGAAAACTCCGATTTCAACCTTACCTCTCGCAACCCTTTTTTGAACGAATGATTTAAGCTTTTCCTCTAAGAAGCCATAAGCTCTGGGAACTCTCGCGGAAAACTCAAAATATCGGTGGTTTACTGATTTTATTTCAACGGTAATTTCTCTGCCATTTATAAGCTCGGTGCATTTACCGAAGCCTGTCATACTGCTGACCATTCTGTCACCCTGCCTTTATTTATAATACGATTATTTTAACATTTTCGAAAACACAGTGTCAACAAAAATGCAACATTTTTACCTATTTTCTGCAACATCTGTTATTTCGAAAGGTTTTATCTTTAAGGTTTTACCCGTTTTATCGTCAATTTCAAGAAGTACACCATCAAGCTTACAAGGACCGCTTGCGGTTTCAAAGCGCACAGGGGTGCTATTTTTCATTCTTGCGATTGCCTTTTCGGGAGCGACGCCGAGCACTGAAAATTCAGGGCCTGTCATACCAACATCGGTTATAAATCCAAGTCCATTTGGGAATATGCGAGCATCATTTGTCTGAACGTGGGTGTGAGTGCCGAGGATAGCAGACACTCTGCCGTCTAAATAATGTGCAAGGGCCGCCTTTTCACCAGTTGCCTCAGCGTGAAAATCTATTATTATAATCTTTTCCTTTACCTTGGAAAGAAGTCTGTCAATAGCGTAAAAGGCGTTTTCGTAGCCCTCAATATAGGCGTTTCCCATAAGGCTTATTACACAGACCTGAAGCCTACCGAGGTCGCATACTACATAGCCTTCTCCGCTCGCATCCTGATTTAAACAGTTGTAGGGGCGCAGAGCGAATTCGTGTGTGTCGAGATAATCTAAAATCTCGTGGCGACGGAAGGTGTGGTTGCCGCCTGTTATAACATCGGCGCCTGCTGTAAAGATTTCGTCTGCCGACGAGGGAAGCATTCCGTTTCCCTGCGCGGAGTTTTCGCCGTTTACAATAGTAAGGTCTGCCTTAAACTCTGCCTTTAATTTAGGCAGTTTATTGAGCAGCATTTTTCTGCCTGCATCCGAAACAACATCGCCTACAAAAAGTACATTCATTTTTATACCCTTTCTAAAAAACAAACGGATTTATTGCCGCTTGATGCGGCAATAAATCCACTGTATGCTCTATTATTTTGCGTAAGCAATGGCTCTGTTCTCGCGAACAACGTGAACCTTGATCTGACCGGGATATTCCATCTCTTTCTCGATGCGGTCAACGATATCCTTAGCGATGATAACCATCTGGTCATCAGAAACGGCTTCGGGCTTGACCATAATTCTGATCTCACGGCCTGCCGAGATAGCGAAGGATTTCTCAACACCGCCAAAGCTATTGGCAATTTCCTCAAGCTTTTCAAGGCGCTTGATATAGTTTTCAAGGTTTTCGCGACGAGCACCGGGACGAGCGGCCGAAATAGCATCTGCTGCCTGAACTAAGCAAGCAACAACTGTCTTGGTTTCAACGTCACCGTGGTGAGCCTCGATAGCATGAATAATATCATTGCTTTCCTTATATTTCTTAGCGATATCAACACCGATAGCAACATGAGAGCCTTCGATCTCACGGCTAAGGGCTTTACCGATATCGTGAAGAAGTCCTGCGCGGCGAGCGACTGTAGGATCAATGCCGATTTCGCAAGCCATAACACCTGCAAGGTGAGCAACCTCAATAGAGTGATCAAGAACATTCTGGCCGTAACTTGTGCGGTATCTAAGACGTCCAAGAAGCTTAACAAGCTCGGGGTTAATGCCGTGAACGCCTGTTTCCATAACGGCGCGTTCACCTTCCTGACGGATCTTATTCTCAACCTCGCGCTTAGCCTTTTCGACCATTTCTTCAATGCGTGCAGGGTGAATTCTTCCGTCAGCAATAAGCTTTTCAAGAGAAATTCTTGCAACCTCGCGGCGAATGGGATCAAACGACGAGAGGGTGATTGCCTCAGGAGTATCGTCAATGATAAGGTCAACACCTGTAAGGGTTTCGAGGGTTCTGATATTTCTACCCTCACGGCCGATAATTCTACCCTTCATTTCGTCTCCGGGAAGGGGAACTACCGAAACGGTTGCTTCCGAAACGTGATCAGCGGCACAACGAGTAATAGCGCTGGAGATAAGGTCTCTTGCGATCTGCTCGGAATCATCCTTTATCTGCTGCTCATACTGAGCGATTCTGACAGCCTTATCGTGAGTAAGCGATTCGTC
>JAZRHT010000128.1:0-8182 GCA_045644905.1 Oscillospiraceae bacterium
ATAACATATTTTTCTATTCTTTTATATTTACAAATATATACTTATTGTGGTATAATTAGTTAAATATTTTTTAAACCAATTTTTAGGAGTTGAAACTATGGTCACGGATTTGGAAAAGAATTTTGGATGCTGCGTGTTTAATAACGATGTTATGAAACAGCGCCTCCCCAAAGATGCGTACGATAGCCTTGTTTCTACAATTAAAGAGGGACTTCCTTTAAATCCCGAGCTTGCAGAAACTGTTGCCGCCGCTATGAAGGAGTGGGCGATAGAGCAGGGCGCTACTCATTTTACGCACTGGTTCCAGCCGATGAATAATATAACTGCGGGTAAATTTGATGCATTCTTAACCCCCACCGAAGACGGAAAGCCGGTTCTCGAATTTTCGGGAAAAGAGCTTATCAAGGGTGAGCCTGATGCATCGAGCTTTCCCTCGGGTGGTCTTAGAGTAACCTTTGAGGCAAGAGGTTACACTATTTGGGACCCCAATTCGCCTGCCTTTGTTAAGGATAAGAGCCTTTATATCCCGACGGCTTTTTGTTCCTATACGGGCGAAGCGCTCGACCATAAAACCCCTCTGCTTCGTTCTTCTGAAGCTATTTCAAGAGAGGCTGTAAGGGTTCTTCGTGCGCTCGGCGATGATAAGACAATGCGTGTCATCCCCACAGTCGGCGCAGAGCAGGAATATTTCCTTGTTGATAGAGATGACTATGAAAAGCGCCTTGACCTTAAAATCTGCGGCAGAACTCTTTTTGGAGCAAAAACCGTTAAGGGTCAGGAGCTTGGCGATCATTATTGCGGTAGAATCCGCCTTCGTGTTTCCGAGTTTATGCATAAGCTTGATAGCGAGCTTTGGAAACTCGGCGTTGGCTCTAAAACCAAGCACAACGAGGCAGCTCCCGCACAGCACGAGCTCGCACCTCTTTATTGTGAGGCAGATAAGGCCTGCGACCATAACCAGATTATTATGGAAACAATGCGCCTTGAAGCTAAGAAGTTGGGACTTGCATGCCTTCTTCACGAAAAGCCCTTTGACGGAATTAACGGCTCAGGTAAGCACAATAACTGGTCCTTAGCTACCGACCTTGGCGAGAATTTACTGCGTAGCGGCAAACACCCTGAGCAGAATATGAAGTTCTTAACATTCCTTTGCGCAGTTATTATTGCGGTAGATCGCTATCAGGATATGATTCGTTTTTCTGCTGCATCGGCAGGAAATGATTGCCGCCTTGGTGGACACGAAGCTCCTCCGAGCATTATTTCGATTTATCTCGGCGATGCCCTAACCGAACTTCTTGAAAATATCGCCGCTCACAATGAGCAGAGCGAGCTTAAAACCAAGAAGATTTTAGACGATGTCGCATCTCTCCCTACCTTAAGCTGCGATGCTTCGGATAGAAACAGAACCTCGCCTTTTGCCTTTACTGGTAATAAGTTTGAGTTCCGTATGGTTGGCTCGTCGGCTTCGGTTGCTGTTTCAACCTACATAATGAACACCGCCTGCGCCGAGGCTTTAGAGCTTATCGCAGGAATGCTCGAAAAGGCAGAATCTACTTCCGAAGGCGTTATTGACCTTGTTGCATATACAATGAAAAATCACGGCAGAATAATTTTCAACGGAAACAATTATTCTGAAGAATGGCAGAGTGAGGCACAGCGACGTGGACTTTGCATTATGAGAAGCACAGTTGATGCCGCCAAGGCTTTGACCGACGAGAAAAACATCGCATTATTCGAAAAATATCACGTTCTTAATCGAGTTGAGTGCCATTCAAGATATGAGATTAGTTTAGAAAACTATGTTAAAACTATAAATATCGAAGCCGGCACAATGCTTGAAATGGCAACAAGACAGATTATTCCTGCTTGCATTAAGTATGCCGGTGAGGTCGCAGAGGCAACCTTGAATCTTAAAAATATCAAGGCTCCTTGCGGCAGTGCAGAAAAGCTTTGTAAAGAGCTTTCTAACAAAATCAATGCTATCAACGAGTGTGTTGCAGTTCTTTCTGAGAAAACCTGCACACTTAATAAGATTGACAGTTCTCTTGCAAAAGCACAGTGGTGCCGTGATGAGATTATTTCTGCAATGGCAGACTTAAGAGCCGCTTGCGATTGTATCGAGCCTATCGTTGACAGCAAAGCTTGGCCTATGCCTAACTATACCGAACTTCTACACAGAATATAAACTTTAAAAAGAGGTGAGTGCTATGAAAAAGGTTGTATGGATTTTGTGCCTTGCAATTTTAATTTCGTGCCTCGCCTCTTGTTCTTCTAAGCCAATAACCTCTAATGAGAGCGGAAAAGAAATTACAAGCAGCGAAATTTCTAATGAAGCTGTAAATACAGAAAATATTTTTGCGCTTCCTTATTTTTCTAATGATTCCTTAAATCCCTATTCTGCAAAGCAGAGTGTAAATTTCTATATGGGCAGCCTCATATATGAGCCTCTTTTTAGGCTTGACAACAGCTTTAATCCACAAGGAATTATCGCAGAGAAATATGAGCTCAGCGACGTAAAGTGTACAGTTACGCTCAAAAAAGGACTTAAATTTTCTGATGGCAGCAGTATCACTGCCGCCGACGTTGTGGCATCCTTTAAAACCGCTAAAAAAAGCAACTTGTATTCTCAGAGACTCTCCAATGCAATGTCTTGCTCGGCAAAAGGAAATACGGTAATCTTTACCCTTAAAGCGCCCGACATTCACTTTGCTAAAAATCTAAATTTCCCTATTATTAAGGGAGGCTCTTCCAAAACCCTTGCTATTGGAAGCGGAAGATATAAGTTTTCGGATACCACTCCACTCTCACTTGCGAAGAACGAATTAAGCGTACAAAAGAACACCCAAATAAATGGAATTTCTCTTGTTGAAATTAACAAATATTCCACGTTGCCATATATGGTTAAGATAGGGAGTGTAAACTATGTTTACGCAACCTCAAAGCATTTCGATCTAAAAACTGCGGCTTCCAAAACCTCGCAGGTTATCACTAATAATCTGATATATTTAGGAATTAACAGCGAAAATCCTTATCTTGCAAATCAGGATATAAGAAAAGCGATTTCGCTTCTTATAAATAGAAAATCTATTCTTACCGATGCATTTGCAAACGGAGGATATGCAACTGCATCTCCTTTTAACCCTCAAAGTACCGATTTAAATAGCAAAGATTATAAATTTGACCTTACAAACACATCTGCTGCTGCAGAGCTTCTTACAGTTGCCGGACTTGTAAAGGATAAAAACGGCAAGTTTGTCGATGCAGAAGAAATTCCCGTAACACTTCGCATTTGTGTTAATAAATCAAATAGTGCGAAGGTAAGAGCGGCGCAGTCTATAAAGCTTTCGCTCGATGCGGCAGGATTTACTACCGAAATTATTGAGCGGGCGGATGCTGATTATAGAGCATCAGTTTCTTCCGGGACTTTTGATCTGTTTATCGGCGAAGTAAAGCTCACTCCCGATAACGACATTTCGCCGCTTCTTTCAAAGGGAAGCCTGAATTTATGCGACGATATGGGAGAAACCCTTGCTGCATATAATAAGTATCTCGCTGGCGAAATTGTGCTTTCGGATTTCCTTAGAACATTCGATTTAAAAACACCGTTTATTCCGATTATGTATAATAACGGCACGGTTGTATCGTCGGGAACATTGAGTGGTAATGGTGTTGTAACTGAATATGACATTTTCGCCGATATGGATAAATGGGTGTTTTAATTTATGAAAAAAAGTAATTTGAGCATTCAAAAAAATGATATTTATGAAATGACGATAACCGCACTTTCGTCTGATGGAAATGGTATCGGCAGAGTAAATGATATAGTTGTATTTGTTCCCAACACCGCCGTTGGTGACTGCGTGCGTTTAAGGATAGTTAAAGCCCTTAAAAGCTATGCTTTTGGTAGGGTAGAAGAAATAATCACACCTTCGAGCGACAGAATAGAAAATAACTGCCCTGTTTTTGAAAAGTGTGGCGGCTGCGCATATCGCCATATAAATTATGAGGCTGAAACCAGGCAAAAAGCAGAGCAGGTTTTCCGCAATGTTAAAAACATTGGTAAAGCTAATTTTATTGAGGGAGAAATACTCTGCAATTGCGATAAAACCGAACGATATAGAAACAAGGGTCAATACCCATTGGGACTAAATCAAAACGGAGAAATTGTTTGCGGATTTTATGCTCCGAGAAGCCATAGAATAATTCCTATTGAGGATTGTAAGCTTCAGCCCGAGATTTTCTCACAAATTATAGCAGAAATCAAGGACTTTTTAACTCAGAAAAACATATCAATATATGATGAAACCACTAAAAAGGGACTTTTTAGGCATATTTATCTGCGTCAAGGTACTCAGAGTGGGGATATAATGGTGTGTTTGGTTGTAAAGGGAAATGACTTTACGGATAAAAATGAACTTTGCGAGCGACTTACAACTAAATTTCCGCAGATAAAAAGCATTATCCTAAACGTTAATATGGCCGATAATAACGTCATTTTGGGTGAAAAGTGTATAACACTGTGGGGAAATGACACAATTTCTGACAAAATGTGCGGTATAGATATAAAGTTATCTCCCTTGTCATTTTATCAGGTAAATCACGATATGGCAGAGCGTATCTACCGCCTCGCAGGAGAGCTTGCAGAGCTTAAAAAGGACGATATCCTGCTTGATTTGTATTGCGGAGCGGGTCTTATTGGACTTTCCTGCGCTGATAAGGTCAAAAAAGTTGTTGGAATAGAAGTTATCCCCGAAGCTATCGAAAATGCAAAGGAAAATGCACTTAAAAACGGCATAAACAATGCCGAATTTTTCTGCGGCGATGCTTCTCTTATCGCAAAGCTCCTTGAAAAAGGATATAAATTCGATGTTGCGATAGTTGACCCTCCAAGAAAAGGTTGCAGTGAAGATGTTTTAGAGGCACTCTCAAAAAGCGGAGTCAAGAAAATAGTTTATGTTTCATGCAATAGCTCAACCCTTGCAAGAGACATAAATATACTCAGCCAAAAGGGATATATAGCTAAAACTGTTATCCCTGCCGACCTATTTCCTCGCACAATTCATTGCGAGGCAGTTGCTCTTTTACAAAAAGATAATGCAGTACACAGTATGAAATTACGTTCTTCGCCATTTGAGAAGATAAAAAGCGGTCAAAAGACAATAGAGCTTCGACTTTATGACGAAAAACGCCGTCAAATCAATGTGGGAGATAAGATTGTATTTACAAATACAGCTACAAACGAATCCCTCACCGCAATAGTTATTAAACTTCATATTTTTGATTCTTTTGATAAGCTTTATAAGAATCTGCCACTACTTAAATGCGGCTATACTAATGATGATATAGATACTGCATCGTCACTGGATATGCTTGAATATTATTCGGTTGAAGAGCAAGAAAAATATGGCGTAGTCGGAATTGAACTTTCGCTCAAATAAAGAATAAAAGGAGTTTATTATGAAAAAAATTATTAGCTTGATTCTTATTTCAGTAATTTTCGCACTCGGGCTTTGTGCATGTAGTGATAAGGGAAAAAATAACTCGTCAGTCCCTGAGGTTCAAAGTGAAATAACCAGCAATGTTGTATCGGATATTCAGTCTGATGAGGCTGCTTCAAAGCCTCAGGTAAACAATACATCCAAGCCTACTGCAAGCAGTAAACCTCAAAACGCATCAAATACATCAAATACATCATCAGAAAAGCCTCCAATTGTTGATATGGAGAATCTTTCCGCTACAGTAATTGAGAAATTTACAGACATTCAACTAGAATGGGTGCATAAAAATGCCGAAAAGTTCCCTGATAACTTTGTTTTTGCTAATTTAAATGATTGCGCTAAGGTTATTGAATCGGCAGAAACTAAGGCAGAGGCTATTGAAAATGCCAGGGAAAAGTATTCAACATCCGTTTACGACGTTACTGAATGTAAGGTTCTTTCCGAAACTGATAATTTTTACGTCGTTTATGTAAAATGGGTTTCTAAAAAAGAACCAAATAGCGGAAAATTCCGTGAGGAAAAGGCGGTTTGCTTTAAAGAAAATGTCTTTGACGTTGACGATAGCACCGGTGAGGGAGAAATCTTTGCAAAAGATAAAGGGCTCATCAAAAATATTTTCGATTTTACCTATTATTGCAAGTACAGTAATCTTGGTGGATATAAGGTTCTTTATTCTGAGGTAACAGAGGACAAAGCTTCTCTTAAATACACGGTTTACTTTGTTGGAACAGTTTATGGTGATAAGGGTATTATGGATGAGGTATCCTTGTATAAACAAGAAACTATTATAGAAAAAGACGATAGAGAATTCGAAAGCAAAGCTAAGGTTACACTTAAGAAAATCGGCGTTATCGGAGAAGGATACGATGGCGAGGGAGGACTTGTCGTTCAGTAAAAATAAAGCCTTTGAGCGAATGCTCAAAGGCTTTTGTTGTTTTTACGCATAACCATTAAATAAGTCTATTCCCGTTATAATTCCGTGCTTAACTAAAAGAGAAACAACAAGCATTATAACACCGCTTGTTATAACTCCAAGTGCAATTGCGGGAATCGCTTTCTTAAGACGCATTTGGAGTATGGTTGCAATAAGTGAGCCGGTCCATGCGCCCGTTCCGGGAAGAGGAATTGCAACAAAAATAAAAAGTCCCCAAAATTCTGCCTTGCCAATGGTTTTGGCTTTTCGGTCGGCTCTGTCGATAATCTTCTGAAAGAATGGACCGATTTTTTTTATTTTGGCAAGTCTATATAGTATTTGCTTTCCGAAAAAGATTATAAACGGAACGGGAACAATATTGCCAATAACACAAATTATATAACATAGCCATAAATCAATTCCATAGCCAACGCCTATAGGGATTCCTCCACGCAACTCGACTATCGGAATCATTGATACTAAAAACAGTAAAATGTATTTTTTCAGCACTAAAAATCAGCCCCAAAACAATATTTCCAAATAATTATAGTTTATTTTGACATAAAAGTAAAGCATTTAACAAAAAAGACTTTAAAAATGTTTTATTATTTGTTATAATATAATATATGTATAGTTTCGGAGGTTTAAAAATGAAAAAAGCGCTCTGTTTAATATTATCCGCATGCATTATGATTCCTTTTTGCTTATCATCATGCTCTAAAAAAGAAAATACGTCTTCGGATTACGTTTCCGAGATGCCTTTCGTTGATAGTTCATCGGGTATTGCTAAGACGGAGGAGGATGGCAAATTCACCTTCGCATTCGACCCTTACGTGCTTCCTGACAATGTAAAAAAATCGCTTGAAACAACATCGCATTATAAGAATTTTGTCGATGCAGTTATTGACGCTGACGAAACAGTTTCTATGCCTTCAAGAGAATACTATGACAAAATCCGATTTGCAATAGGCGAAAACTTTGCATTTTCCGCTCTGATATCAAATTTGAGATATGATTCAGAAAACAATCAGATACTCATTTCTTATGAGTATAACCAGTCCCACGATACAAAAATCAAAGATTTTGAGGACGCGGTTTCCGATATATTTGATGAGTGCGTTGAAAATTCAGATGGCGACGTTATCGCCGCAATGTCTATTTATACTTGGCTCTCTCAGAATATTGAAATAGTTGAAAACGTAAAGGTTAAGCCATTGGAAAAGCCCGAATCCTCCGCTTCTGACATAGCATCCTCTGAGGATACCTCGAGTGAAAATACTTCCTCGAGCGATGAAAAAACAGAAGAAATAGACACTGATATCCTTAACACACTTTTAGATAAAAAAGGAACTGAAACCTCAGTCGCTGCGCTTTATAATTTCCTTTTAAGACAACTTGATATTGAGTGCATGCTCGTAAGTAACTGGAATGGAAATGAATATAATGCGTGGAATATGGTGGAGCTTGACTCCAAGTGGTACCACTGCATTATTCCCGCCGAAATAGAGAAAACCGAGGGAACGGGTCTTAAATTCTTTGGTATGACAAAGGCAAGAGTGGTCTCCAGTGTCGGAGAATCCGATATTTATACAGGACAAGCGGACTGGCTAAGTAAGAATATTCCCAGTGCAAAGTCCGATCGATTTAATGATTTTTCAGCAATCACAAGCTTCGAGATTACCGAAACAAGAAACGGAATAACTGCATTTACCGATGAATTCGGTCGCTTTTCATGGAGCATAAACGATTAGAAAGTTTATGCTATAGAAAT
>JAZRHT010000129.1:0-3550 GCA_045644905.1 Oscillospiraceae bacterium
CCCCTAAAAACAGCACTTTGTCATTTAAGCCGAGCGAAGCTGTTTTTTCTTTTAAAGCGGCTTCGTCCTCTCCACCACCGATAAGCAGCAAACGCGCGTCCTCTCGTTTTTTAGAAATTCCAGAAAAAACGTCTAAAAGAAAGCTCTGATTTTTCTGAAAATGAAGCCTGCCAACGTTTCCGAAAACAAGGCAGTTTTCAAGGCTCAATTCTTTTCTTATTTTGTCACGAGCCTCGCTGTCAAAGGAAAAGGCCGAAACGTCAATGGCATTTTTAACCTCGCGGAAATTTTGCAAGTTCTTGATTTTGCTATTATAGAAAAAGTCGGCGGCTAAGTCTGTGCACGCCCAAAAATGCGTTGCATATTTGCCGATGGAAAGCCTATTTATTTTGTGCAAAACGCCGCGGAGCTTGCTGTCCATATTTTGCGCATTGTGGCTGTGGATAATTCTCGTGTTGATTCCGTATTTCTTGGCGGCCTTTAGGTAGTCGATGTTGGCAAGGCTACAGACGTTAACCCAAATAGCGCAGTACTCACTCGCATGCTCTTTAAAAAAGCTATTGAGCTGCTCTTTGTAGAGCGCAGGATTTACACTTCGCGCGCATATTTTAAAAACGCCGCCGCCAAGCTCTTTTATTTCGTCCTCATAAGCGACGGTTTCGTTGTTGCAAAGAAAATCGAACTGTATTTTGCTTTTGTCAAGCTTGCGATAATAGGCCATCAAAAAGCTCTCGACACCGCCCGGATTGTCGGTCATTCCAAAAACCAAAACCTTCTTCAAATTCCCACCGCCTTTTAGCATTTTTATCCAATCTATATTGTACTATAAATAATTGCGAATGTCAAAATATATTATAGGAAGAAAAAAGGGACACCCGAATTTCGAGTGTCCCTAAAAATCATTATAGTGGAAAATTAAACGCTCAGGTAATCAATAATCGCCTGAGTTTCCGAGCCTGTGCCAAATCGAGCGGTGAGATAATCGAGGCAGCCGTCGGTGTAGGGGTTGCAGCTAAGCAAAACAGAAAGCTGCGAGTGAATTTTCTCCTCAGGAATACGGCCGAGGGTAAGATTCTGATAAATTCCGGCAGCGCGGTTGTTATCCTGCTCGTTGGGATACCAGACGCCCATAGAATACTGATTTAATCTGAATGTCAGCGATAAAAATACTCGCCAATAGTCAATATAAGCGCGCTCCATCAGTAAATCAAAATCGATTCTGCCGAAAATTTCGGCACGCTGTCTGGAGCTGACGTTTGCATTCTTGATATCGTTTTCGGCAATTTTATTAACCGCAACGTTAACTGCGAGTGCGGCGGCAAAGCCTCCGAGTCCACTAAATACCATTCCGGGCATCATATTGTACATTTGAATTTTTCTATCTTGGTTTGCCTCGATGGTCAGGTTAAAGCTCTCGATAACAACATCAACATCTTCGGCGCAAAGGCAAAAATCGGCTGTGTGCTGTTCTTCAAACTGTTCAGGAGAGATGTCGTAGATATCCGCCTCTGCCAAAATGTTCATTGCCGCATCAATAAGCGGTTTTCTATGCTTAGCATAGATTTCGGGGAATATGGTTAAAAAAGAATCGAGGTCGCAGATTCTCGCGCAGTATTCGTTTCGAAGGTCGTTTGCCTTTATTTTAGCAAAGTCGCTAAATAGCTTGCGATATCTGTTAAAAGCATCCATCTCGGGAGAAATTACAACGCTCTGTCCTGCTAACGAAAAGCTTGCTTCAGTTCCCAAAACAAGACTGATAGCGGGAGCTTGATAACTTGTTACAGCGGCAGCAACAGGCGCACTCGGAGCGCCGATGCGAGTTCCGCATTCGTGACAAAAGGCCGCTTCATCGCTGACTTTCGTTCCGCAATTTGTACAAAAAGGCATATAGCACCCTCCATAACCATTTTTTATAAATATACCACAACAGCCGATGTTTTGCAACAGCATTTGTAAAAAAACGGTCGAACACTGCTTGTCCCTATAAAAAGACCTTACTCAAGAATAAATCCGAAAGGATTTTTGTGAACATTACCAAAAACCTCCCCGATTTTTTAGCACATCTGCCAATAGCGGAAATTATACAAATGTGGTAAAATAATATTGCCCGATAAAACAAAAGTCCTCTAAAAAGAGGATTTTATTCTAAGGAGGCAATATAAATGAAAAGAAAATTGTCAGTTTTACTGATCGTTGTGTTCGCGTTAGTTTCGTTTTCGTCCTGCTCATATAAAACCACATATACCGACATAAAGGATTACAGTAAAATATGGGAATTGTCGGGACACAGCCTTATTAGGTCAAAGTGCTATAATGATATATCGCCCCTTTTTGTGCACGATATTGACAAAAGAGATATAAAGGAATTTTACTGCGGTTATGAAGAAACACTTCCCGTGGGCGAAAACTTTCAGATTTATTTAACCGTAGCTTTTAAGGATTCCGAATTTAACGACGAAATAAAAAGACTCTCGGACGAATTTGAAGTGCTCCAGGATGAGTTTGAGATAAAGGCTTATGTTTCGGCGTTTAGCTGGAATGATTGCTATGAATACGCGGCGGTAGACGAGCAGAAAAAAGAGATTACATATATTTATTTGCAGTATATAGACTATGAGGATATTCGTTTCGATAAGTCTTTGCTGCCTAAAGAATACGCCGAAAGAGAAACCGCACACGATATGTCATATAATTTCTATATATCGAATGTAGGGGACAACTGATTACATATCCCAAGAGGTGAGAAATATTAAAGTTTATACAAAAGAGTGGTACAGCCGCAAGGATAAAACGGATAGGGAACTAATGCTTGCGCGCAGGGAATATGAGAAATTGACAGCGCAATCGCCCGAATGTGAAGGCTTGCGAAAACAACTTCATTTTCACGATTCAAAGGTTGAAAAGATTGCTTTGAGTGAGGATGTGTTGGGGATAACTTTTGATATTTCGGGTGCAGGCTCGACAGTTACATGGGCGCAGTTTATAAACGCCTATATAATAGCAAACGACGGAATTTCTAAGGGCGACTTTTGGCTATACGAGGAGCTTTACAAAATTTCCGATAAATACGAACTGCATATTCTGTTTTGCGATGCCGCCGACAATTCCAAAGAACTTATTTTCACCTTTGGCGATGCTAAATTTATGCACGATAACGAAAAGTTAGAAAGACAAATGAAAATTAAAGCCAGATATAATATACAATAAAAAAGCCTCCCTTTTGGGAGGCTTTTAAATTAGAATTCAAGGGATTTTTCGATGTAAGCGGCAACTTCGGAAATCTTAATTCTTTCCTGATTCATGGTGTCGCGGTCACGAATGGTAACGCAGCCGTCCTCGAGAGAATCAAAGTCAAAGGTAATGCAGAAAGGAGTTCCGATTTCGTCCTGACGGCGATAGCGCTTGCCGATAGAGCCTGCCTCGCCAAAGTCAACCATAAACTTCTTAGAAAGCTGTGTATAGAGCTCGCCCGCCTCGTTAGAAAGCTTCTTGGAAAGGGGCAGGATAGCCGCTTTAAAGGGAGCAAGAGCAGGATGCAGGTGCATAACTG
>JAZRHT010000130.1:0-7251 GCA_045644905.1 Oscillospiraceae bacterium
GGAAAATATGTGTGTAGTTGCCAAGGGCCCCAACCACGGACCCGCACCTATTCCCGAAGAGGGCAAATGGGTTAAGGCAAAGGACATCGCAGACATCTCGGCTTACACTCACGGTGTGGGCTGGTGTGCACCCCAGCAGGGCGCTTGTAAGCTCTCTCTTAACGTAAAGGACGGTATCATCGAGGAGGCACTCGTTGAGACCATCGGTTGCTCGGGTATGACTCACTCCGCAGCTATGGCGGCAGAAATTCTCCCCGGCAAGACTCTCCTTGAGGCTCTCAACACCGACCTTGTTTGCGACGCTATCAACACCGCAATGCGTGAGCTCTTCCTTCAGATCGTTTACGGACGTTCGCAGTCCGCATTCTCCGAGGGCGGTCTTGTTATCGGCGCAGGTATGGAAGACCTCGGTAAAGGCGAGCGCTCCATGGTTGGTACTATGTACGGCACCAAGGCTAAGGGCGTAAGATACCTTGAAATGACCGAAGGCTACTGCACAAGAATGGCAGTTGACGAGAACGATGAGGTTATCGGTTACGAGTTCGTTTCCCTCGGAAAAATGACCGACTTCATTAAGAAGGGCATGGAGCCCAATGAGGCTTGGGAGAAATCCAAGGGTACATACGGAAGATTTGACGAGGCGGTCAAGTACATTGACCCCCGTAAAGAATAAGGAGGTACGCTGAAATGAGTTTATTTGAAGGTTACGAAAGAAGAGTAGACAAAATTAACGGCGTTCTCGCACAGTATGGCATTTCCTCTATCGAAGAGTGCCGCGAAATCTGCCTTGCAAAGGGTGTTGACTGCGATAAAATCGTTAGAACAACACAGCCTATCTGCTTTGAAAATGCTGTTTGGGCTTACACTGTAGGCTCCGCTATCGCTATTAAAATGGGATGCACAAAAGCTGCCGACGCTGCTGCCGCTATCGGTATCGGACTTCAGGCTTTCTGCATCAATGGCTCCGTTGCTGAAAACCGTAAGGTTGGTTTAGGTCACGGAAACCTCGGCAAAATGCTCCTTTCCGAAGAAACAGAGTGCTTCTGCTTCCTCGCTGGTCACGAGTCTTTTGCTGCTGCTGAGGGCGCTATCAAAATCGCTCTTAACGCAAACAAGGTTAGAACAAAGCCTTTAAGAGTTATTCTTAACGGTCTCGGTAAAGACGCTGCTTACATCATTTCGAGAATCAACGGCTTTACATATTGCGAAACCGAGTTCGACCCCTACACAGAAGAGGTTAAGGTTCTCGAGGAGAAAGCATTCTCCAAGGGCGCTCGTGCTGGCGTTAAGTGCTATGGTGCTGACAGCGTTCCCGAGGGCGTTGCAATTATGAAGCTTGAGAACGTTGGCGTTTCCATCACCGGTAACTCCACCAACCCCACCCGCTTCCAGCACCCCGTTGCAGGTACTTACAAAAAGTGGTGCAATGAGAACGGCGTTAGCTACTTCTCTGTTGCTTCCGGCGGCGGTACAGGTAGAACTCTGCACCCCGACAACATGGCAGCAGGCCCCGCTTCCTATGGTATGACCGATACAATGGGAAGAATGCACGGCGACGCTCAGTTTGCAGGTTCTTCTTCCGTTCCTGCTCACGTTGAGATGCTGGGCCTTATCGGCGCAGGTAACAACCCCATGGTTGGTATGACTGTTGCTTGTGCAGTTGCTATCGAAGAGGCGATGAAATAAGTTCTTGCTCTCGTTTAGAGATAGGTCTTATCGGCGCAGGTAACAACCCACAGGTTTAAATGACTGTTGCTTGTGCAGCCTAAATCGAAGAGGCAATGAAATAAGTTTTTGCTCTCGTTTAGAGATAGGCCTTATCGGCGCAGGTAACAACCCACAGGTTTAAATGACAGTTGCTTGTGCAGCCTAAATCGAAGAGGCAATGAAATAAGCCATTAAAACTATTAAATAAGCGCCTCTGTAATCAGAGGCGCTTGTCTTTTTAGAGGTAACTATGACTAAAGAGCAGATAGAAAAACTCGAAAATTTACATAAAAATCTTACGGTGGCTTTTGATGTGCAGGAGCTTTCCGACTGCGCAGATGAGCTTGGGGATATTTTAGAAAATTTGCGAAAAGATGCTACTGAGAATAGCGAAACCATCGGGCTTTTAGAAAAAGCCGATGCCGCTATTTACGAGGTGCTATGCGAATTTGATGAATATGAAATTGGCGGTGGATTTGCCGCGGTAGTCGGCAACAACAGTGAGCTGCGCGCTCTTTATAAGGAAAATGTGAAGTTTGCAACCAGCTGTGTTGCTGAGATTTTGCAAGCCGATATGGCAAAAATATCTTAAATGAAAAAAGGACTTGGAATTTTCCAAGTCCTTTTTACTTTCTATATTCAATTATATCCGCAACTTCGCAGTTTAACGCACTGCAAATACGTTCAAGAACAAAGCTATCATATCTTTTAACGGTGTTTTTGTAGTACTTGTCAATTACCTGATACTGTATCCCTGTTCTTTTCGCAAGCTCATATCTTGTAATTCCATTTGCTTTTAGCACGTTATCAATCGTTAATCTAATCATAATTGTATTATACACCTCTAAATATATTTTATTAGCAATATATTTATTTGACAATTCATTCGATTAGATATATACTTATATAATGATATAATACTGTGGAGGTGTTATAATGAGAGAGGTTACATGTTCTGCTTGTAATAATTATGATGTTATATATGAAAACACCACGGATATAGGATTTTGCTTGCTTTGGCGAAAAAGGGTTTTAGATTTAGATAGAGTATGCGAAGAATTCGTTATAAGAAAAGGGCTTCATACAAAGCGAGAAATCCCCAAATACTGCAAGAATTATCATAACATCAAATAAAAAGGACTTGGGATTTTCCAAGTCCTTTTATTTTGGATTGACATGCTTAGATAAGATATTTATAATAGATATATAATCACAAAACTCAGTGGGGGTGTATTTAGTGAAAAAGACTATCGCTTTTCTGATTTCGCTTATACTGGCGGTTTCGCTGTCGGCCTGCAAGGGCGAGGGAAACATTCAAAGCGTTTCGAGCACTGCCGCAACTGAGGAAAGCAGCGTTATCGTTTCGAAGGATGCTTTTCCTCAAAATACAGAGGTTAAGGTCGAAGCTGTAAAGGAAACGGCCGCAATAGCAAAAGCAATCCCGACGGCTAAAAGCGTCACAGCGTATGACATTAACGCATTTTTAGATAACAAAAAGCTCCAGCCAAACGGCGAGGTTGAGGTAACCTTTCCGATACCGAGCGATTTCGATGCGAGCCTTCACAATATCGAGGTTTATTATATCGCCGACAATGGCGAGACCGAGAAAATCGAGGCAACCGTTTCAGACGGCGGCGTTATCGCTAAGCTCAAGCATTTTAGCGTTTATGCCGTTGTAGTTGTTGAAAAGCCTATGTTTAACATTGCCGTTTTAATCGAGGGTGAATACAAGGTTGAATTAGTCGATGGATTTAAATATTTTACTTCCAAAACAAATATGCAATTTGATTATAACGAAAAAGAAACCTGGCGCACCTTTATAGAGAGAAATAAAGACAAAGGTTTTGAAATCGGCAAGGATTTTTATGGCAAGAGAGATGCAATATATTATACATACAACGGGGTAAAATATGAGGTTGTAGATGCATTAAATGTTAATGTAATTAAGCCCGATGATGCAATAACCCTTTCAAATTACGCCGCTATGATTCCGCATCGCGAAACCATTCAAGGTCAGTGGTTTTATGATGTTTCAAACAAGCCTTTTGCGGTCGAGGGAGAGTCAGAGCCTTTTGATAGACAAGGCAAGATTATAACTCTTGATATTCCTGCGATGACGTACATTATTAAGCACGAAAAATTGAAAAAAATTTCCGCAAACAGCTTTGTTAGAAACGAGGAAATTATTGCCGAGGGTAAATACACAAGTAGTGACGGCGACACTCTCGGTGCAACCTTAACCCTTGACAACGGATACATTCTTAAAACAACTCGAAGCGATAGCTTTTCTGCCACTCTTATTATTGACGGAAAAAGTAAAGCTGCCAAAACCGAAAATCATATACGCTTTTATTCATTTAGTTAACCAAAAATAAATATAAAATTGGAGGTCATATTATGAAAAAGGTTCTTAGTTTAATTTTCTGTCTGACAATTGCTCTTTCGGCTCTTGTCGGATGTGCTCCTAAGGAGACTGTCGGAGCAAGCTCGCAGGTTACTTCTAATGAGATCGCAGACTTTGAAAAGCCTGAAACCTATGCTTCGGTGGTGCTTGTTACCATTAACCCTCAGTTCAGACTCTATCTCGATGCTGATGGTGTTGTTTTGGCAGTCGAGCCAGTAAATGCTGATGCAAAAACAATAGAGAAAAAGATTGAGTTTAAAAACAAAAAGGTTGAAGCTGTTGTTGAAAATCTCGTAGTCGCAGCAAATGACGGCGGATTTATTAAAGAGAACGCAACCGTTGACGTTAAAATCGCTTCTAATAGCAATGCAGAGGAAAAAGACCTCAATGCCATTTTAACAACAGTCAAAACTTCTGTTTCCGCAAAGCTTACCGAGCTTGAGGTAACCGCTGAGGTTACAGTAGAGGTTTCGCAGGAAATCCTCCCCGAGGATGCTCCCACTGAGTACACCTCCTCCGAGGCTGCTTCGTCAGAGGATAATTCTTCTGTTGCAAGCAAGGAGCCTGAGGCTCCCGTAGTGAGCGAAAAGCCCGTTTGCAAGCACACAAACAAAAAGGCAGTTTCGGTAAACACCGGCAAAAATATTATCGATGCTTCTAAACTCGACGTTGTAAATCACAAGCTTGTCTGCGCAGATTGCAAGGCAGAGCTCGGAACTGAAAAGCACAAGATTTCAGGCGAGAAGTGCACCCTCTGCGGTCAGAAAAACTTCAAAACAAAAACCATAGGTATTGTAAATGCAGGCCCTACTTATGAAGGCGATTTAGTGGTTAATGAGGATGGAACTCCCGACTTTGCCATTATGCTTGGCGCTACTTGGCAGAGTGCTATAACACCTGAGTACACTGTTGATGAGTGGAACTACAAGATTCCTGCCGATGCAATGCTCAAGGCAATCAGAACAAAATTCGTTATAACCGATGCTCAGTTTGAAAAGCTCAAGGCTCAGGGCGAATATAAATTCTTCCTCGACACTCACACCTTCAAGGACGGATATTTCAACATTTTCTGGCCTGCCGCAGGCGGACCCGGAGAGCATACCCACAAGCAGGTTGGCTACGTTGACAACAAGGCAGGTAAATTTACCGTTTATTATGATTATATGGACGGCGGCGCCGACGCCGAAGAGCACGAGCACCTTGCCTATTATGCAGTAGAATACACCTACAGCGGCTACTCCAACCTTTCGATAAAGAAGGAAGAATGGTACAACACTATTTTAGGCTATGAGAGCGTTGTTGACTCTATGAGAGTTACATCCATCAAAAAGGTTTCAAGCCTTCCTTCTAATATGACTAAAATCTAAAAAGTGACAGAAAAAAAGCCTCGCCAAAATGGCGAGGCTTTTATGTTAGTCATTTTCTACAAGATAATCAAGTGTTACTTTATAATAATTTGCAAGCTTAATTGCTGCCCAAAGAGGCAATTCTCGCTCTCCTCGTTCGTAACGTTGGTAAACGGTAAGCTGCATATTGAGGTGTTCAGCTATTTGTCTTTGTGTTTTATCATTATCCTCGCGCAAATCGCGAACGCGTCTATATACACCCATTTACTCACCTTCTTACAACTATTCTACAAATTATTATATCCATAACACCAATCGGAGTTGACATAAAACACCTATCGGTGTTACAATATTAGTAAGTTGTGATCTAATGTTTGAATGGGACGTGTAAAATATGAATGAGGTCGTATGCTGGTACTGTGATAATTATAGGATATATATCAATAAAGGAAATATGGATTTGGGAATATGTCTTTTGCACAAAAAAGAAATGCCGATAGAGAATAAGGTTTGTGAGCATTTTATTTTAAGGCCTGGAGTCTATACCAAGAAGGTCATTCCCGATTATTGTATGTATTATAAGAAATAGGATAATTAAAAAGCCTCGCCGCACGGCGAGGCTTTTTATTTTGGCTTGGTAATTAGTATTTGACTAATCTAATAGCTGCTTAAGGTTTTTGTTTTTAAACAAAAAGAAAACTGCAACTGCGGTGAAAATCATTTCAGGGAGCATATACGAGCCGTTGTAGGCAAGTGACCATAAAAACGGCGAGTTAAAGACCTCGAAGCTTCTAAATAGAATAACTCCCGAAAGAAAATGCGAGAAGAAACGCAAAAACAGTGCAAGGCAAGCGCCTAAGAGAGCGCCGACGGATCCTTTTTTTCTAAATATTCCTGCAATTCCGAGCGCAGTGTATGCCAGAATGTAGTCAAATGCGATGCAGCCTACGAAAATGGCAGGGGTAAGTCCCCAGCTTGCGACTGCGGCAAGGTCTAAAAACATCTGAACCAGAGAATAGACAAACGCCGAGAAAAAGCCCCAACCCATACCATAGTTTACCGAAAGAAAAACTATGGGCAGCATCGAGAGGAGGGTGATCGAGCCTCCAAGCGGCAGGGTGTAGACCTTGATAAGACTTAAAACTGTGGCGAGCGCTATCATTATCGCTGAAACGCAAAGTCTTTTAATATTAGAAGTTTGCTGCATAAAGCTGCCTCCTTTCAAAAAAATTACCGAACGGAAAATATCCCGCTCGGTAAAGAAAGCAACTAGTATACAATCTCCCTACGGCGGTACTATCCGCATCAGGTTAAAAGGGTTCGGTTTCCCGTCTCAGCTTAAAGCGTTCGCTTTACGCACCCCCGATATATTCTGTTCGGTTTAAGATGAGTATAGCACTGTGCAATAAAAAAGTCAAGCACTAATGGATAAGTTAGACATCATTTCTTAGCATATCTAAGAGGCTTTCACGCCTCACAACCACATCGTCAGTTCCATCCTTCCTTATCATAACAACGCTCGGACGAGCAATGCGGTTATAGTTTGAGGACATAGAATAATTATATGCGCCGGTTGTTTACATTGACATAGATTGAAAAGTGGGTTAAAATATAAATAACCGAAAAACTGCGAGGGAAAATTATGACCATTATAGAATTTTTTGATAGAGATTTTATCGAGAATATTGCCAGCGCGCTACTTTGCAATCCCGATAAGGTTATTTTTGTCGGCGACGACGAGGATGCCATGGATAAGGCAAAAATGAGGTTTAAAGAGATAACTGCAAAAAGAGG
>JAZRHT010000131.1:0-4590 GCA_045644905.1 Oscillospiraceae bacterium
ATTAAAGAGTGAAAACATCGTTCCCATCGCTAATATCCACGCATTTAAGGATAAGATTGCAACCAAAAACAAGGATGCAAAAATTCTTTATGAGGGCAAGGAAAATTGGAGCTGGTTTGACAGTGCAAATGGTAAGCCTTGGCTCAATCCATACAGAAGCGCCGCTCAGGATTATATAATCTCTCTTTCCTGCGAGCTTGTCGACTTAGGATTTGAGAATATAATGGTGTCTTCTCTTATGTTCCCCGATGTAAGAAACTTTAAGTTTGCCGATTTTGGCGAGCTTGAAAAAACCATTTCGCACGCAGAAATTTTAACTCAGTTTGCAACCAAGCTCAAAACTGCAGTAAACGAAAAGAAGGCAAAATTATTCCTTTGCTATGATGCCTTTAAGGCTCAGGAGGAAAATAACGTCGTCTATGGCGGTGCAAATCCGAGTGCCTTCTCTGCGGATGCACTCGTTCCTACGCTTTCGGTTTACACAGAAAACTCAAGTCAGATTACTGAAATTATTTCCTCGCTTAAATCGGGCGCGACACCCATTATGCCCAAATTTATTTTTGCTGAGGGAACAAATAAAGAGCAGATAGATGCTCAAAAAGAGCTTTGTAAGGACTGCTCGATTTATATATTTGATAAAAACGGGAACTATATAGGGTAGTATAATTTCCGCTTTTATAAATATTTCAAAGGAGTTGAGAACTCTTGCCAAAGTATGTTGTTGATTTTAAAACTCTGTATTCCTTCGTGACAGACTCGTTTGTTGGAGTCGGTGTGCCACGCGAAGATGCAGAAATCTGTGCCGACGTTCTGCTCACGTCAGACAAGAGAGGCATAGAATCCCACGGTGTAAACCGATTTAAACCCGTTTACATCGACAGAATTGAGGCTGGAATCCAAAATCCCGTAACTCAGTTCGAGATCGTTAAAGAAACCCCGACCACCGCTGTTGTCGATGGACACGATGGTATGGGTCAGGTCATCGGATATAAGTCGATGGAGCTTGCAATTAAAAAAGCAAAAGAATATGGTATGGGAATGGTCGTTGTAAGAAACTCCTGCCATTATGGTATCGCAGGCTATTACACCACTATGGCCGCAAATGCAGGCTGCATCGGTCTTACAGGAACAAATGCCCGTCCCACAGTTGCCCCCACTTTTGGTGTTGAAGGCGCATTCGGAACAAATCCCCTCACTCTCGGCGTACCCACCGATGAGGACTTTGATTTTAACCTTGACTGCGCAACCTCAATAACCCAAAATGGTAAGCTCGAATATTATCAGCGCATCGGTCACGACGTTCTTCCCGGAACCGTAATAGGTCCCGACGGAAAGGCGGTTGAGGGTGATGCTGGCGCCGCTTTAAAGGATATCGGTAGCGGTAAATCCGCTCTTGTTCCCGTTGGCGGAATAGGGGAGGAAATGGGCGGCTATAAAGGCTATGGCTATGCTATGTTTGTTGAATTTCTCTCGGCCGTGCTTCAGGACGGAAGCTACGGAAAAGCCCTTACAGGCAAAGACGAAAACGGCAATAAAGCACCCTTCCATTTAGGCCACTTCTTTATCGCAATCGACACAGACCACTTCTTAGGTGAAGAGACTTGCCGCAAGAAAGCAGGCGATATTATAAGGGAAGTCCGCTCAACTAAAAAAGCTCCCGACGCCGAACGCATTTACACCGCAGGCGAAAAAGAATGGGAAATCTGGCTCGAGAGAAAAGATAAGGGTGTGCCCATCAATGAGCCCGTTCAAAAGGAATTTTGCGCCGTTCGTGATAAGTTAGGACTTACTCAGTACAAATTCCCTTGGGAAGAATAGCTTTTTGACATAAGGAGTGTCATTTATGAAAATCAGCACACAAACCGGAACACTCGCAAGAATATACGGCGACGAAAAAGCGCTTGTAAAGATCGCAAACGCAGGCTTTGACGCTGTCGATTATTCGCTTTATATTCACGATAAACAAAACGGTGCATATTCGGGCAAAGGCTTTGAAAAATATGCCGAGAGAATTAAGACCGTTGCAGATGCAGTAGGGCTAAAAATCGGACAGATCCATGCCCATTCTCCCGTGCCGTCGTACCCCGACTATATGGCAAATATGGAGCTCTATGATAGACTCGCTGCTAACACTATCATCTCCGCCGCCATTATGGAGTGTCCCTATGTTGTGGTGCATCCCCTCATTATGCTCGACCGCCTCTATGACCGCAAATATAAGGAAAATTATGAGGCGAATTTAGAGTATTACGGAAAAATGATTCCTTATCTTAAGGAATCGGGTGTTAAAATTGCTATCGAAAATATGTGGCACTTTGACGAAACAAAAAACAAAATCGTTGACACCGTCTGCAGCAGTGCGGAGGAAATGATAAGCTTAGCTAACGACCTTGGCGATGATTTCGTTTTTTGCCTTGATATAGGCCACTGCGTGCTTACAGATAGAACTGCCGATAGTATGGTAAGATCGCTTGGCGATCGCCTTAAGGTGCTGCACGTTCACGATAATGATTCTATTGACGACACTCACGATCTTCCTTATAACGCAAACCCCATAAATATGCAGTTTCCACCTAATCCCAACAAAATTGATTGGGATGAGTTTTTAAAGGCTCTTAAAGAGGTGAATTACAACGGAACTCTCAGCTTAGAGGCAGATGGTTTCCTTAAAAAATATCCGCCCGAGCTCTATGAAGATGGCCTTGCGTTTATGGCAAAGGTTGCAAGATATATGGCGGATAAATATTAAAATTAAAATGCTCCGAGCAAGACTGCTCGGAGCATTTTTTAATACATTGATTTGAGAAAATTTATAAATTTAAGTGCGCTTTGGGATAAAGAGCCTTTCTTTTTAAATGATATGCCAAGCTCTCTTGAAATTTCGGGCTTTAGCTTTAAAACCCGAACTCCCTTTTGCTCGCCATTTAAAACAAGAGAAGGAAGAATAGTAACTCCCATGCTCTGCCGCACCATTGAAACTGCGGGAGCATCGTCCTCAGAGCTCATAGTGATTATCTCTTTAAAGCCGCTTAAATCAAAGCTGTGAAGAACCGTGAGATTTTCCGAAATAATAAAGGGATATTTATATAATTCTTCAAAGCTAACGTTGTCTTTTTCTACAAACATAGCCTCAGGCACAACTGCAACAAAATCGTCCTTTATAAGCGGAATCCATTCGTAATCGGGATTTCCGTCACCCAAAAATATATCAACTTTGTCGCTTTCAAGAAACTTTTTAAGGCTGTCACCAACCGTTATTGAAATGGTGATTTCGGGATATTTTTTCTTAAATTCGCCTAATATCTGCGGCAGAAGATTTACCGAAATGCTCGAATATGTTCCGACTTTGAGATGATTTTGCTTCTTTTCTGAGATTTCCTTCGCCTTCTTAAAAAGCTCACTTTCCGCCTTCACAACTGCGTTTAGTTTGTCAAGCAAGGCCTCACCTTCTTCTGTTAGGCGCACCCCTGTATGAGTGCGAACAAGAAGCTTTACGTTAAGTTCATTCTCGAGCGCATCAACGCTGTGCGAAAGGGCAGAGGGAGTGTAGGAAAAATCCTCTGCCGCCTTAGAAAGACTTTTGTATTTTACCGCTGATAATAATGCCTTAATTTTTAATGTGTCCATACTTCACCTGTGTTGAAAAATTTTCACAACCTTATTATAAACTTCCGCTTCTTAAAATGCAAGCAAAATGCTATAATTTTTGGCGGACTAAATTAGCAGAGGTATCAAAATGAACGAAAAAACAACTGCAAATAAACGGCGTTCAGCATATTTAGGGCTGGTATTTGTTATTTTAGTGTGGGGCTGTTTTCCGCTTATAACACTGTATTTTTATCAGTATTATTCTCCCACAATTCGAGTAGCCTTCACTGCACTTGTGAGCGGAATGGCTTTGCTTTTCATTTCACGAAAAAAGCTAAAATTGCTCGATAAAAGCTATTTTATGCTCGCTATTCCAACGGGAATATCAATGTCACTTGCCGATATAGTGCAGAAAATCGGCCTTAAGTACACAACCCCGACCCACTATGCATTTTTGGAAAACCTTTCTTGTATAGTCGTTCCAATTCTTCTGATTTTTATGGTAAAGAAGCTTCCAAACCTGCTTACAATCATTGCGTCGGTCTTGTGCCTTTTAAGTAGCTTCGCACTAACGGGAATGAGCGGCGATATGGAGGGTGTTTATTGGTATGGAGATCTTCTTTGTGCTCTTTCAGGTCTGTTTTTTGGCATAAATATTGCTGCTACGGGTGCATATGGAATGAAAATGTATACGCCGCTTTACCTTATGATACAGATGTTTACAGAGGCAGTTTTTTCGTTTGTGGGCTCTCTTGCCCTTGATGCTACGGGGATTGAGAAAATAGTCTTTAACTTTGACTGGCGGCTTGTTCTCGCCAATATTGTAATAATCCTTCTCGGTTCAACTCTCTGCTGGCTTATAAGAACAAGCGCAATAAAGCACGTCGGACCTACGGTTGTCGCTGTTATGACTCCGTTTTCCTCGGTTGTAACAACAGTTCTGTCCATTATGCTCGGCAAGGATAAAATAAGCGTGGGACTTGTTCTCGGCGTTGTTTTAGG
>JAZRHT010000132.1:0-2900 GCA_045644905.1 Oscillospiraceae bacterium
AAGAATCCGAGGGCGCAGTAAACTAAAAAGTGCGCCGTTTTTCGAACGATGGGAACCAACGCCTCAATCTGAGCGAGCTTTTCAGCCTCGATAAGAGAGGAAAATCCGCTAACAATGATTTTGGCAATAGCACGGGAAACACTCGCCGAAACTCCCGACGATACCTCCCCTGTTTGCGCCGAGAAGGAAAAAATCAAAATCATAATATAAATCGTAACGCTCGCAAATATAATGGATAAGAGATGCTTTTTTATAAATCTCAAGCTTTCCACCTAAAACAACTCCTTTTCTTTATTTTACTACCCTTCAATATATGTTGTCAAATGTTTTGAAAATATCGCTTTCTGCTTACATAAAATGTTAACTTTTTTTAAAAATATTACCGAAACCCCTTGATTTTTTCTGTATTTGTATTACAATAGTTTTAGCACTCTAAAAGTGCGAGTGCTAACTGATTTGTAAATTATTAAAGGAGGAAATAAAGATGACCATTAAGCCCCTTTCAGACAGAGTTGTCATCAAGACCGTTGAAGCAGAGGAGACCACAAAAAGCGGAATTATTTTAACTGCCGCTTCTCAGGAGAAGCCTCAGATTGCAGAGGTTATCGCAGTTGGCCCCGGCGGAATAGTTGAGGGTAAAGAAGTTAAAATGATGCTCAAGGTCGGCGACAAGGTTCTCACCGGCAAATACTCCGGCACCGAAGTTAAGGTGGACGGCGTTGAGTACAAAATCGTTCGTCAGGACGACATCCTTGCTATTGTTGAATAATTGTAACGGAGGAATATATCATGGCTAAAGAACTTATCTACGGCGTAGATGCCCGCAAGGCTCTGCAGTCGGGTATCGACCAGCTTGCCGATACCGTTAAAATCACCCTTGGACCCAAGGGCAGAAACGTTGTTTTAGAGAGAAAATTCGGCGCTCCCCTTATCACTAACGATGGCGTTACCATCGCTAAGGACATCGAGCTCGACAATGCTTTCGAGAATATGGGCGCTCAGCCCATTAAAGAGGTTGCTACCAAGACTAACGATGCCGCAGGCGACGGTACTACCACCGCTACCCTGCTCGCTCAGGCCTTAGTACGTGAGGGAATGAAAAACGTCGAGGCAGGCGCAAACCCCATGGAAATCAAAAAGGGCATGAAGCTCGCAGTTGACACTGCAGTTAATGCCATCATCGAGAATTCGAGAAAGGTTTCCGGCTCTGAGGACATTGCAAGAGTTGGAACAATCTCGGCTGCTGACGAGACCATCGGCCAGCTTATCGCAGAGGCTATGGATAAGGTTTCGGCTGACGGCGTTATCACCGTTGAGGAGTCCAAAACCGCTACCACCTACAGCGAAATCGTTGAGGGTATGCAGTTTGACAGAGGTTACATCACTCCTTACATGGTAACCGACACCGACAAGATGGAAGCAGTTATTGACGATGCTTACATTCTTATCACCGACAAGAAAATTTCCGTTATTCAGGACATTCTTCCCCTGCTCGAGCAGATCGTTAACGCAGGCAAGAAGCTTGTTATCATCGCTGAGGACGTTGAGGGCGAGGCTCTCTCTACCCTTATCGTAAACCGTCTCCGCGGAACATTCACCTGCGTTGCAGTTAAGGCTCCCGGCTTTGGCGACAGACGTAAAGAAATGCTTCAGGACATCGCAATCCTCACCGGCGGTCAGGTTGTAAGCAGTGAGCTCGGCTTTGACCTTAAGGATGCTAACGTTACAATGCTCGGCCGTGCACGTCAGGTTAAGATTCAGAAAGAGAACACCATTATTGTTGACGGCGCAGGCAACAAAGAGGCTATCGCAGGCCGTGTTGCTCAGATTAAAAATCAGATCGCTGCTACAACCTCCGACTATGACCGCGAGAAGCTTCAGGAGCGTCTTGCTAAGCTCGCTGGCGGTGTTGCAGTTATCAAGGTTGGCGCTGCTACCGAAATCGAGATGAAAGAGAAAAAGCTCCGCATCGAGGATGCTCTTTCGGCAACCCGTGCAGCAGTTGAGGAAGGCATCGTTGCAGGCGGGGGGACCGCACTTCTCAATGCTATCCCCGCAGTTGAAAAGCTCGTTTCCACAAAGGACGGCGACATCAAAACAGGTGTTAAGATCGTTCTTAGAGCTCTCGAGGAGCCTATCCGTCAGATCGCTGCTAACGCAGGTCTTGAAGGCTCTGTTATCATCGACAAGATTCGCCGCTCCAGAAAGGTTGGCTACGGCTTTGACGCCGCAACCGAGACCTACTGCGATATGATCGCAAGCGGTATCGTTGATCCTACCAAGGTTACAAGAAGCGCACTTCAGAATGCCGCTTCGGTCGCTTCGATGGTTCTCACAACCGAGTCCCTCGTTGCAGACAAGAAGGAGCCCGCAGCTGCAGCTGCTCCCGCTCCTAACCCCGGCATGGGAATGTACTAAGTTTTAGCTTTGCATAAAACAAAATTGCCCTCCGCTTTCTGCGGAGGGCAATTTACACCTTTCTATTTTCGCTCCTTGCCTTGACAACTGCGAGCGGTTATATTATAATAATTGAGCGACTAAATTTAGTTAGCGGAAAAAATTATTTCGAGGTGTGGCGCAAATGGTAGCGCGCTTGCTTTGGGAGCAAGATGCTGCAGGTTCAAGTCCTGTCACTTCGACCAAGTAAAAAGGAAGAGCAAAAGCTCTTCCTTTTTACTTTATCCAGGAGATATGATATAAACATTGTGAGTGTTATCTTGCGAGCAAAGCAAGCGTGCTTGTTTTGGGCAAAGAGTCCGAGCGCCCGCAGTGCGAGATGAAGCGAGGATGATTTTGGCGTAGCGGTCGAAATTCTGCTAAGCGAGCAGCGAGCAAAGAATTTCGGGCACCGCAAGAGGCGGCGCAGCCGAAGATGCCGCAGGTTCGAGTCCTGTCACCTC
>JAZRHT010000133.1:0-6114 GCA_045644905.1 Oscillospiraceae bacterium
TTAGAATATGCTTCTGACCTTGCGATTTTAATGCTATATGGTAAGCTTAAAGACAACATTGATGACCGCGACAGCGCATTTTTTTCTCACCTTGCCCTTTTATATCTCTTGCCTCGCTATAAAAAGGCTGCAAAGCGCAGACATTACGAAAACGAGGCCCTCTTAAATTATCTATCAGCCCAAGCAGAGTGTGAAAAACAAAAAAGCGGTATTGACGCCTGCGCTCATCCGACAGCCAATCTGCTCTCATCGTTTTTCGAAAGGCTTTCTGAAGATGACGAGCAAAAGCAAAACCTTGCGAGGCTCGGGTATGTGCTGGGACGGTGGATATACATTTTAGATGCCGCCGATGATTTAGAAAAGGACCTTAAAAAAGGCTCGTTCAATCCCCTAATTTGTGAAAACAAGCTTTCCCAAGAGGAAATTAAAAATATAAAAAAAGAGGCGGAGCTTTCGCTTAATATTGCAATAAGTGACGCCTGTGACACGTTTTTAAAACTGAAATTACATCATTTTGGCAGCATTATAGAAAACATAATTTTCTTGGGACTTAAAAACACCCAATCTGCCGTTTTACGTTATCAAAATAAAAAAGAAAGGAAGGCGGCCTTAAATGGAAAATCCATATAAAGTTTTAGGCGTTGCTGAGACTGCAAGCGACGAGCAGATAAAGGACGTTTACCGCCAGCTTTGCAAAAAATACCATCCCGACCTGCGCCCCGACGACGTTTCAAGAGAAGAGGCCGAAGAAAAAATGGCCGAAATAAATGCGGCTTATGACCAGATTATACAGCAGAGACGTTCGGGACAATCCTCGTATTCGAGCTCAGGAGCGCAATTTGCCGATATAAGAAGGCTTATAAATCAGCGTAGACTCGCCGAGGCCGAAGAGCTTCTTGACGGAGTGCCCTCCACCTCAAGAAATGCCGAATGGCACTTTTTAAAGGGAAGCATTTTATATGCTAAGGGCTGGTTTAACGACGCCTACACCCATTTTCAGACTGCATACAACTTAGAACCCAATAACAGTGAATATGCCGCAACGTACAGTCAGATGAACGCTCGCCGAAACGGAAGCTACAATCCCGGCGGATACAGAACCTCACACTCGGGCGGCTCTTGCAACGATATGTGCTGCAATCTTATACTTTGCGACTGCTGTTGCGAATGTATGGGCGGCGATCTTATCCGTTGCATATAGAAAGGCGCAGTTATGAAAACAAGCTACAAGGTTGCGCTCGGCGGAATGATTATGGCGCTGTGCGTTTTGTGTATGACGGCGACTAATCTTTTTCCAATAGCATCGTTTGCCCTGCCTGCGATAGCGGGAAGTTTAATTATCCCCGTAAATTTAGAGCTTGGGAAAAAGTGGGCTCTTTGCGTCTATCTCGGAACAGCCCTTCTTTCTATATTCATCTCGTCCGACCACACAGCGATAGTTTCATTTATAGTTTTGTTTGGCTACTACCCCATACTAAAAGGAGTTATCGAGCGCATAAGAAAGCCTATAATTGAATGGGTTTTAAAAATGCTCGTCTTTAACGTTGCGGTCGGAGTTGGGGTTTTGATTACCCTATTATTCTTTGGTCTCGACGTTTTAATAGCGGAGTATGGCGAATTTGGAAAAATCGGGCTTCCTATATTTATAGCCGCTTGCAATGTTGTTTTTGTTGTATTCGATATTGCGCTAACCCGAATGATTACGCTTATAATTTACAGATTTCTTCCTCTCTTTAAGAGGTTTAAATGAAAGGGTGACTTTTCTTGAAAAACGTTTTATTTATCTGCACGGGAAACACCTGCCGCAGCCCTATGGCAAAGGCTTTAGCGGATAAAATTTGTTTGGATAATAACCTTTCATATAATTCTGACTGTTGCGGACTTGCCGCACAAGAGGGCTCACCTGCCACGTCGGGAGCGATAAATGCACTGCGTGAGCTTTATGATATTGACCTTACCTATCACCGCTCTAAACAGGTTACTCGAGAGCTTTTAGACAAAGCAGACGTCATTTTTGCCATGAGCGAAAGCCACGCCACGCCCCTTATGGCAATGCCCGAGTACAAAGATAGGGTACATATAGCAAACCCACCCATTTCTGACCCTTATATGCAATCTTTAGAGGTTTACAAGGCTTGTGCAAAAGAGCTATACTCACAGATCGAGACATTTCTAAAGGAGATGGCATAATGGAAATTACTATCTCAAAAATGCACAGCCGACATTTAGATGCTCTTTCCGAAATCGAAAAAGCTTGTTTTTCTCGTGCTTGGAGCAAAGATGCTCTTGAGAGCGAAATTGACAATGAAAATGCGCTCTTTTTAGTTGCTGAAAGCCAAAGAGAAGTGTTAGGATACGTTGGCTGCATATTCGTTCTCGGGGAAGGAAGCATAACAAACGTTGCAGTTTCGCCAAGCTTTAGGAGAATGGGAGTTGGAGATGCGCTGATTTCTGCGCTTATTGAAAATGCAAAAAATATGGATGCAGAATCGCTTTTCTTAGAGGTTCGAAAAAGCAATGTTGCGGCGCAAAATCTATACAAAAAGCACGGCTTTGAAAACTGTGGTATACGCAAAAACTTTTACAGAGATCCTACTGAGGACGCTAATATAATGCGGCTTTTACTTAAAAAAGGGTGAAATTATGAAAGACACACTTATTCTTGCAATTGAATCCTCCTGCGACGAAACTGCCGCCGCAATAATCAAAAATGGCAGAGAAATTGTTTCAAATGTCGTTTTAACACAGATTGAGCGGCACAAAATTTTTGGCGGAGTTGTTCCCGAAATCGCATCAAGGCTGCACATCGAGAGTATCAGCCAAACGGTAGATAAGGCTTTTTCTGATGCAGGACTTGATAAAAATGATATTGACGCTATTGCGGTTACTGCTGCTCCGGGTCTTATCGGCTCGCTTCTTGTCGGCGTAAACTACGCAAAGTCGCTCTCTTTCCTACTTAATAAACCGCTTGTTCCCGTGCATCACCTGCGAGGGCACGTTGCGGCAAACTATTTAGCGCACAAGGATTTAGAGCCGCCCTTTCTTTGCCTTATCGCATCGGGCGGACATAGCCACATAGTTGCGGTCCACTCCTACACAGACTTTGAAATCATCGGAAAAACCCGTGACGATGCGGCAGGCGAAGCCTTTGACAAGGCCGCACGTGCTATGGGTTATTCTTATCCCGGCGGCGTTTCTATTGATAAATCTGCTGCACTCGGAGATAAAAACGCATACAAGCTTCCCCGTCCCCACCTTGACACTCCCTATGATTACAGCTTTTCGGGGCTCAAAACCGCAGTTCTCAATACGCTGAATAATGCCGCTATGAAGGGCGAGGAAATAAACAAGGACGACCTTTGTGCAAGCTTTCAGCACACAGTTTGCGAGATTTTAACCGACAAATTATTTCTTGCCGCTGAGGATTTAGGCTACACGACCATTGTTGCGGCAGGCGGAGTTTGTGCAAATAGCGGACTTAGACGCGCTCTCGATGAAAAAGCAAAGGCGCACGGCTTTAGCCTTTATTATCCGCCCATTTCCCTCTGCGGAGATAACGCCGCAATGATAGGCGCGCAAGGCTATTACGAATATATTTCAGGCGTTCGTGCCGACCTTTCGCTTAATGCCTATGCAACTATGGACATCGCAAACATAGACTGGACAAAATAGCAAAATCCCTACGCCCCAAGCGTAGGGATTATTTTTTTATTTAATAATATCTGACCATTTCTTGATTTCGCCCTTGTATATCTTCTTGATATTATCTGAAGAAATATTTTCAAGGGTGTTGTTTTTATTGACTACAACCGCAATAGCATCCTCACAGATTTCGGTTTCTTCATATTTCTTTTCTTCGCTATCGGTAAGCTCTCGGGTTATTACAGCGAGGCTATCCTTATCCTTTAAGCTCTCTAAGGATGCCTTGGTGTTCATTTTTGTTACCTCGATTTTGAGCTTATCGTTATGCTTTGAATATTCATCCTTAATTTTGCTCATGGCTTCCTCAGACGAAGCAGCAATGCTTACTTTAAGCGTGCCCTCAGGCTTTGTGCTTGTAAACTTTCTCTCCTTATCCGAGGTGATATAGCCGCTGTCCGCGAGAATACCACGGGCGCTGTCTGACACAAGGAAGTTTAGAAAGTCGGATGCGCCCGCGCCTGTATCGTCGAGAGTGACGGCATAAAGAGTGTGCTTAAAGACATAGCTTCCGTTTTTAACGTTGTCACGGGTAGGAAGCACGCCGTTTACCTTGACTGCCCTAACCTTATCGTTTACCGAAACAAGTGGCAGGTAGCCTATAGCATAGTTATCGTTTGAAACTGCGGCGCGGATATCGTCTGCCGACTGTTTAACCGAAACTCCGCTAAAAGTAAGGTCCTTGTCATCCTCCATAAAGTCAAAAAGGTCGGCAACCACTCCCCTAAGGCCTGAGCCCTCCTCTCTCGAGATAACTGTAATGTCCTTTGAAGTATCAAATGTGCCATTTGCAGTTTCCTCGCCGCCCGTCATATCGCAGGAACAAAGCGTTAAAAGAAAGAAGGCGCATAGGCACATTGCGGATAAAATTTTCTTCATTTGTATTTCTCCTTTTTATAGGGTTTACATTAAGTATGCTATTTTCTTATTAAAATATACTAATAGGTGACAAAATGGTTTTGTTGTGTTATAATAATTATAGAGTATTTTTACCTGCGAATTTTAGCAAGCAGTGATAATATGAAAAAGTGTATCGTTTCATTTATGCTTATATGCTTTATTCTGCTTGCGACCGCTTGCGGCAAAGGTAATCTGCAAAATGCATCGTCTAACGGAGCGAGCGATATTTCTATCAGTGGTGAGCAAAACAAAACAACCCTGCTTAGCCGAGGCTTTACCGCAGATGCTAACATAAAAACCGTTAGTCTTAAAAGCAAAACCTCTAAAACGGCGGCATCTTTTTCATACGAGCTTTTTAAAAATTCTTATTCCGACGATAACACACTTATTTCCCCGATTTCAATAATGTACGCTCTGGCGATGGCGCAAAACGGCGCCGAGGGAAACACCTTAGCGCAAATTGAAAATGCCTTCGGAGCCAATAGAGAAACTTTAAACGCATATCTTAAAAGTTATCTCGGCTCGGCGGATGAAAGTCTTAATCTTTCGCAGTCGCTTTGGGTTTATTCTAATTCGGGAGTTAAAAATAGTTTCCTTCAAAAGAATGCAAACTATTTTAACGCAGATATCTACTCGACTCCAATGGACCAAACTACAATTACCAAAATAAATAATTGGATCAGCGACAAGACCGACGGCGAAATTCCCTCTGCGCTTGACAGAATCGATCCCAACACCGAGATTTTCCTCATCAATGCCACCTTATTTAATGGAAAATGGGCGGAGGATTATTATGACAGGGATGTGACCGAGGGAACATTCTATAACCTTGACGGCTCGACCTCGAAGGTAAATTACCTTAATTCTGCTGAGAACATTTATCTTTCGGGAGACGGATTTGATGGGTTTGCTAAGCCTTATGACGGCGGAAGATACGTTTTCACCGCGCTGCTTCCCGATGAAAATTCTTCCCTCTCTAAGCTTGTTTCAAGCTTAGATGGCGATGATTTTTCAAAGCTTATAAACGGTGCCGATAGCGAAAAGGTTATTGTAACTATCCCTGAATTCGAGATTAAATATGATGCACCGCTTACATCCATGCTCAGGAAATCCGGAATAACAGATGCTTTTGATGCGAGCAAGGCAAATTTCTCTAGCATGAGCGACAGTTCGCTCTACATTTCAAGAGCGCTTCACAGCACAAGCATTAAGTTAAACCGATACGGCACAAAGGCGGCAGGCACAACAATCATCGCCGCAACAACAAAGGGTGGGTACACTCCTGCTAAAATCGTTCGCTTGGACAGACCATTTCTATATGCAATCTATGACACTCAGGCGAATATGCCGATATTTATAGGCACAGTAAACTCGCTCAAATAAAAAATAAACCGCTCACATAAGTGAGCGGTTTTTGTTTTAGATATTGTAGATTTCTTTAAGAAGCTTTGTTATTTCGGCAAGTGACTCCATAATAAGCGTAGGCTTGTGAGGTCCGTTTATGGCTTCATCGAG
>JAZRHT010000134.1:0-7059 GCA_045644905.1 Oscillospiraceae bacterium
CCAAGCAGTAACCTGCTCGTAAACCTCATCTGCAGTCATTGTGCTGATGGTGTTGCGGCTAACGTCTAAGAGCTTGTCCATATCAAAAAGGCAGCCCGAAACGCTCATTTTTTCGGCTGTAAACTTAAACTCGTCAAGGTCGGCTGTGGGGTTAGCTATGCGCCACTCTTCAAAGTTTGAGTTAAGAAGCGTCATAATATACTCAGTAACGCTCTTAGCCGCAAAGCCCTGCTCATAATAGTAAGCGAGAGAAGCCTCGGGGTCCTTACGCTTAGAAAGCTTACGCTTTGTTCCGTTATCAAGCTTCATAAGCTGAGCGATGTGCATATATTTAGGCTGATTAAAGCCGAGAGCTTTAAAGAGCTGAACATGGAAAGGCAGGGTTGCAAGCCATTCCTCACCTCTTACAACGTGGGTAACGCCCATGGTTTCTTCGTCAACTGCGTGGGCAAAATGGTAGGTGGGGATTCCATCGGATTTAAGCATAACGTGGTCGATATTATTCTCGGGGAACTCTAAGTGACCCTTGATAAGGTCCTCAATGCTGTCATTCTTAGAGGGGTCGCCCTCGCTTTTAAATCTTAAAACGAACTTTTCGCCGTTTTTAACTTTTTCCTCAATTTCCTCGTAGGAGAGGTTGCGGCAGGCGGCATATTTTCCATAGTAGCCAAAGTTTTCTTTGTTTGCTTCCTGCTCTTTTCTCATTTCTTCTAAGCGCTCTTCGCTGCAGAAGCAGGGATAAGCCTTGCCCTCGGCTATCATTTTCTTGGCATAGGCCTGATAGATATGGGCTCTTTGTCTTTGATAATAGGGGCCATAATTCCCGCTTTCGCCCTCGTGTGTTGCGCCCTCGTCAAAGAGAATATTGTATCTTTTAAGAGAATCCAAAAGAAGTCCGACTGCGCCTTCAACCTCGCGCTTTTGGTCGGTGTCCTCAACTCTTAAAATAAAGGTACCGCCGCTTTGATGAGCAAGGCGTTCACTTGTCATTGCGGGGAAAAGGTTTCCTAAATGCACAAAGCCGGTAGGACTCGGCGCAAGGCGGGCAACAACTGCGCCCTCGGGAAGATTTCTTTTGGGATATTTTGCCTCTATTTCCTCGATTGTTAATTTGCAATCGGGATAAAGCAGTTCGGCTAATTTTGTGTTATCTATCATGACAATGCTCCGTTTCTTAGGTTTATAAAAAAGCACAAATATACATAATATATTTTACCGCCAAAACGGCTCATTGTCAAGCAAAAACCTTAGTTTAGAATAACAAATCCGAGGTTTAAATATGCCGCAAACAAAAGCCAGATAAGATATGGGATTTGTAAGAGTGCGGCGAGTGGGCTAATGCGATAAAAACTTACTATCATAACTACCACAAGAGCGATTAAAAGAAGTATCCAAATGAATGAAAAAGTAAGAAGTCCAAAGGAGAAAAAGAGGACGGGCCAAATGAAGTTTACTAAGAGCTGCAGATAGTAGATTTTCGAGGCCGAAGTTTCGCCGCCCGACTTTGAAATAACGAGGGTTATGGAAACTGCCATAAGGATATAAAGAATGGTCCATACTATACCAAAGAGAAAGGGCGGCGGGGAAAGGGGCGGCTTTATAAGAGAGTCGTACCGCTCCCCTCCCCTTGTAAGAAGTCCCACAAGTGCGCCGCCGCCAAGAGATAGAAGCAGATTAAAAAGAAAAGGAATCGGCCTTATAACTATGCTTTTTTTCATAAGATTGCCTCCAAAAAATCAGGTTATATAATCATATTCACAAATGCACAGAAATACGACACAAAACAAAAAAAGCGGACACCCTCTCGGGTGTCCGCTTTGCAGATCAATATAATTAGTTGAGCTCTGCGAAGTATTTAATGGTTCTAACCATCTGGCTGGTGTAGGAGTTCTCGTTATCATACCAAGAAACAACCTGAACCTCGAAGAGATCCTCAGCGATCTGAGCAACCATTGTCTGAGTTGCATCGAAGAGAGAACCATACTTCATGCCGATAACGTCAGAAGAAACGATCTGATCCTCATTGTAACCAAAGGACTCGGAAGCAGCAGCCTTCATAGCAGCGTTGATTCCCTCTTTAGTTACGTTTGCACCCTTAACAACAGCGGTAAGGATAGTAGTAGAACCTGTGGGAACGGGAACTCTCTGTGCAGAACCAATGAGCTTGCCGTTGAGCTCGGGGATAACAAGACCGATAGCCTTTGCAGCACCGGTGCTGTTAGGAACGATGTTTGCAGCGCCAGCTCTTGCTCTTCTGAGGTCGCCCTTTCTGTGAGGACCGTCGAGAATCATCTGGTCGCCGGTGTAAGCGTGAATGGTGGACATGATTCCGCTCTGGATTGCTGCATAGTCATTAAGAGCCTTAGCCATAGGAGCGAGGCAGTTAGTGGTGCAGGAAGCTGCGGAAATGATGTTGTCCTCAGCGGTGAGGGTATCCTCGTTAACGCTGAATACGATGGTCTTAAGATCGTTACCTGCGGGAGCAGAAATAACAACCTTCTTTGCGCCGGCATCGATGTGAGCCTGGCTCTTCTCTTTAGAGCAGTAGAAACCTGTGCACTCTAAAACAACGTCAACACCGATCTGGCCCCAAGGAAGATCCTTAGCATCTTTCTCAGCGTAGATTTTAAGTGTTTTACCGTCAACAGTGATGGTACCCTGCTCATCGTCAGCAGCAACAGTGTGAACTTCTTCACCGATCTTGCCGCAGTAACCGCCCTGAGCGGTATCATACTTTAAGAGATGAGCGAGCATGGAAGGCTTTGTAAGGTCGTTGATTGCAACGATCTCATAACCCTCTGCACCAAACATCTGTCTGAATGCGAGACGTCCAATACGTCCGAAACCATTAATAGCAACTTTAACTGACATGGGATTTTACCTCCTAAAATTTTTAACATATATATTCTATATCAAAATCCAAAAATATACAATATTTTTTTGAAAAAAATTTTGATATTTTAAAAAATTGTGCGCATTGATAAAAAAGAAGGCGTTTTTTGTTATTTTTTTATCAATATTTTCTCCATAAATTTCGATTGTATGTTGAAAGTACGGGAAAAATGGTGTATAATGTAGAAAAATGTGAAAAGAAAGGGAGGGAGAAAGATGCAAAATAATATTTTGGAAACGCTAAAAGCAGCATTTGAGCACTCTCCTATTCCCTATGCTGTTTTAGACAGTAAGCTTCATGTCATTTACACAAACGCCACACTCACCAAAAAATACGGCGACCTTAAAAATCCCATGAAGCTTTATATGCTTTTTGAAAACGTAGACAAGCAGGCTATAACCAACTATCTAAAATCAGAAAAAAATTACGAGCTTATATGCAACCTGCCCGACAAAAAGAACGCACATATTTACCTTTCTGCACTTTTCTCAGATAACGGGGAATTTGAGGGCGCTACCGCCACTTTGCCCGATTTTCTCGAGAGTCGTGAGGATATGCTCGATTATATTGACCGCAACGACTACCAAATGGCGATAAACCGAGAGCTTCGTGACAGAATTTCTATGATGTTCTCCTCGGTTTATGCCCTTTCCAATACCGAGGATTTGGATAAATCGCCCAAGGTTTGCGATTTTGTAAACAACATAAATCAAAACTGCTATCAGCTTTTGAGGGTTTCGGATAACCTTTCGAGAATTACAAGGCTTTCCAATAAAAACGACCACGTCAACCTCGAGTCCGTAGACCTTTCTGAGTATATGAGAAAGCTTGTTGCGGCAGTAATTTGCCTTGACAACAAAGAGCGGGTTCCCATTTCTCTTGACTGTCCTATGCAGATGATCCCCGTTCGCATTGACAGTTCGCGAATGGAATTTGCGCTTGTCAACATTATTTTAAACTCGATAAAATACACCCGCGACGGAAACAAAATTGATATTTCCGTTAAGGTTGCAGGCAAAAATGCCATGATTTGTATTTCGGATAGGGGCGCAGGAATTCCCAGGGACGTTCTTAATCTTGTCGGCACACCTTATTTTTCCTATTCGCATGGGAATAAATATGAGACAGGCTTTGGAATTTCGCTTTATATTGCCAAAAAGTACATTGCCTCACACGGAGGAAATTTCCTTATGAGCAGTGTTGAAGGCGAAGGAACAACCGTTACAATTTCAATCCCCTTAGACGATGGCGATGATATGGGAACGGGCTTTCTCACACTGCGTACGCCCGCACCTTTTGAGCCTGAAGGCAAATTCTCTCAAACGAGAATTCAACTAAGCGAGGTTTGTTATTATCCTACAATGTAAAAGGCAGAGCCGAACGGCTCTGCCTTTTTTATATAACACATATTTTCACAATCTCTGCAGAAACTAACTGCGAGGTGATAAATATGTCAGACAAGCAAAACAAAAATGCGTCGCTTAAAATGGACAGAGTTAAGGCAAACGACATTCTTGCAAACACAAAAGAGCCCCTTCAGAAGCCTTATCGTTCAAGCAACATTTCGTTTGAAAGACCCATCTCCCCCGTTTATGCGACCATCGACACCGATCTTGCAAGAGATAATCTTGAAAACGATATCCCCGCGGCAGATTTAAGCGACCTTTAAAAAATAAACCCCGCCTTATAAAAGGCGGGGCTTTCTTTAAAATAAAAGACTTAAAAATTCATCAGAAGTTAAACCGCTTATATAATCTGAAATGGGAATGTCCTTAATACGCTCTAAAACTGCCGAGCCGATAAACTCTGCGCCAATGAGGGCATTTTCAAGCTCCGAGACCGGCAATATTCCAAAAAAATCTCCAAAGATTTTTATATCCGCAATAATGCCATCCTTAATTTGCAGGTGAATCTCTATATTTCCTGATGTAAAGCGTTTTTCCTTTACAAGCGAAAATTCGGGAGAAAATCCGAAATTCCACTCGAATTTTTCATATTTCTCGCAGCAGAGTTTTTCTGCGGCTTTTATATCATTTTCGCTCAGCTCTTTTTTCTCGGCATCGGGTAAAGAGAGGAAAAATTCATAAAGTTCACTTAAAAATTCCTCTGTAGAAAGAGAGCTATTTGCAAGGTTTTTAATATTTTCAACTCGGCTTCGAACAGATGTTATTCCCTTTCCCGAAAGCTTCTGCGCCTTAGGCTTTAAGGCAAGCGCGAGGCTTTTAAGGTCAGCGCTGTAAAGCAGCGTTCCGTGTTGGAGAATTCTATTTTTTACTACTGTCTGGGCGTTTCCTGAAATCTTAAAGCCGTCTGCCTCTATATCGTTTCTGCCCGAAACCTCAGCGGTAAGTCCCAGAGTTTTAAGATAATCGCAAACGGGCTTTGCAAAGGTTTTGTAGGCTCCGAAATCGCCCTCTTTATAATCAGAAATAAAGGTAAAATTAACGTTCCCCAAATCGTGAAAAACCGCTCCACCGCCCGTTATTCTACGAACGACGGGGATAGCATTTTTCTCAACAAAGTCAACGTCTATTTCAGCATAGGTGTTCTGATTTTTGCCGATTATGACCGAGCTCTCATTTCTCCATAGCATAACGACATCGCCCTGTGTATATTCATTTAAGATATACTCTTCGAGGGCTAAGTTTAGGTTTGGTTTTGTAAACGGACTTAAAATAATCTTCATAAGCCTTCCCTTTCCATAAATCTTACAAATTCACCAGCAGGAAATCCGACAACGTTATAATAATCTCCGCAGATTCCTTTTACAAATCGCAGGGCTTTTCCCTGAATTCCGTAAGCCCCTGCTTTATCCATTGGCTCGCCTGTTTTTACATAGGCCTCTATTTCCTCATCCAAAAGATCATAAAATTCAACCTCGGTTTTAACCGCAAAGCCTTTTTGCTTTTCAGGGGAGCAGACGTATACAGCTGTGATAACCTCGTGCTTTTTGCCTGAGAGGGCCTTTAGCATATTTATAGCGTCCTGCTCGCTATTGGGCTTACCAAGCAATTTATCATTTACTGCGACAACCGTGTCGGCACCGACAACAGTAGCATCAGGGTACTTTTTAAAGATATCCTCCGCCTTTGCCTTTGCGGATATAAATGCCGACATTTCCGCGCCCAAATCTTCTGAGAGCGGCGGCTCATTATTCGAAACAGCAACCGAAAACTCTAAGCCGAGCAGAGTGAATATTTCTTTTCTTCTCGGGGAGTTTGATGCCAGAATAAGTTTATTCATAAAAACACCTCAAAGAGATTTTAACACATTCTTCTGCGAATTACAATAAAAATAACAAACCCCCGACGAAAGTCGGGGGTTTGTTGTAAGTACGTTGTGCAAGCTGCCTAATTATTCCTCTACGATAGCGGAAACGGGGCAGGTACCAGCGCATGCGCCGCACTCGATGCAAGCGTCAGCGTCGATATTGTACTTGCCATCACCCTCAGCGATAGCACCTACGGGGCACTCACCTGCGCAAGAACCGCAAGCGATGCACTCGTCAGTAATTTTGTAAGCCATAATGACACCTCCTCAAGTGTAATTACATATAGCGATATTATTCTATCACACAAAAATCCAAAAATCAACACTAATTTTATAGCAATTTATTCTAACTCGGAAAGTTCCTCGTCGCTCTCAGCTTTATCCTCTTTTTTGGGCTTGGGAGGACGAATGAGCTTAACCTCATCTCGACTAAATGAAACGGGAGCTGTGTTGTCTTCCTCGTGACCGTCCAGCTTGACCTTCAGATTTCCTTTTAAAAGGCTTACGTCGGTAACGGTACCATTGCCCTGCTTTGTGGAAACATAGCTTCCCTGACGTGGAGTTATTTTTAAAAGCTCATCGTAAACCGACTGCTCATATTTAAGACAGCACATAAGTCTTCCGCAGGTTCCCGAGATTTTAGCAAGGTTTAGGGAAAGTCCCTGATCCTTTGCCATTTTAATGGAAACCGGCTGAAACTCGCCTAAGAATGACGAGCAGCAGAAGGGTCTACCACAAACACCGAGACCGCCAAGCATTTTGGATTCGTCGCGAACGCCGATCTGACGAAGCTCAATTCGTGTTCTGAAAACCGAAGCCAAGTCCTTTACAAGCTCACGGAAATCAATTCGTCCGTCAGCAGTGAAATAAAAGAGCATTTTACTGTTATCGAAGGT
>JAZRHT010000135.1:0-4114 GCA_045644905.1 Oscillospiraceae bacterium
GAGAGAACCTGAGTCTGTCCACGAGTGAACATACCCGAGCCGTGTACACGGGGGAGAAGGTCAACCTGAGCGTCGAGGGGACGGATATCGTCGATGCCACGACCGTCAACACGCTTGCCCTCTTCCTTGAGCCAAGCACGAACAACGTGCTTCTGAACGAGGTACATAATCTCGTCAAGCTTAGCTTCGTTTCCTTCAAAGCGCTCATCGAATTTCTCGTGAACTGCATCATAGATAGGAAGGAGAGCGGCATCACGAACGTTTTTATCGTCGGTGTCGAGAGCTTTCTTAACGTCCTCGATGCAGAAAGCCTCGATCTCTGCCATAATTTCGGGATCGGGATCGCTGGATTCGAATGTGAATTTCTCTTTTCCGATTTCAGCTACAATGCCCTGAATGAATTTAACGATTTCACGGTTAACCTCGTGACCTGCCATAATGCAGTCAAACATAAGGTCATCAGGAATCTCGTTACCGCCTGCCTCGATCATAGCAACGAGGTCTGCAGTGGAAGAAACTGTGAGAGTAAGCTCAGTTTTAGCTCTCTCTTCGAGTGTGGGGTTGATAACGATGTTGCCGTCAACAAGACCAACGCTTGTAGAAGCGATAGGACCTTCCCAGGGAATATCGGAAACTGCGATAGCGGCAGAAACACCGATAGCAGCAGTGATTTCGGGGGAGCAGTCAGGGTCAACGGACATAACTGTTGCAACAACAGAACAATCGTTTCTCATATCCTTGGGGAAGAGGGGACGGATAGGTCTGTCAATGCAGCGGGAAGAAAGGATAGCCTTTTCACTTGCCTTTCCTTCTCTTCTCTGGAAGGAGCCGGGGATACGGCCTACTGCGTACATTTTCTCTTCGAAGTCAACGGAAAGGGGGAAGAAGTCAACACCCTCACGAGGCTTGGAAGAAGCGGTTACTGTACAAAGAACGCTTGTGTCGCCATAACGTGCCATAAAAGCAGCGTTTGCAAGACCAGCCATTTTGCCTGTTTCAAGGCTAAAGGGTCTGCCGGCGATTTCTGTTTCAAATACTTTGAAGTTTTCGAACATTTCTTAGTTCCTCCTGATTTTAATTTTTTATTTTGTATCAGGACAAAAAGCATGTTAGCAATAAATCCACGGCTCAAAAGGCTTTAAGCCGTCGATTTAATGCTAAGCACAGATTTCAAAAGAAATCCGCCGCTTTTTGCCTGATATAAAAACGTTTTAATGCGCAAACTGCATCAAAAGGCAGACAAATATAAATTTGCCTGCCTTTTTCTAAGTAATTTACTTACGGATGCCGAGCTTAGCGATGATAGCACGATAACGCTCAATGTCCTTCTTAATGAGGTAGTTGAGAAGGTTTCTTCTCTTACCAACCATTTTAAGCAGACCTCTTCTTGAGTGATGGTCGTTCTTGTGGATCTTTAAGTGTTCGGTAAGGTCGTTGATTCTCTTGGTGAGAATAGCGATCTGAACCTCGGGGGATCCTGTGTCTTTTTCGCTGAGCTTGTTGCTCTCGATGATGCTTGTCTTTTCTTCTTTAAGCAGCATTTCTTTCACCTCGTTTTAAAATATTCGCAATAATCATAGCAAGGGGCAGGTGAATTCTCAAAGAGATTACTCCCCGAGCGGCGATCAAAGCCTTATTAGTATAACACTTTTTTCCTATAATGTAAAGCCTTTTTTAAAATTTTTTTAAAATTAAAACAGGCTCTACATTAAGGGTATTTTTTGGATTAAAGCTGGCTTAACTTATCGATTGTGGTGCCCATAGTAAGACGCCAGTTATCGACAACCTCCTGAGAATCAGCTTTAACAACCTCTATAAGTTTGGTTGTTATAAGCTCGAGATATTCATTCTTCTCCTCATCGGAAATTTTTCCTTCAAGGCGCTTTAACTGATTTTCAAGCTCGAACATATAAGCAACGTCCTCAAGACCCTTTGAAACAGCTTCAAAGCGCTTGGTGGGAATAGGCTTGCGGTCGCTACCGATAAGTGTTGCGCCATCGTCATATCCGTCGCGATGGTCAAGACCGTCCTCGCCGTGAGGTGAAGCACTTGTCCAAATTGCAACACCGTCAACCTTCTTGCGATATCCGAACCAGGGGAAGAAACGATAATAGGCGAGTACGGAACAGGTGTGCATAGTTGTTGCACATTCATAAGCCCAGATGCGGCATCCACGGTCTCTGAAGAAGCCCATAACCTCTTTTGTCTGCTCTTCGGAGCGGTTTAAAAGTCCTGAAATAAGTGTCCAGGTCTTGTGAGAATCGGTAAGATGAGCATCGTCGATATCCTGAAGGGTTGCGCCTGAGGGCGGTGGGCTCGAAAGATAAACAGCCTGAAGATTCCAGCCGGGCTTTTCATCTACAATCTGCTGACGGATAGCAGCCATATCGGGAATCTGAGACTTTTTAAATTCATCGCGAAGGTGTGCTTTAAACATAAAGTCGTCGTGGGTAAAGCCCATCTTCTTAAGACGCTCGTCCATCTTGTAGTGCCACTGCATATCGTTGACAGTGCCCCAACCGAATACAAATTTCATACCCAGCTCTTTAGCGGTATCAAAGAATTCCTGGTTGGCATTTTCGAGCATTTCGGGGTTATATTTCATTCCCTCGGGAATGCTTTTTGCTGTTGTCAATCTTGCAAAACCATTGATATAGCGAACGCTCTCTGTCCAGCCCCAGTTGACGTGGCGGGAGTGCATAAGTCTGAGCATTTCGGCCTCGTCGTTATCATAACGGTTGGGACCCCAGAAGAAGCAGTCCATAGGCCAGTCTCTTGTTTCGGGAAGGGTAAAGTTCCAAACCTCCATCTCAACGGGAATATCGCGGTTGGTAATGCTGTAGTCATAGAGAGGCTTGAGAACGATTTTTGTGTTGTATTTGCCAGCCTTAACTCCACGGGAGTTAAATACTATATGTACTCTAACAGCCTGTCCGGGAGTGAGTGTGATGATATCTCCGGTAACACGAATGAGCGGCTGTGTGTGAACTGTTCCGTTGTGATCAACGAAAGGCTCCATGTAGATCTCAAAACAGTCGTGGCGAACGAACGGCTTGCCGCTCTCGTCACAAGAGTAGGGAACAAGGCGCAGGTCAAGACGGCGATTTAAAAGAAGGCCCGAAAATACAAGGCAAACTCGCTCTCTTTCATTCGAAGCCTGCTTAAAGGAAATACTGAGCTCGGGAGTATAGTCTTCATTGGGCAGTGCGTCAGGAGAGCCTGCCTCCCAGGGGGATGTTTCCCAAACGAGATAGCTATAGCGGTTTTGGAAATCCTTAAATCCGTTTTGCAGAGCGGCAAAATCCTCGGAAACCGATTTTTCAACAATTCTGCCTTCGGCTATAGCGTTTTTGATTTCTGCCTTGTAATCAGAGATAGCCTTTCTCATTCTTTTAATGGATTTTAAGGCGCCTCTGTGAACGGGATGGTCTATGCTGAGAATATCCTCGCAGCCGCCCTCTATGAGTCTAAGCTCTTTGTCGAGCTTTTCAAATCCGGGAGCAACATAGGGGAATGCTCTCTGAAGCACAAAACTGTTAACCGACTCTCCGTTCTTATCTAAAAGACTGAAAACAGCTCTGAGAGCCTCGTCTGTTTCTATAGGCAGTTTAAAATCTATTTTAGCAGGCGCAGCTACTTCCTCGCTTGCCTCGGTTAAAATATCGTTGTTTGCATTGTAAACACGAACGCGAAGCTTGAACTGTGAGCTTTCCTTAGACTTGATTTCCATAGGAATGGTGTTCATACCCATATCAAAGTCAGCAGCAGAGCAGCAAAGCTCGGTTGCGCTGTCTCCCAAGGGATCGAATGTAAGCTTGCCTATGTAGTTGCGAGCAGCAAGCGAGCCTGTTGCAACCATAGGGATAGCAACCGATTCCTGACCGTGATGACGCTCGCGGGCAAATCTTATGCCCCAGAACTGACCGGGCTCGGGAGTTGCAGAATTGTCAAATGCCTTAAAGGGCATCTTTAACTCAAGTATCCACTTGTCCTCGTGACGTGAGCTTTTTGCGACAAAGCCCTCGCCATTCCAGTTTTTCTTGCCGTTTCTGGAATCGTAAATCGAGCAAATGGCGTTTACTGCGATATGATAAAATTGCTCGGGACGTCCTGC
>JAZRHT010000136.1:0-17833 GCA_045644905.1 Oscillospiraceae bacterium
AGTTTTTTGGGCTCTATGCCATTTTTTCGCATAGCGTCAATTAAATCACATAATCTTTGCGGTTTATAGCAAACACAAAGTCTACCGCCATGATTTAAAAGTCTTCTCGCGGCGTCCGCAACGTCATAAATAGTAAGGCACGCTTCCTCACGGCAGGTTCCTCGTTTTTCACGGGCGTATTCTCCGCCACTTTTTTCCTTATAATAAGGCGGGTTGCATACAACAAGGTCTACTGTGTTATTACCTATAATTTCATCTAATTTCTTATGGTCTTTTGCATCTAAATTAAGCGGCTGTATTTTTGTTATGCCGTTTTTCTCAATGGATTTGGCGATAAGTGAGGCGGCATCCTCTTGGATTTCAACCGCGTAAATCTTCTTTGCTCTATCATTTTTGCACATAAGAAACGGAATAATTCCACAGCCCGAGCCGATTTCACAAACTGTTTCTTTTTTTAAAGCGGCGGCAAAGTCTTCAAGAAGTACCGCATCTGTACCAAAGCGGTGCGCCTCATTTATAAGAACGTAGAGTCCGCCTATATCCTGAAACTCCTCTTTACTCATCATTAAAAAATCAACATCCTTGTTTCTTCTCTTGGAGCAACGCAAATTTCGTAATCTACGTTTTCCACAAGACCCTCGCTGTTAAGTGCATTTTTGACTGTTTCAAGCGCTACGTCGGGGGTATTATTTTCGCGGCTTAAGTGAGCCAGCACAAATCTGCGGCAGCCGCTTTTATAAAGATTGCAAACCGTATTTGCGCAATCCTTATTAGAAAGATGACCGCAATCTCCAGAGATTCTTCTTTTAAGCAAAAACGGATAGGAAACATTACACATAAGCATCCCCTCATCGTAGTTTGCTTCTATTATATTAAGGTCAGCGTTTGTTAAGTTTTCGAAAATAGAGTCGTCAATATGTCCAACGTCGGTGGAGTAAACAATGTATCTGTTATCGGGCGTTTTTATTCTGTAGCCCACAGCGTTTCTTGAATCGTGATAAACGGAAAATGCGTAAAATTCGGTTTGCCCTTCTATAATCGGAGCCTTAAGCTCTAAGCTATGTAATTTACCCTCACTATCGGGAATATGCTCAAGGATATACTCAGCAGTTTCCTTTGAAGCGTATACGGGAATATCAGTTTTCTTTAAAAAGGTCGCAAGGCCTTTGATGTGGTCGGAATGCTCGTGAGTTACTAAAAGTGCGGATATGTGCTCTAAAGGAATATCGTATTGCTCTAAAGCGTTTTTTATAGCCTTAAAGCTAATGCCTGCATCTATAAGCACGCCACTTTGAGCATCCCCAACAAAAAAGCAGTTTCCACTACTACCACTGCCAAGGCTAAGTACTCTTGCCATTTTATCACCTTTCATAAAGTAATGGGCAAAGTCGGGATATTCCCTACTTTGCCCGCATTTTCATTTTCTATATAGCTGCTGTGACCTGAACGTCCGGCACATCAATTTTTCTGATATCGGCGCCAAGGCTTGTAAGCTTCATTTCAAAGTCCTCATAGCCTCTTTCGATATGGTAAATATCCTCAACCTCAGTTTCACCATCAGAGCAAAGACCAGCAATAACAACTGCAGCTCCTGCTCTAAGGTCAGTTGCCTTAACGGGAGCAGCCTTGAAGCACTCGATACCCTCAATAACTGCCATTTTTCCGTCCACCTTAATGTCGGCGCCCATTTTCTGAAGCTCTCCGACATATCTAAAGCGGTTATCCCAAACACCCTCGGTGATTGTGCTTGTGCCTTCAGCGAGGCAGGCAACCACAGCCATCTGAGGCTGCATATCGGTCGGGAAGCCGGGGTATGGAAGAGTTTTAATATCAATCTTGGTAAGTCTATTGGGAGCAGAAACACGGATAGCCTCATCAAACTCCTCAATGATAGCACCCATAGCCTCAAGCTTGGTTGTAATAGGCATCATATGTTTAGGAATAACGTTTTTAACAAGCACGTCTCCACCCGTTGCAGCAGCGGCTACCATATATGTGCCTGCTTCAATCTGGTCGGGGATTATAGCATAATCAGTTCCGTGCATTTCACTGACACCATGGATCTTGATAACATCGGTACCTGCGCCCATAATGTTTGCGCCCATAGAGTTTAAGAAGTTTGCAAGGTCAACAATATGAGGCTCTTTGGCAACGTTTTCCATAACAGTTACACCAGCGGCTCTTACAGCGGCGAGCATAACGTTCATAGTTGCGCCAACAGAAACCTTATCAAAATACACCTGATTTCCTATAAGCTTGTCCGCATGAACGTCCAGCATACCGTCTTCAATGTCAACTGTTGCACCAAGACATTCAAAGCCCTTCTTATGCTGGTCGATAGGTCTTACACCGAAATCGCAGCCGCCGGGCATTGAAACCTTGGCGTGACCGCAACGAGCTAAAAGACAGCCCCAGAAATAATATGAGGCACGCATATTGCAAGTAAGCTCATAGGGAATCTGAGTTGTAGAAAGATGAGTTGTATCAATCTCAACTGTGGTTTTGTTAATAAACTTAACTGTTGCGCCAAGCTCGGTTAATATTTTTAAGGTTGTGTAAACGTCACGGATGTCAGGAACGTTTTCGATAGTGCAAACACCTTCTGCCAAAACTGTTGCAGAAAGAATTGCTACTGCCGCATTTTTTGCGCCGCCGATGGTGACTTCACCTCTGAGCGGGTTTCCTCCACGAATTAAATACTTTTCCAAAACAGCACTCTCCCTGTTTTTTTATGTTAAAATGAATTTATTTCAATAGACACACTACTACATAATAGTTCTATTGTATTATACAATATTTTAATTGCAAAATCAAGAGAAAAATTAGAATTTAGGAAACTTTATTTATTCTCTTTTTGTGACGCTTGTTCTCTCCAATTTGCCTCGGTTAAAAGTTCCCTTAAAATGAGCGTGTGTCTATCTACGAGCTCATCAATAATACTCGGGCGCTCACTACCTACGCTATACTCACAAATGGCGGCGTAGAGCGCTTTTTCCACAAAATATGCGCGCATAATAAGATTAATTTCTTTATCAATCGGCTTTTCATTTGCATCTGATTGTTTTTCCTTTTCGAGCTTGTCATAAAAGCCTCTGTTTAGTCCTGCAATCTGCTCGTATTTCGTTTTCATCTGAGGGTCGTGAGTTTCAAGTGCAAGGCTCTTTAAATTATCTGCTGCAAAAATTTCAAAATCCGCAAGCAAGCTCGTTATTTCTGATTTTGTATTTTGATTTTTCATATAACTTCCTCCTACGATATTTTTTGCAAAGTGCAAATTTATATTCTTAAAAGAAAAAATGCATTTTTTGAAAAAAAGACTTGTATTTTTTAAAAAAATTTGATATAGTATTATAGGTTTAAATGCAATGACTGAGGAAAGTAGCATAATTTCGTGTTGCAAAGAGAGGTTTGCCACGGCTGAAAGCAGACTCAACTTCGGGTTATGTGAAGTTCCCTCACGAGCAGTTTTGCTGAAGCTTTTTAGTTTTAGGCAAAAACGGGGTGCACCGTTACATGCAAAAAGAGTGTTTGCTCTTTCCTTATTTTAGGGCAAAAATGCGGGTGGTACCGCGGAAGGCTTTATTTAGACTTTCGTCCCCATTTCTCGAGTAATTTCGGGAAATGGGGATTTTTATTTTGTAAATTTCAGAAAGGATTTTATAGAAATGAAACAGCAGTTAACTCAAATTAAGCAAAGTGCTCTTTCTGCTCTCTCGGCCGTTAATACCGCCGCTGAGCTCGACGAGGTGCGTGTTCGCTTTTTAGGTAAAAAAGGCGAGCTTACAGCTATCTTAAAGCAGATGGGTTCACTTTCCCCCGAGGAAAGACCTTTAGTCGGACAGCTTGTTAACGAAGTTCGCAGCGAGCTTGAAGAAAGCATTTCCAAAAAGGGCGAGGAGCTCAAAAATGCCGCTATGGCGCAGAAATTAAAGGACGAGGCTATCGACGTTACTCTGCCCGGCAAAAAGCAGGAGCTCGGACACAAGCATCCTCTTACCCTTGTTCTCGACGACATCAAGCAGATGTTCCTCGGAATGGGCTTTGACGTTGTTAAGGGACCTGAGGTTGAAACCGATTACTACAACTTTGAGGCGCTCAACATCCCCAAGGATCACCCTGCGCGCGATACTCAGGACACCTTCTACATCACAGAAAACATCCTGCTTCGCACACAGACCTCTCCCGTTCAGATCAGAACAATGGAGAAAATCAAGCCTCCTATCAGAATAATCTCTCCTGGACGAGTTTACCGCTCCGACGCTATTGACGCAACACACTCCCCTGTTTTCCATCAGATTGAGGGACTTGTTGTTGACAAAGGCGTTACAATGGCTGACCTTAAAGGAACGCTCGAGCTTTTTGCTAAGAAGCTTTACGGCGAGGATTCCAAGGTTAGATTCCGTCCCCACCACTTCCCCTTCACCGAGCCTTCGGCAGAGGTTGACGTTATGTGCTTTAACTGTCAGGGCAAGGGCTGTAGCCTTTGTAAAGGCGAGGGCTGGATCGAAATTCTCGGCGCAGGAATGGTTCACCCCAAGGTTCTTTCCATCTGCGGAATTGATCCCGATGAATACAGCGGCTTTGCATTCGGTATGGGTCTTGAAAGACTTGTTATGCGCCGCTATCAGATAGACGATTTAAGAATGTTCTTTGAGAACGATATCAAGTTCTTATCACAGTTTTAATGAAAGGAGTTTTCGACAATGAAATTATCAAAAAAATGGCTTAATGACTACGTTAAGTGGGACGGCGACAACCGTGATTTCTTTGAGGCTCTTACAATGTCGGGCTCCAAGGTTGAATGCTGGGAAATTGAAGGAGAAGAAATCTCCAATGTCGTTATCGGAAAGATTTTAAAAATTGAAAGACATCCTGATGCAGACAAGCTTGTTGTTTGTCAGGTTGACGTTAATAAAGGCGAGCCTCTGCAGATTGTAACAGGTGCAGACAACGTTTTTGAGGGAGCTATTGTTCCCGTTGCACTCGACGGCTCGACTCTGCCTGGCGGAATAAAGATTAAAAAAGGTAAATTACGTGGAGTTGAAAGCTGCGGTATGCTCTGCTCTCTTAAAGAGCTTGGACTTACTGTTAACGATTTCCCCTATGCTATTGAAAACGGAATTTTCATCATTGAGGAGGACGTTGAAATCGGACAGGATGCAAAAGAGGCTCTCGGAATCGGAGACGTTATCTTTGATTTTGAAATTACCTCAAACCGCCCCGATTGTCTTTCGGTTTTAGGACTTGCTCGTGAGGTTGCAGCAACCTACGATATTCCTTTTGAGATTAAAGCACCCGAGGTTAAGGGTTGCGGCGGCGACGTTAACGAGCTTCTTTCTGTAAAAGTTGAAAACACAGAGCTTTGCCCCAGATACACCGCTAAAATCATTAAAAACGTTAAGATTGAGCCCTCTCCCCGTTGGATGAGAGAGAGACTTCGCGCAAACGGAGTTCGTCCTATCAACAATTTAGTTGATATCACAAACTTTGTTATGCTTGAATATGGCCAGCCTATGCATGCTTTTGACCTTCGTTACATTAACGACGGTAAAATCGTTGTAAGAAATGCTGTAAAGGGCGAGACCATTACAACTCTTGACGGCTTAGAGAGAGAGCTTTCCCCTGAAATGCTTGTTATTGCAGACAGCAAAGCACCCGTTGCAGTTGCAGGTGTTATGGGAGGCGAGTACAGCGGAATTATGGATGACACAAATACTGTTGTGTTTGAATCGGCTTCCTTCTTAGGCTCAAGCGTTAGAAAGACTGCTAAGAAGCTCGGAATGAGAACCGAATCTTCGGGCAGATTTGAAAAGGATCTTGACAGACAGAATACCCTCCCTGCTCTCCTTAGAGCTTGCGAACTTGTTGAAATGCTCGGCGCAGGCGAGGTTGTTGACGGAGTTATTGACGTTGACAATTCTGATAAAGAGCCTATTAAGATTAAGCTTGAATGCGACTTTATAAATAAGTTCCTTGGAATTAATCTTTCGGACGATGAGATTGTAAAATATCTCGAGAGAGCTGGATTTACTGTTGAAGGTGAAACAGTTATTGTTCCGAGTTTCCGCACTGACATTGAGCACAAAGCAGACCTTGCAGAAGAGGTTGCCCGCTTCTACGGATACAACAACATTCCCTCTACTACTATAAGAGGAACTGCAAAGGGCTCACTTACCGACAGACAGAAATTCGATAACAAGGTTACCGAAACTATGCGTGCTTGTGGACTTTCTGAGATTCTCACCTATTCCTTTGTAAGTCCCAAGATTTTTGATAAGCTCTGCATCCCTGCAGATAGCGAGCTGAGAAACCCCGTTAAGATTTCTAATCCTCTCGGCGAGGACACAAGCATTATGAGAACTACCACTCTCGCATCTATGCTTGAAATCCTCTCTAAAAACTACAACAACAGAAACCTTTCCGCCGCATTCTACGAGGTTGCTTCGGAATACAAGAACAAGGGCGCTGATATTCAGCCTGACGAATACGATGTTCTGACACTCGGAATGTATGGAGCAGACATCGACTTCTATTCCATGAAGGGCGTTGTTGAATCGCTTATTGAGGTTCTTAAGGTAAAGGATATCACCTTTACAGCAGTTTCCAATAATCCTTGCTTCCACCCCGGAAGATGTGCCGAGATTTTTGCAGGCGACACTCGTCTTGGCATTATCGGAGAGGTTCACCCCACTGTTCTTGACAACTTTGAGATTGGCACAAAGGCCTATGTTGCTGCAATTTCTATGGATGCGCTCTTTGAATCTCAGTGCACCGAAATTCTCTACAAGCCTCTGCCCAAGTTCCCTGCAATTTCGAGAGACTTGGCGCTCGTTTGCGACGAGAGCGTTCCTGCAGGTGTTATTGAAAAAACCATTAAAGACGCTGCCGCCAAGCTTATTGAAAATGTTAAGTTATTCGACATTTATAGAAGTGAGGCACTCGGAAAAGACAAAAAGAGTCTTGCATTTAATATTTCTCTTCGTTCTGCCGACAGAACTCTTACAACAGAAGAGGCCGACAAGGCAGTTTCGAAAATTCTTAAGGCTCTTGAGGGCATTGGAGTTACACTCAGATAATCGACTAAAAATACACAAATCCCTGCGTTTTGAACGCGGGGATTTGTTTTTACAAAGGATATGAAATTTTATTTGAAATAATAGTAAAAAAAGTTGCGAAAAAGGCTTGCAAAATAGGGACGGTTGTGCTATAATAGGTCGGTAAAACACACGCTTTGCAATTGACGGGACAGTGCCGACTTGTCGGTTACCTCGCAAAATGCGCAAGGCGGAGGTTAAAAACTGTTAGGAGGAAAAGAAAAATGTCAGTAGTTTCAATGAAGCAGCTTCTTGAAGCAGGTGTTCACTTTGGACACCAGACCAGAAGATGGAACCCCAAAATGGCTCGTTACATCTTCACAGAAAGAAACGGAATTTACATCATCGACCTTCAGAAGACCGTTAAGTGTCTTGAAAAGGCCTATATGTTTATCCGTGATGTTGCCGCAGAAGGCGGCGAGGTACTCTTTGTTGGTACCAAAAAGCAGGCTCAGGATTCCGTTAAGGAAGAGGCAATCCGTGCAGAGGCTCATTTTGTCAATGCTCGTTGGCTCGGCGGTATGATGACCAACTTTAAGACCATTCGCAGAAGAATCGCTCGTCTCGAGCAGCTTCGTGCTATGGAAGAGGACGGAACATTTGATGTTCTCCCCAAGAAGGAAGTTGTTAAGCTTAAGCTCGAAATCGAGAAGCTTGAGAAGTTCCTCGGCGGTATCAAAGATATGAAGAAGCTCCCCGGTGCTCTCTTCGTTGTTGACCCCAAGAAGGAAAAAATTGCTGTTTCCGAAGCTAAGAAGCTCGGCATCCCCGTTGTCGCTATTGTCGACACCAACTGCGATCCCGATGAGATCGACTACGTCATCCCCGGTAACGACGATGCTATCCGTGCTGTTAAGCTGATTGCTCAGACTATGGCTGACGCTATCATCGAAGGCAGACAGGGCGAGCAGAACGCTGCCCAGGAGACCGAGGCCGAGGCAGAAGAAGCACAGGCTGAATAATTAAAACATCTTTTAGCCTTCTTTGCATTCTTGCCTTGAAGGCTAAAAATTTAAAATGATTTAGGAGGATAAATACTATGGCTTTTACAGCAAATGACGTTAAAACTCTCCGTGAGAGAACCGGATGCGGCATGATGGATTGCAAAAAGGCTCTTTCCGAGACTAACGGTGATATGGACAAAGCAATCGAGTTTCTTCGTGAGAAGGGACTTGCTGCAGTAGCAAAGAAGGCAGGCAGAATCGCTGCTGAGGGTCTTGTTTGCGGCATGGTTGATGCAGATAAAAAGGTTGGTGTTCTCGTTGAGGTTAACTCTGAGACCGACTTCGTTGCTAAGAACCAGGATTTCGTAAACTTTGTTGAGCAGATCGCTAAGACTGTTATCGCTGAAAATCCCGCTGATGTTGACGCTCTTATGGAAGTTAAGGCATTCGGCACCGAGGAGACTGTAGCTGCAGTTCTTCAGGAGAAGGTTCTCACCATCGGCGAAAACCTCAAGATTCGTCGTTTCGTTCGCCTCGAGGGTGATCTTGTTACCTACATCCACGGCAACGGACGTATCGGCGTTATCGCAAAGTTCAACACTGACGTTGCTGATAAGGCTGGCTTCGAGGAGTACACCAAGGATATCGCTATGCAGATCGCTGCTGCTAATCCCCAGTACCTCAATAGAGCCGACGTTCCCGCTGATACCATTGAGAAAGAGAAGGAAATTCTCACCGCTCAGGCTATCAACGAGGGTAAGCCTGCTAACATCGCTGAGAAAATGGTTATGGGTAGAATCAACAAGTTCTACAAGGAAGTTTGCCTTACCGAGCAGGAGTTCGTTAAGGACGGCGACCTCACCATCACCAAGTACACCGATAAGGTTGCTAAAGAGCTTGGCGGTTCTATCTCCATCGAGTGCTTCACCCGTTTTGAAAAGGGCGAGGGTCTTGAGAAGAGAAACGACAACTTCGCTGACGAAGTTGCTAACATGGTTAAATAACTTTGTTAAATTAAAAAGCCTCCCGAAATTCGGGAGGCTTTTATTTTCTTGTTTTTATTTTTACTGCTCGCCTTCTCTGAACTGTTCATTATAGAGATGGGCATACATTCCATCTTCTAAGAGAAGTTTATCGTGAGAGCCACGTTCGGTAATCTGCCCATCCGAGATTACGATAATCTCATCTGCATTCTTTACAGTTGAAAGTCTATGAGCTACTATGAGAGTTGTTCTGCCCTCGCAAAGCTTATCAAACTCGCTTTGGATAAGGATTTCGGTTGTGTTATCAAGGGCGCTTGTTGCTTCATCGAGAATTAGGATTGCGGGGTTTTTAAGGAATATTCGGGCAATGGAAATTCTCTGCTTCTGTCCGCCCGAAAGTTTCACTCCCCTCTCACCTATCTGCGAATCGTAGCCGTCGGGAAGCGTGGAAATGAAGGAATGAATTTTTGCCTTTTTTGCAGCTTCTATCATTTCTTCCTCGGTTGCATCTACTCGCCCATACATAATATTTTCTCGCAGGCTACCATTAAAAAGGAAAACATCCTGCTGAACAATTCCAATATTATCACGAAGTGAGTTTAGGGTTATATCTCTAATATCTGTGCCGTCAATTTTAATGCTGCCATCGGTTATGGGATAAAAGCGAGGAATGAGGTGGCAAATAGTTGTTTTACCGCCACCCGATGGGCCGACAAATGCCGTTTTACTTCCCTCTTTTATATTAAAGGAAACATTTTTAAGGACTAAGTCGGAATCTTTATAAGCAAAGCTTACATTCTCAAAGGCAATTTCGCCCTTAACATCATTAAGAGGCTCTGCGCTCTCCCTCTCCTCTTCCTCTTTTTCATCCATAATTTCAAGGAAGCGAGAGAAACCGGTTGAGGCGTTTTGATACTGCTCAGTAAAGTTAGCAAGGGTCATAACTGGGCTTATAAAGAGGTTTATGGAAATGATAAATGCCGAATAATCGCCGAAGTTTATCTTTCCATTATAAAGGAAAAGGCCGCCTGCGATAAGGACTAGAATATTGAAAACATCGGTTACAAAGCTTGTTGAGGAAAAGAATTTTCCCATAGCATCATAAGCAACCTTACGGGCACGGATGAGTCTGTCATTTCCGTCCTCAAACTTTTCGACCTCAGTTTTTTCATTATTAAATGCCTTTGTAACACGGATACCCGTTACACTGCTTTCAACTGCGGCGGAAATCTGCGCAACACTCTTTCTGCTTTCCATAAAGGCATTGTGCATTTTCTTTCTAAAAATGTAAGCGGCAGTTCCAAGAAGCGGAACGCAGGTAAAAACTATGAGTGTGAGCGGAAGATTGATACTAAGCAGGTAACAGAATGAAGCGACAACCATAATACCCGAAATAAGAAGGTTTTCAGGGCCGTGATGCGCCAGCTCGGAAATATCGGCAAGGTCACTTGTAAGGCGGGACATTATTTTACCTGTTTCGTTTTCATCAAAGAAGCCAAACGGCAGTCTTTGAAGCTTTTTAAACATATCAAGGCGCATCTGAGCCTGCATATTGATGCCGATAATGTGGCCATAATACTGAACGAAATAGCGAAGAAGCATTCTTACAAAATAGATAAAGAAAAGCGCTATTCCGAAAATTACTATAAGGCGAACGTTTTTATTTGGAATATAGTCGTTGAGCATATTTCGGGTGACAATGGGATAAACCATTCCCAGCACCGAAATTAACAGGGATGCGAGCATATCCAGTGTCAGCAATTTTTTATGTGGGCCATAGTAGGCAATAAATCTTTTGAGCATAATTTTATAACTCCTTGAAATTAACTCTTTGGTTATTTTAACATATTTTATACTGAATTTCAAGAAAAAGGCGGCAGATTACATCTGCCGCCTTTTTTTAATTATTTAATGATTGCTCTGTGGAAAACTTTCTTACCTTTTTTAATCTTAACGCCATTGGTGAGGGCTGCTTTGGAGATTACTGTATTGATACCGCTAATCTTCTCGCCATCTACCGAAACGCCACCCTGCTCGATAAGTCTTCTGGCTTCGCCACGGCTAGCTACAAGAGAGCAAGCCATCATAAGGTCAATAATGCCCATACCTTCGTCTGCAACGTCGGAAAGCTCGGTTGTGGGCATATTAGCATCATCGCCCTCGCCAGAGAATAGCGAACGCGAAACCTCTTTTGCCTTATCTGCTTCCTCTTTGCCGTGAACAAGGTTTGTAAGCTCGTAAGCGAGAATTTCTTTTTTCTCGTTGATGCGGCTATCTTCCCATTTCTCCATTTCTTCGATTTCCTCGATGGGAATGAAGGTGAGCATTCTGATGCACTTCATAACGTCGGCATCGTCAACGTTTCTCCAATACTGATAGAACTCGAAAGGAGAGGTCTTATTAGGATCGAGCCATACTGCGCCGTTTGCGGTTTTGCCCATTTTCTTTCCTTCACTATTCATAAGGAGAGTGATAGTCATAGCATAGGCATCGTCGCCACTCTTGCGGCGGATAAGGTCGGTACCAGCGAGCATATTACTCCACTGATCGTCGCCACCGAACTGCATATTACAGCCGAGGTTCTGATGCAGATAATAGAAGTCATAAGCCTGCATAATCATATAGTTGAATTCAAGGAAGCTAAGGCCCTTTTCCATTCTTTGCTTATAGCACTCAGCTCTGAGCATATTATTAACCGAGAAGCAAGCTCCGACATCGCGAAGAAGCTCGATGTAATTAAGCTTAAGAAGCCAATCGGCGTTATTTACCATAACAGCCTTATCCTCGCCGAACTCAATAAAGCGCTCCATCTGCCTTTTAAAGCAGTCGCAGTTGTGCTGAATGGTTTCGGCAGTCATCATAGAACGCATATCGGTTCTACCCGAGGGGTCACCGATATGGCCGGTTCCACCACCGATGAGAACAACGGGGCGGTTGCCTGCAAGCTGAAGTCTCTTCATTAAGCAGAGAGCCATAAAATGGCCTACGTGAAGTGAATCAGCGGTGGGGTCAAAGCCGATGTAAAACTTTGCGCCGCCGTTATTGATAAGCTCACGGATTTCGGTTTCGTCGGTTACCTGTGCGATAAGTCCACGGGCAACAAGTTCTTCATAAATTTTCATTTTTTCCTCCAAAGCATTAAATGTCTAATCTAAATTTATAGCGCAGGAGAACATCTTTTCTCCGCTTTCATTAAGTCCCTTTGCAAGCATTTCATTTGCATTTTCACTAAGAAGAATGGAAATTTTCATTCCACTCATAATTTCTCTATGGAAATCTATCTGAAACTCGCGAATTTTCTGTTCTTTGGGCGCTAATGCATTTAAAACATAGTCTGCATATCTTATATTGTTAACGTGGCCATTTCTATCAAGGTCGCAAAACTCGGAGGTTACCTCGCTTTTTACCGATATATCCGTAAAGTCAGGAACCTTTACAAGCTTTTCCTCGAACATTTTATCCTCGCAATATTCCTCTAACGGATAAACGTTAGTCGGCGGAACGATACGGCGCTTCTCACTATGAACGGTTACCCATTCGGACGTGCCCTTTACAAGGGTTTTGCCGTTTTCATCCTCAATGCGATATTCCCTTTGCAGAGTTACTCTTCCTGCGGGAAGCGGCCAGGTTTTAACAGTAACCTTTTGGTGCTCTTGTATGTCATTTATTACTGCGAATTTAACCTTTACAATAACCCAAATAAGTTCTTTTTTGAGTAAATCGTCAAATCCGAGACCAAGCTCTATAGCGTGCGCCCCTGCGACCTCCTGAAATAAATCAAGCACTGCCGAGGGCTTTATTTGCCCACGGCAGTCGAAATCTGAAGTTCTAAGGGCGAAGTCCTGCGAATAAATTTTATTCATCATCTACACCTAAGACTAAATTCTCTCAGCGATTTCTTTATTGATCTTTGCGATAAACTCATCGAGAGTCATGGAAACAGTTTGGTCGGTTGCGATATCTCTTACAGAAACTGTCTGAGTTTCGACCTCTTTTGCGCCGATGATGAGCATATAAGGAACTCTATCAACCTGTCTTGCCTCGCGGATCTTATAGCCGATCTTTTCGTTTCTATTATCGAGCTCGCATCTGACCTTATTCTCACGAAGGGCCTCGAAAGCCTTATTAGCGAGGGTTTCGTCAACTCCGGGGAGGGTTAAGATCTTGACCTGAGTAGGAGCGAGCCATACAGGGAATTTGCCTGCAAAGTGCTCAGTTAATATACCGATAAAGCGCTCAATGGAGCCATAGCAAACTCTGTGAATCATAATGGGACGCTGTTTATCGTTATTCTCGTCAACATACTCGAGTTCAAAGTTAAGGGGCATTTGGAAGTCGAGCTGAATGGTTCCGCACTGCCAGGTTCTTCCCAGAGAGTCTTCAAGATGGAAGTCAATCTTAGGACCATAGAATGCGCCATCGCCCTCGTTTAAGATATAATCAAGGCCGAGCTTTTCAAGGGCATTTTTAAGACCCTCTGTTGCTGCCTCCCAATCCTCATCGCTACCCATGCTATCTTCAGGTCTTGTAGAAAGCTCGATGAAATACTTAAAGCCGAACTTCTCGTAAACCTCATTGATAAGGTGAACAACGCCTGCGATTTCGTCAGTAATCTGATCACGGCGCATAAAGATGTGAGCATCGTCCTGAGTAAAGCAGCGGACACGGAAAAGACCGTGAAGCGCACCCTTCATCTCGTGGCGGTGAACAATACCGAGCTCGCCAACTCGCAGTGGAAGCTCACGATAGCTGTGAAGCTGATTTTTATAAACCATAACACCGCCGGGGCAGTTCATAGGCTTAATGCAGAAATCCTCTTCGTCAACCTTTGTAGAATACATATTATCCTTATAATGATCCCAGTGACCGCTGGTTTCCCAAAGGTGACGGTTCATCATAATGGGGGTTGAAACCTCGACATAGTCATTCTTTGTGTGAAGCTCTCTCCAATATTCGATAAGGGCATTTTTAAGGAGCATACCCTTAGGAAGCATAAAGGGAATTCCGGGAGCCTCTTCGCTGAACATAAAGAGACCCATTTCCTTACCGATCTTTCTATGATCGCGACGCTCTGCCTCTTCTAAAAGCTTTAAGTACTCATCGAGTTCTTCCTGAGTTCTGAAAGCGACGCCGTTAATACGAGTGAGCATCTTATTATCTTTATCATTTTTCCAATAAGCGCCCGACTGCTGAGTTATTTTAAAGGCTTTTAATGCCTTTGTATAGCAAAGGTGTGGTCCGATGCACATATCGATATAGTCTCCCTGCTGGAAGAAGCTGATTTCGACATCCTCGTCTAAATCGCCGATATGCTCAACCTTATATTTTGCGCCTCTCTCCTCCATAAGCTTTACAGCTTCCTCACGGGGAAGGATAAAGGGCTTTACGGGAATATTCTCTTTAACGATCTTGCGCATCTCTTTTTCGATGTTTGCAAGGTCTTCATCAGTAAGCTTAGTGTCACCTAAATCAACATCATAATAGAAGCCCTTCTCGGTTGCAGGACCGTAACCAAAATCGGCATGGGGATAAAGGCGGCTGATTGCCTGAGCCATAATGTGAGCGGCGGTGTGGCGCAGAACCTCGAGCTCTAATTCCTGAGGGCATTCAGAAGCGTTTCCGTCCTTATAAATAATTTTCATAGCAATGATCCTTTCGTTTCGGCAAAAAGGCCGATATATATAACCATTATACGACTTTTTTATAGAGAAATCAAGATAAATACATAGAGTTTTTTAGGAATTTGCTAAATTTTAGCAAATAAAAATCGGGCCGCAAAAAACGGTGCGATTTTTTTGTTTTAATCTTCAAAAAGTGGGGTTGAGAAATATCTCTCTGCGGTGTCGGGAAGGACTGTTACAACTCTTTTGCCCTTGCCGAGTTTCTTTGCAAGCTTTAATGCGGCGGCAACGTTTGTTCCGCTAGAAATTCCGCACATTATTCCCTCTTTAGAGGCGAGCTCTTTTGCGGTTTTGATAGCTTCCTCATCCTTTATGATACAAATATCGCTATAAATATTCTGATTTAGAATTTCGGGGATAATTCCATCGCCGATGCCCATCTGATTATGGGTTCCGATAGAGCCGCCCGACAAAATTGCGGCGTTTTCGGGCTCGACTGCCCAAATGGTCATATCGGGGTTATGTTCTTTTAAGATTTCGCCAATTCCTGTTATAGTTCCGCCTGTTCCGATACCCGAGCAGAAGCCGTCAATATTGCCACCGACCTGCTCTAAGATTTCTCTTGCGGTCTGACTTCTCTGTGCCTCGGGGTTTGCAGGGTTTACAAACTGCTGAGGAACGAAAACGTTGGGGTCCTCATCCTGCATTTTAAGGGCAGTTTTAAGGCATTCATCGATGCATTTTCCGATATCGCCTGCATCGTGAATTAAAATAACCTCAGCGCCATAATGACGAACGAGTTTTCTTCTCTCTTCGCTAACCGAATCGGGCATTATGATTATAGTTTTATAGCCTTTAACCGCTCCGACAAGCGCAAGGCCGATGCCTTGATTTCCGCTTGTGGGCTCAACTATTATAGTGTCCTTATTTATAATTCCCTTGTTTTCGGCATCGAGAATCATATTATAAGCGGTTCTTGTTTTTATAGAGCCGCCGACATTGAGACCCTCAAATTTAACTAAGATTTCTGCGCTGTCTGGCTCTGTTATGTTATTGAGCCTGATAATGGGGGTGTTTCCCATTGCCTCTAAGATGTTATTTAAAACCATTTGAAACCTCCGATGTATTATATACATCATTTTATTAAAATCTTAATAAAATCGTGATACTCGTTTATTTTATAACACAGCCGTCTTATTGTCAAGTGTTGTGTCGGTAAGGTGTGGTTAGGCTAACTTTAAAAATGGTGTGGGTTATTTTTATAATAATATTTACATTTCTGTTTTTTGTTGGTATAATATATTTTGTTAAAATATGTAAATCAAAGATTTACAAAAAAGGAGACTTTATAATGATTTTCGGCGTACTTAAAGACATTAAAGAGGGCGAAAACAGAGTTATCTGCACTCCCCTCGAGGTTGCATCCATCGTAGGTGCAGGTCACACTGTTATGGTTCAGAAGGGCGCAGGCGTTGGCGCAGGCTTCTCTGACGAGGCTTATGTAAAGGTTGGCGCAAAGATTCTTGACACTGCAAAGGAAATGTGGGATACCTGCGATTTCGTTGCAAAGGTTAAGGAAATCGAGGAATCTGAGTTTGGTCTTTTAAGAGAGAACCAGCTCGTTTACTGCTGCATCCATCCCGCTGGACATCCCGAAGAGGTTCAGGCTATCTTAGACAGCAAGTGCATCGCTATCACTGCTGAGGACAGCCACCGTTACGGCTCGCCTAACTGCGAAGCTGCAGGTAAGCAGGGCGCACTTTTCGGACTTGAGTCTATGCTCTCTATCAACGGTGGTAAGGGTAAATTCGTTGGCGGCTTTGCAGGCGCTCCCGGAATGAATGTTATCATCATGGGCGGCGGTGTTGTTGGACAGGGCGCTCTCTCTGTTCTTTATGCACTCGGCGCACACGTTACCGTTATGGACATCAACGTTGGTGTTATGCGTATGCTTTCTGATCGTTACGAGCAGAAGATCGACACCATGTACTGCACCAAGGAAGCTATCGCTTCCCTTCTCCCCACAACAGATATGGTTGTTAACTGTGTTAAGTGGCCCAAGCAGCGCAAGGACTTCCTCATCGACAAAGAGATGCTCAAGCTCATGGAACCCGGTTCTGTTCTTGTTGACATTTCCAACGATGATCCCGGCGCTATTGAATCCAGCCACGAAACTCATCACGATAATCCCCGTTATGTTGTTAACGGCGTTGTTCACTACTGCGTAAGTAACATTCCCGGAGCAGTTGCACACTCTACTTCTGTTGCTCTCGCTTCCGAGACACTTCCTATGCTCCTTAACATTATGAACAATGGTCTCCAGGAGGCTTGCGTTCGTGACGGATTTATCCGCCGCAGCCTTACCGCTTACAAGGGCTACCTCACACACGAGGAGACCAGCGGAATTCAGGGCAGACCTTGGATTAAACCTGAGGACATTCTCGGCATCGCTGACAGACAGCTCGACTTTGCTCCTCCTGCGACCACTACTAAGAGCGACAACTTCATTAAGCTTTAATGGATTTTTCTCTTAGAAGGAGTTTTTTTATGACAAGGGAGAAAAAATTAGAGGTGCTGCTTGCTACTGCAAAGGCATATTATGACCGAAATGAGTGGTGTCAGTATGACCAGCGCAGTATGGACAGGCTCATTCAGCTCACTCCCCGCCGCAGAAAGAGGCTACCTCCCGAGTGTGCTACAGCGCAGTATACTCAGTTTCTCGACTGCTCGGGCTATACAACTGCAGTCTTCTTAGATGCATTCGGCTACGAGCTTCCTCACGACCTTACCTGGCACATGGTTGACTTTTTAGAGCCGCGGGTTTTCTATTATGAGGTAACTCACAAGGAAAGCTATGAGGAGCTCTCCAAAGTCTGCGATGAGATGAAGAAAATTTTAATGCCCGGTGACCTTGTTTGTCACGACCGAATCAATGGTTCGGGACACATTATGCTTTATCACGGTGACGGAATTTACAGCGACTGCAGGTCGGGAGTTGGCGGAAACAGCTATGACTTTGAAAATCGTTGCAATCGTTTTTACGAGCGTGGCGTTTGGCTCAACGATGCAAACGTTTGGTTTGAAATCGGAGAGGAAAGGCCAAAGCGCAGTCTTTTCTACGAAAATGTTCGCAGGATTTCCATTTCAAGACCGCTTGATCTTGCAATCGAGCCTACCGCTAATGCGCTCGC
>JAZRHT010000137.1:0-9141 GCA_045644905.1 Oscillospiraceae bacterium
CCAATCCTCCTTTAGATTAGGGTACAATACACCTAATTTTAATTATATTATACTAAATTTATTCAGTTTTGTAAATTGTTATATCGTACAAAACAGAGCCCTCTTTTTTGTGCAACAGATACAAAGGATAAGATAGCGAAAGCTTTAAACAAGCGGGCAAAATAGTTATTTTAATCTAATTTTATAAGCCTTTCATATATAAAGACAGATTTTTCCATACAGATATTACATTTTCATTTCTACAAAAATAAAAAGTGCCCTCAAAAATGAGGGCACTTTGCTTAAGTTAACTTATTTATGAAAGAGTTTCTTGGTCTGATACTGAGGCTCGCTGGTTAGGTTCATTTTGAGCTTGCGGCAAACGTTTCTGTCAACCTCGGAGAGAATAACTGTCGAATGCATTTCACTGCCTGCGAGCTTAGTTACCTGCTTTAAGGCGTGCTCAGCGGTGGGGTTGGTTGCCGCACTGATAGCAAGAGCAATTAAAACCTCGTCAAGATGCAGGCGAGGGTTATGATTGCCAAGTGCCCCTGTTTTTAAATTCTGAATAGGCTCTATAACTATTCTCGAAATAAGGTCGATATCATCTTGTATTCCGCCGAGAACTTTAAGGGCATTGAGCACCGCAGCGGAGGCAGCGCCGAGAAGCGGAGTTGTTCTACCGGTTACAATAGTACCGTCATTAAGCTCGATTGCGGCGGCGGGACCGTCGGTTTCCTCTGCTCTCTTTAAAGCGGCGGCAACAACACCTCTATCCTCGGTTGTAACGCCTGCCTGATTCATAAGCAGTTCAATTTTATAAACCGTATCCATCGAAACTCTGCCGAGGCGGTGGTCACACAATGTAGCATAATATCTGCGAACAATTTCCTCACGGGATGCGGCGCAAACGGCATCATCATCGGTTATGCAGTTGCCCGCCATATTAACTCCCATATCGGTTGGGGATTTATATGGGCTCTGGCCTGCAATCTTTTCAAATATCGCATTAAGGACGGGGAAAATCTCAACGTCCCTATTATAATTAACTGTGGTTTCGCCGTAAGCCTCTAAATGGAAGGGGTCGATCATATTAACGTCGTTAAGATCGGCGGTTGCGGCTTCATAAGCAAGGTTTACGGGGTGCTTTAAAGGGAGATTCCAAATCGGGAAGGTTTCGAATTTAGCATATCCCGATTTAATTCCCCTCTTATAATCATGGTAAAGCTGCGAAAGGCAGGTTGCCATTTTTCCGCTTCCAGGACCGGGGGCAGTTACAACAACTAAGGGGCGCTCGGTTTCGATATAGTCATTCTTGCCGTAGCCCTCGTCACTGACGATAAGAGGAATATTGCTGGGGTAGCCTGCAATACAGTAATGAATATATACCTTTATATTAAGTCTCTCAAGCTTCTTTTTAAAGCTATCAACAACGCTCTGCCCTGCATACTGGGTTATAACAACGCTGCCAACGTAAAGACCGATTTCACGGAAAGCATCTATAAGGCGAAGGACGTCAAGGTCATAGGTGATACCAAGGTCGCCACGGATTTTGCTCTTTTCGATATCGCCTGCACTGATAACGATAACGATTTCTGCCTGATCCGAGAGCTCCATGAGCATTTTGATTTTGCTATCGGGCGCAAAACCGGGGAGCACACGTGAAGCGTGAAAATCGTCAAACAATTTTCCGCCAAATTCAAGATAGAGCTTGTTGTCAAATTTTGAAATTCGCTCTCTGATGTTTTCAGATTGCAGTTTTAAATATTTTTCGTTATCAAATCCTATTTTTTTCATCGCCCGATATCCTTTGCCTTTTTATTTTATATCCATTATTATACGGACGATTTATAAAAAATGCAACAGATTTTTTAATATTTTCGACATTTTAATTAAAGACTCAATAACACAAGCATCAAAGCTCCAAATTCCCTGCTATTTATAGCATCTTGCAGAGGTTCTAACGAAAATTTAATTTCCCTATCGTTTACAACAAGGCGAATCTCGCTCCCCGACGTGTAGAGTGAAAGTGAGCTTTTTATTTCCCTTATTCCCGTTTTCAGAGAATTTTTCTCAACAACTATAAAAGACAAAAGAGAAGTTAGAAAAAATGCCGTTAGAAAAAATGAGGCTATAAAAATTTTAAACGAGCTTTTTGAAATCCTTTTTATTTTCAAGCCTTGCCATACTCCTTTAGCACATTTACAAGTGATTTTCCTATCATTTCTCCCGAATAGACGGCCTCATCTAAGGTGTTTGCGTGACCGCCCACCTCAATAAGAAGAGAATTTGTGGTTAAGTACATATTATATCTTCGGTGACAAACCATAGCGGCTCTTGTCAGACCCTTGTAATCGGTTTCCATTCTGGTTTGAAGCGCAGAGGCAAATTTCATATTTTCTTTCCACTTTGGAAAATTCATCGTTCCATCGTCAACGCCTGCGATTATCATAACCTGAGCCGCCTTTTTGCCGCCGATAATCGCCGTAGGCTTTACCCTAACTCCGCCCGACTGCTCAATCGCATCCCTGTGAATATCGAGGGTGACTGTTATAGAAGGGTATTTTTTAAGATACTTTTTCACGGCGTCGGCGCTTCGGTTATAAGCTCCGTTATACGAGGGATAGTCATAAAGCTCTCGGTCGTGAATAACCTCAATACCTGCCTTTTCAAGCTGCGCTGCAATCTCATCGCCCACCCTTATCATATTGTATTTTTCATTTGTTGTTCGTGCACTGCTGCCGCTTTCATAGTAGCCCAAATCCTGCATTTCGTAGGATTCCGTGCTGTGGGTGTGGTAGATAAGCACCTGCGGTTTTCCCTCTGTAAGCTTAATGGTTGGAGCCTCTTTTAAGATTTTGAGAATGTTGGCATTCGAGGTTTTGCTTGTATTGGAAAAGGCGGCATTTTTATACCATATTATTTTGGACGAGGTTTTGGAGGGTGTTATAGCGTACTCGGAAATTTTGCCCGCATTTTTGGGCGGCGTAGTACTTACAGTTTGCGACGAGGTTTCAAGCGTTTCGGTTTGGTTCTCTGCCTGATTTTCGGGCAAAATTTCGTCTTGTTTTTGCGGCGATACTTGTACGCTTTGCTCGGAAGAGTTAAACTGCGAAAGCGCCGTGCTTATTGCAGCCTGCGGCATTGCGGCGGCAGCAGAAATAATAGTTAGTTTATCGAAAAAACCGCCGAAGCACTTCATTGCAGTTATGGTAAGCGCGGCACAAAGTCCCACCGACAAGGCAGGGACGGCGATTTTTTTAAAGATGCGCAAAAATAGTTTTGCCCGTATTCCTTTCATTTTTTCACTCCCCTTTTTGTTACCTTTAAGTATATGCAAAAAGAGGCAAAGTTATCACATAGTCAAAAAATAGAGATCAGAGGTTGAAAGTGAAGGCTGAAGCGCTCTGCCGATGGCGAGAGCCAAAACCTTTGATATGCTGAGAATCAGACTGTCGATTTCTCTTGGGGTTACCATTAAGCCTTTAAGTGAGCTTTGGTCGATGGGGGTATTCTCTCCGACAGCATCTGAAACTATTGTTTGTGCGTCAACAACAGTCGGTACACCCACTGCAATAACCGGCACGCCGAGGGTTTTCTCTGAAAGCTCCGCCCTTTTATTGCCGACTCCCGAGCCTGGCGAAATTCCCGTGTCGCAGATTTGAACTGTACGTCCAAGCCTTTTTGTGCTCATAGAGGCAAGGGCATCGACAGCGATAACACAGCAGGCTCCTATTTCGCCGCATACAGAGCGGATAACGTCTCCCGTTTCAATTCCCGTCTGTCCCATTACACCGGGGGATATGGCGGCAACGCTTCTAAACTCAAACTGCGGCATGGAGTCAGCTACGTGGCGCGTTGAAAGAGTAAACTCAACGGTTTTAGGTCCTATTGCATCGGGGGTTATGTTGTGGTTGCCGAGCCCTGCAACAAGCACGCACCCCTCTTTGGGAATGAGAGCAGAAAGCTCATTTGCGATAAGCTCAATTTCGTTTTCGCTCTCATTGGGGTTACTGCTCGGCGGCTCAATTTCAAGTGTTATATAACTGCCCTGCGGCTTATTAAGTGCCTTTTCGCCCTCGGGCGAGGTCACTTTAATTCGAGTGATTTTAGTTTTGCCATAAGCCCTTTCCTCTAAATCAACTCCGTCGGGAATGTTATCGCCAATCAGTCTGTGCCTTTCAAGCGCCAAGTCGGTTCTGTAATTCATAATTTCACCTTTTTTTAATTTTTTTCAAAAAAATGCTTGCATTTTGCGTTCACTTGTGTTATGATAACTTGTACTGTAATGCAGACATATATTGTTTTGCATAAATCGATTGTATTGTTAAAGGAGGTGTAGTGATGCCTAACATTAAATCAGCTAAGAAGAGAGTGCTTGTTTCCGAGGTTAATTATCTTCGCAACAAGGCCGTTCGCTCTAATCTCAAAACAATGATTAAAAAGGCTGAGGCCTCTATTGCTGACAATGCTGCCGATAAGGCTGAAGTTGTTAATCAGGCGATCAAAACGATCGATAAAGCCGCTGCCAAGGGGATTCTTCATAAGAATTGCGCTGCAAGAAAGAAATCGGCTCTTATCTGTAAGCTCAACAAGGCCGGCTAAGTTATTGCAATGTATTTAAAACACCACCTTACAAGGTGGTGTTTTTTTCTTTTGATTTAAAGATTAATCCCATAATGAGTCCAAAAATTATCGATGCCGCTATACCTGCCGCAGATGCGGTAAAGCCACCTATCAAAACTCCCCATATACCATAGGCCTCAACCGCTTTCTTTACTCCGTCATAAAGAAGATAGCCAAAACCCGTGAGCGGAACTGTTGCGCCCGCGCCTGCCCATTCTACAAGCGGCTTGTAAACGCCTATTGCGCCGAGAATAACTCCTGCCACAACATAGGCAACAAGTATTCTTGCAGGTGTCAGTCCCGTTTTGTCTATAAAAATCTGCCCGATAAGGCACAGCACACCGCCCACCAAAAAGGCCTTAAAAATATTTATTACAATCTCCATATTAGTCCTCCATAGAAATATGAACAAGGTGCGCTATCGCAGGAATACTCTCACCCTGCTGAACGCTGACCGTTGACATAAGTGCGCCCGTTGCCATAAACAGAACGTTTCTAAGCTTGCCCTTTTCCATATCCTTTAAAATTTTCGAGCAAAGCACACTCGCGCTACAGCCACAGCCCGAGCCGCCGCAATGAACATCCTGCCGCTCGCTCTCGAAAATCATTTTTCCGCAGTCATTATGCCGCTCGCGGATATTTATGTTGTTGTCCATTAAAAGTCTTATCATAAGCTCGCTTCCGAGCGCGCCCAAATCTCCGCTTAAAATCAGATCGAAATCGGAAGGCTTTTTGCCGCTATCCTTAAAAAATTCATATATGGTTGATGCCGCCGCAGGCGCCATTGCCGCGCCCATATTGTTTATATCGGTAATACCGAGGTCGACAATTTTTCCGAATGTGACCGCCTTGATTTTGGGTTTGCCCTTCTCCTCACTATTTGAAACAATAACCGAGCCTGCACCTGTTACTGTCCATTGTGCTGTTGGAGTTCTCTGCCCTCCGTAATTTAGCGGAAAGCGAAACTGTCTTTCAGCTGAGCAGAAATGCGACGAGCTAACCGCCGCCGCATTTTCAGTCGCGCCGCTTGCACAAAGCAGCGAGGCAAGACCCATTGACTCCGCCATTGTTGAGCAGGCGCCATAAAGCCCTAAAAACGAGATTCCGAATTCTCTGAGACCATACGACGAGCTGATGCACTGATTAAGAAGGTCGCCGCCCATTACATAGCCTATATCCTCGGCGGTGAGACTTGCTTTTTGCATTGCTCTTGAAACCGCTGTGTTTTGAAGCTGAGCCTCTGCCTTTTCAAAGGTTTTTTGTCCCAAAAAGCTGTCCATACAAATAACATCGAAATATTCTCTTAGAGGTCCGTTTGCCTCTTTCTTGCCCACAACCGACGCAAAGCCACGGATGGTGGGCGGTTTTTCAAAAAATATGGTACTTCCCTTTTTAGTAAGCATATTTTCCTCCGTTTTCTCCTTTGTTTTCACTATTATTATTTCGAAAGATTTTTTGCATATTCAAAAAATAAAAAACACTCCAAGTTTTTTACTTGGAGTGTTAGTCTTTTACATATTCCATTATATCCTCGACTCTGCAATCAAGGATCTGACAGAGTCTGTCAATAGTGACAGTTTTGACAACTGCATTGTTTTTAAGGCGGTGAAGCTGTGCATTGTCAACGCCAAAATCTTTTATAAGTTTATATTGGCTGATATTTTTCTCTTTAAGAGTTCGCCATAAAGGAGCGTAACTAATCATTTTTCTCCACCTCACCTGCGATTTTCATTATATTTTAGCGATAAGGTTTTATATCGTTTGTAAGGCCTAAAATATAATCGGTGGAGGTTTTATACAGTTTTGCGAGTGATATAAGCACATCAGTTGGAATGTCCCTTACTCCTCGCTCATAGCGGCTGTACTGCGACTGCTTCATATTAAGGTAATCGGCGACTTTTTGTTGCGTTAAATCGTGGTCTTCTCTTAAATCCCTAAGTCTTTTATAATAGTTTAACATCTCGCACCAGCTTTCATAACCATTTGGTATTGACATCATAGCACGAGTGGTATAGAATAATATTATTCTATAACCGTTAGGTTATAAATATGTAGAGCACGGAGAAGAAAATGACACCTCTTATTTTAAAACAAATACTTATTGATGCTATCCAAGAAAGCCTTTACATAGGGAATGCTCTAATAATAGATGACATCGTAAACGATGCGATTATTATTAAATCAAAAGACTACGAAATAACACTTAGATACGCTATAGAAAGAAAATAAAAAAGGCTTCCCCTTGAGGGGAAGCTGTCGCAAAGCGACTGATGAGGTGTGAGCTGAAACGCAGCCATTAGCTAACACCTCACATACATAATGCCACCTCATCCGAGTTTTGCCTTGCAAAACCCACCTTCCCCTCAAGGGGAAGGCTGGTCTTATTGCATTTTATTTTTTAAAAAGGTGGCGGAAATCATACCTGTTATACACATAAAACACAAATATTGATAAAAATATTTACATTTTTTACCCAATATGCTATTATAAAATAAAGGAGGCTGGTTTTATGAAAAAAATAATTGCTCTTTTAGTGACAGTTATGATGTTGATTTCTTCTACCGCTTGCTCAAAAAATTCGGGTCTTAGCAACATTCATTTCGACTTTGTGAATTATAATAACTTATATGATACCTTCCTAGACAGCAGACTATGTATAAATGGCGATACTATTTTTTATAATTCCGATGGTTTTTATAACCAACGCACTTTTGTTCGCAACAACGGAAAGAAAACCAAGCTAATAGAACATAACGATTTTTCAAACGAATCTTATTACGGCGACTTTTTTGTAATAGATGGGTTTATGTACTTTAATACATTTACCGAAACAGAGCCTGCGGGCGACTATATATACAGATATTCCTTAGCGGAACAAAAATACGAGCAACTGCTTTCGACAACCAACTTAGCTTTTTGGTTGGTTACAAAAGAGCATATCGTATTTTCCAAGTTTGGTACCGAGGATGATATTTGCGATTTATATATTTATAATATGCAGAGCAAAACCGAAACCTTGGTGGCAGAAAATATTTTAGAGTTTGGAATTGCAAATAACAAATTAAGATATCTTACACAAGCAACCGATGACAACATATTTGTATATGAAACCGATTTTTATGGTCGCCAATCTCAGAAGCTCGGAGAATTCACCACCAAAATCCAAGACTACCCTATTTTCAACTTCACAACCAATTACGTTGTTTCTAAATGCACCCAAACCGAGAATGAAAGCTCTATCTCGGTATATTCTACTCAGGGAAAATATTCTGAATACAGCCTCCCAAGACCCGTACAACAGCTTATTTGCGGTGACGAATATGCCTATGCTGTCTGTTTTGAATATAAGGGGTATAGCTCTGATATAATACGTCATAAGGATAACGGTATATACAGAATAAGGCTCTCAGACGGCAGTTATAAAAAAATAGACAGTGTAACAACTAATAATACGGAAGTTCATGTTAATTCCGATAATGAAATATACATTATCAAGGAAGCATTTTCGATTGCTATGTATCGACAAAATGTTTATAAAATGGATGTAAATGAAAATACAAAAAAGAAAATTTTCGTATGGTAAGAAAATAAGCCTGACCCGTTTGGGTCAGGCTTGTTGTTTTATTTTTTCTCAAAAAGGTGGCGGAAGTAGTCGCTATTTAGTGCCATGCTGCAGTATTTCATTTTATTTCTTACCTGCGCCTTGATATTGGCAACATAATTTTCGGGAACCTCAACGCCCTCGTTAGCGACAAACTTTCCGCTTGAGGCATAATAGGTGCCGAGATCGGTTTTCCAGTCGTAATGTGTGTTGAAAACGAGCGGAGAAGCGTCTGAGAAAACGTCGCGTCCTACAAAGAGTCTGGAATCAAACTCTGTGCCGAAAAGATTTGAGAGAGTGGGCAGAATGTCGAGGCTAAAGGTTGGTGTGTCGACAACGATAGGCTCCTTATCTTCAAGCGAGCCGCACCAAAGAATAAGGCGCGAATGGTCTCTCTGGAAATAGTTTTCGACGTTGTAGCCATAAAGCTCCGAGAGAAGCGGCATATTACCGAGTGTACCACCGCTATCGAGTCCGTAAGGGAAATGGTCGGTTGAAATGCAGATAACAGTATCATCGGCAATGCCTTTTGCTTCAAGCTGAGAAACTAAATGAGCGAGCGCATCCTCTAAATCGAGGTTGGCGGCAAAGTAACCTTTGACCGCATCAGAATAAGGCAGATGCGCAACTCTATCCCAATGCCTTGAGGTCATTGAATTTCCAACTTTAGTGTAGCCGCTATGGCCGCTTACAGACATATAGTAAACATTAAAGGGCTGATTATCTATGTATGTAGGCAGAGTTCCCTCGAACATTTCTCTGTCGCTCTGAGGCCAGCGATTTTTAACATAGGCTTCCATTCCGTTTCCGTAGCCCATAAATCCGTCGGAGTAGCCTAAATTTACGTGGGTAAGGTGGCGGGAATAGTATTTATAGGAGTTATTATGGAAAGCCTTGCCGTAATATCCGAGGCGGTCGAGCTGACTGCCCATTGT
>JAZRHT010000138.1:0-1522 GCA_045644905.1 Oscillospiraceae bacterium
CACACAGCAGCAGAGTATTCTCGATGCCGTAGAGAGCCTTAAAACCTCCGAGCTTCGTGATATAGCTCTTGCAGATGCTATCTATAAAGAGGCAATGGGCAGCGCAGTTTTAGAAAATGCAACTGCAGTCGATGTTATGAACGGAGTATTTAAGAATTATGAAGGTACCTCCAGCTGGCCTTCAAGATGGCAGAAGCTTGAAACCACAAGCAACACCTTCCGCAAGATGCTTGCTCCCAATATGTATGGCGGCAGACAGGTTATTGATCCCGACGGAAAGGTAAATGTTGGTCAGGGTATCGAAAGAACAAGAATTGTTCTTAAAGAAAACCTTGTTATCGGTGATATTATTGTTACAAACAAACCCGAAACCGAGATTTACACCACAACCGAGTACACCTTCCAGCCTGTAAGCTACATGTTCCTTGGAGATAAGCTCCTTAACTTAACAACTATGGAAGAGGTTATTTTAGAAGAACACACATTAGAGCCCATTATGATTGAGCGTCACTTCTGTGTAATTCGTCCTTCCATTGAAATGTAATTAAAATAAAGTGCGGTGCCAAAAGGCACCGCACTTTTTATATCTCGTTATTCTCTCTAAGATGCTCTAAAAAGCATTTGCAACCGAAAGAAATCTCGTTGAAAACCTTCTCAAAATTTCCGCTGTACCAAGGGTCTTCAATGTCCTTTGGGCTATCAGTAAAATCGAGAAGGCGAGAAACCTTATTCTCGTCGTCCTCGCCGATAATTCGCATAAGACGGGGGATATTGTATTCTTCCATAACCAAAATATAATCAAATTCCTCGTAATCGGCTCGCGTAATCTGACGAGCCGCGCGTCTCTCAAAGGGAATATTTTTCCTTCTTAAAATATCCTTTGCGGGAGGGTAAATGTCGTTTCCGATTTCCTCGCGCGACACCGCCATTGATTCTATATAGAGGGGCAACCCCTTTGTCATATTTTTAAAAACAAACTCAGCAATAGGCGACCTACAAATATTGCCGTGACACAAGAATAAAATCTTTTTCATAAAAAATCTCCGTTTCGTATTTTATATAATTATATCCGCAGATGCAGATTTAGTCAAATTTTGCTAAAATCATAGCATTTTCTCTTGAAATTTAATTTGATGTATGATATTATTTTTTTGATTGGTATTTTTTTATCGGAGGTTAAAAATATGGAAATTCTATACCAAAATTTGGCGCAGTTCACCTGGCAGCAAGGAGTTATGCTTTTAATTGGCGGACTTCTCATTTTCCTTGCTATCAAAAAGGAAATGGAGCCTACTCTGCTTCTTCCTATGGGACTTGGAACAATCCTTGTAAACATCCCTAATTCCGAAGCGCTTCACGGTCCTATTCAGGAGCTTTACAATGCAGGTATCGCAAACGAGCTTTTTCCATTACTTCTGTTTATCGGAATCGGCGCAATGATCGATTTCGGACCCCTTCTTTCAAACCCCAAGCTTATGCTTTTCGGCGCAGCAGCGCAGTTTGGTATATTCTTTACTCTTTC
>JAZRHT010000139.1:0-11096 GCA_045644905.1 Oscillospiraceae bacterium
TTTCATATCGGGAGTTCCGAGCTGAGCCAAAACGGCATTATCCTCAAGCTCGATAAGCGAATGGATAACAGATTCCCTATGCACAACGATTTCAACATCTTCTGCCTTTTTATCAAAAAGCCAGACCGCCTCAATAAGCTCAGCTCCCTTATTCATAAGAGTAGCAGAGTCGATGGTTATTTTAGCGCCCATGCTCCAGTTGGGGTGTTTGAGAGCCTGAGCCTTTGTTACGTTTTCAAGTTCCTCTTTAGTATATCCGAAAAACGGGCCGCCCGAAGCGGTCAGTATAATTTTCTTAACTTCATGTGTGCGGCAAGCCTGCATACACTGAAAAATGGCAGAATGCTCGCTATCAACGGGCAAAATCTTAACATTTTTCTCTTTTGCCGCCTTCATAACGAGTGCGCCGCCTGTTACAAGCGATTCCTTATTGGCAAGTGCAACATCTTTACAGGCATTTATTGCGCTAAGGGTCGGCAGAAGACCTGCAATACCAACAATGCTATTGACAACAACCTCGGCGCTATTTAAAGTTGCCGCTTTTTCTATTCCCTCGGCTCCGCATTCTACCTTAATATCGGTATCGGCGAGGGCGGTTTTTAGAGACGTATATAATTCTTTATCTCCGACGCACACAAGCTCAGGCTTAAACTCTCTTGCCTGCTCTTCTAAGAGTTTTATGTTCTTATTGGCTGTAATGGCGCAGACCTTTACATTATGCATTCTCGCAACATCAAGGGTCTGAGTGCCGATTGAGCCTGTTGAACCTAAAACAGATATGGTTTTCATAATTAAAACCCCTCTTTAACTTACAAGCCACCGATTTTGCTTTAATCGGTGGCCGCAAATTTTATATGATTACAGTTAAAAATCTTGTTACAAAGTAAACGGTTGGGGCGGTAAAGAGAATACTATCAAATCTATCCATAATTCCGCCGTGGCCGGGTATAACATTGCCATAGTCCTTTATGCCAATCTGCCTTTTAATAACAGAAGCAATAAGGTCGCCTCCCATTCCCGCAAATGCTATAAACACCGCAAGGATTGAAAGCTCTATGTAATTTACCTTTACAATAATATCAAAATTTTCGCAAATCTTTGTATAAACAAATGCTAAAAGATCAATAAGCAGAACATTCCATATAACGCCGCCTATTGCACCCTCAATAGTTTTCTTAGGACTGATTACGGGGCTAAGCTTATGTTTACCGAAAAATCTTCCTGTAAAATAAGCGCCTGTATCCGCAAACCATGCTCCGCCGAAAATAATCAGAATATAGATAAGTCCGTTTTTAGCAAATTCATTTCGAAGAAGGATAATGCACAAAAACGAGAGCGAAACTCCCAGAGATGAAACAACTAAAAAGCAAACCTTTTCAAAATTTATCTTACTGTGGAATTTCAGCATCAAAATTACTACTGCAGTTAGGAATACTGCAATAACAGCGCCTTCTAAGTTAAGCCGGCTTAAATACGGCATAAGTGCGGCGGCCGAAACACCTGTATATAAGAAGGGCTTATGCTCCCTAAAACCGTTCGCAGTTAAAAGCTCAAATACTGCCACCGCCGAAAGCACGCATATTGCGGCCTCTAAAACAAGGGTGTTATAAAAGCATAGCACAACTGCTAAAACTACTACGCAAAGCGTTCCTGATATAATGCGTTGCTTCACACGCCTTACCTCCGTATGCCTTTTTAAGCGCTACCAAATCTACGATTTCTTCTCGAAAACTCGGCTAAAGCCTGCTCGATATGGCGAGGCTTTAGGTCAGGCCAAAGAACATCGCAGAAATAAAGCTCACTATATGCCGATTGCCAAGTCAGGAAATTAGAAAGTCTGAATTCGCCGCCTGTTCTGACGATAAGGTCAGGGTCGGGACATTCGGCGGTATAAAGATGCTTAGAAATTTCCACGCAGGTTACATCGTCGGGAGAAATCTCGCCGCTAAGAACTCTCTCGGCACAGATTTTTGCCGCATTTGCGATTTCGGGAAGTCCGCCATAATTTATAGCGATATTAAGAGTCATGGCATCGAAATCAACCGAGGTTTTCTCGGTTTCCTCCATAAGCTCGACTATATCGGCATCAAGCGGGCTTCTATCCCCTATAAAGCGCACGCGGATATTATCCTTTGTGTAATTCTTTACATCTTTAAGGTACTCACGGAAAAGGTTCATAATGCCCGAAACCTCTTCCTGCGAGCGCTTCCAATTTTCTGTTGAAAATGCATAGACCGTTACATATTTTATGCCGCGGTCACGACAATAGCGGGAGACTGTTTTAAAAACAGCGGCTCCCTTCTGATGTCCTACCGAGCGAGGAAGTCCTCGCTTTTTTGCCCATCTACCGTTGCCATCCATAATAAAGGCAACGTGAATGGGCAGAATTTCCTCATTAATCTGAGGCTTCTTTTTAAAAAATCCCATAACAGCTCCAATTACAGCTCGAGAATTTCTTTTTCCTTTACCTTAGCAAGCTCGTCAACGGTTTTGCAGAACTGATCGGTTAAGTCCTGAACCTGTTTCTCGCAATTCTTAAGATCGTCCTCAGTAATCTCGGAAGCTTTCTTCATAGCCTTGAACTTTTCAAGTCCGTCACGACGGATGGAACGGATAGCAACCTTACAATTTTCACCGAGCTTAGAGATATCCTTTGCGATATCGCGGCGGCGCTCCTCTGTAAGAGCGGGGAATGCGTGGCGGATAACTCTACCGTCATTGGTGGGGTTAATGCCGATATCGGAAGTGTTGATTGCTTTTTCAATAGCCTTTAAGGTTGAAGCGTCCCAAGGCTGAATAACTAAAACTCTTGCCTCTGCAACAGAAACTGCTGCCATCTGCTGGATGGGAGTGGGAACTCCGTAATAATCAACGTTTACCTTATCGAGAACTGCGGGATTTGCTCTGCCTGCGCGGATTGCGGCAAAATCGCCCTTAAGAACTTCAACGCTCTTATTCATTTTGTCTTTAATAATTTTCATTTGCTCCTGCATAACTTATTACTCCTTTTATGTTAGTCTGTATAAACTACTGTACCAATATTTTCGCCCGTAACTGCTCTGTAAATATTCTCGGGATCTTCGAGGCTAAATACTAAAACGGGCATTTTATTGTCCTTACACATAGCGGCGGCAGTACTATCCATAACTGCGAGGCCTTTATTAAGAACTTCGGAAAGAGGAAGTGAATCGTATTTAACGGCATCATCATAACGATGGGGATCCTTATCGTAAACACCATCAACCATTGTGGCTTTAAACATAATATCCGCATTTATTTCAGCGGCTCTCAGGGACGAAGCTGTATCAGTTGAGAAATAGGGGCTACCTACACCGCAGCCAAAGATAACAACTCTGCCTCTTGAAAGGTGTTTTAATGCTTTGCCTCTTATGTAAGGCTCGGCAATCTGATGCATATCAATAGCGGTTTGCACTCTGACCTCGGCGCCGAGGCTCTCGAGCATATCGCCAACTGCGAGGGCATTCATAGCGGTTGCAAGCATACCGATATGGTCAGCTCTTGTGCGGTCCATATGTTCGTTGGAGCGACCTCTCCAGAAGTTTCCGCCGCCGACAACTATACCAACCTCTGCGCCTGCGTCAACACACTTTTTAATGCTTTTGCAGATGCTTTCAAGAGTTTGATTGTCGATTCCGGTTTTCTTATCTCCGGCAAGGGCTTCACCGCTTAGTTTAAGAAGAATTCTTTTATACTTTAAAGCCATTTTACACATCCTCCGCTTATTTAATTTTAGGCATATCTACTTAAAATATATTATACACAAAACTCTCGAAACTGTAAAGTGCAAATTGCCAAGTATTCACTGATTTTTTACAAAAAATATTGATAAAGATTGCATTTAATCATTCCGTTATAAAGTTTGCGCTTTTTATCGGCTTTTCTTCCGAAAAAGTCTTCAAAATTTTCGTGCGGAGAAATAATGTAATAGCTTACATTTTCTTTAGGAAGTAGCACTTTTCCCATAGTTTTGTAAAGGTTTTCGGCGGTTTTTATATCCGAAAGGCGTTCGCCATAAGGGGGATTGCAAATTACTATTCCCTTTTCAGGCACTACAAAGTCGGCGATATCGGCTTTTTTAAAGGAAAGTCGTGAAAGAGCTTGCGCTTTTCTTGCGTTGTCGGTCGAAAGATACACTGCATCGGTGTCAATATCTGAGCCAAAGCCACGAAATTCGCAGTTTCTATCGATTTTCTCGAGAGCCTCTCCCCTTGCCTCTTGCCAGAATTTCTTATCAAAGCACTGCCATTTTTCGCTTGCAAATGTGCGAAGAAGTCCGGGGGCGGTTTTGGTGGCTCGCAGATAGGATTCAATCAAAAATGTTCCGCTACCGCACATGGGGTCATAAACTGTGCTATAGCCTTTCACCCTTGCAACGTCAAGAATACCTGCGGCAAGAGTTTCTTTAATGGGGGCTGCGTTTGAATTTCGGCGGTAACCTCTTTTATGAAGTCCCTCTCCGCTTGTATCAAGATAAAGACAAACGACATCCTTCATAATAGAAAACTGAATCTGATGCTTTGCGCCTGTTTCGGGGAAAATGCTCATTCCATATTTACTCTCCAAACGGCGAACTGCCGCTTTTTTGATGATAGACTGGCAGTCGGGAACGCTGTAAAGCTTTGAATTTAAGCTATAGCCCTTGACGGGGAAAGCCTCATCTCTGCCGACAAATTCTTCCCAAGGCGCCGCTAATGTGCCTTGAAAGAGATCCTCAAAGCTAAAAGCCTTGAAGGTTGCAATTTCAATAAGAACTCTTTCGGCAGTTCTCAGATTTATATTAGCTTTTGCGGCGTCAGCAAAATCGCCGACAAAGCTCACCTTGCCGTTTTCACTCTGAACATTTTGAAAGTCAAGCCTCTTCATTTCGCCCGAGAGCACGCTTTCTAAACCGAAATGGCAGGGGCAGGTTATTTTAAACTTCTGCATAATTTTTCCTCACTACACTTTTAAAAAGGCGAAGTGTTGCCACTTCGCCCTGATTTGTTATCTTCCGCCTCTACGGCTCGAGCCGCCGCGTTTGGAATCCATATTACGTTTAAGGTCGCTCATTCTTTCGTCGCTCGACTGCTTAAACTTACTCAGCATATCCTCAAATGACATTGGTTCCTGCTTTTTAGGAGCCGAGAAATTGCCTCTGGGCTCACGCTCCTTAAAGCTTTCTCTTCTCTGAGGCTTAGGCTCGGGTACGTCGCCATTGAGCTTTTTCATTGAAAGGCGAATCTTGCCGTCCTCCCCAATGCTGAGAATCTTAACCTTAACTATTTGGTTTTCCTTAACGTGCTCACTAATTTCTGTAACATAATTTGAAGATACCTCAGAGATATGTACCATACCTGTTTTGCCTTCTCCAAGGTCAACAAATGCGCCGAATTTTGTAACTCCGGTGACTTTTCCTTCTAAAATACTTCCGACTTCAAGCTGCATAGACTGATAATTACTCCTTAGATGAGATTGAAAATACCGAGAAGTTAGCTACCGGAGATATCTATATAGATCTGCTCATCGGGATAAGCAAAATCGAAATATTCCCTTGCAATTCGCTCGACAAATTCGTTCTGATCGCTTTTTTCGATCATTTCTTTTTTTTCTGCATTAGAAATCATAAGCTCCTGCTTCTGCTGTTCCAATTTAGCAAGCACTGCTTTCTTTTCGGAAAGCTCAATCTGAAGTCTTACAAGATGGAAGGAAACGAAAAATACTAAGAAAAGCACGCCAACGATTGCAATAAATTTAAGACCCGAAGGTTTTGCGCGATGAGTCGTTTTTTCTTTTTGCATTTTTTCTTTTACCTCCCTTTCTCTTATGAATTCTCTTTGTATTATATAACATTTTGTCCTTCTTTGGCAATAGGTTTTTAAAAAAATTAAATATTTTTTCCTTGAAAAATTTTCCTATAGCGCTAAAAGGTTTCAAAACAATTTTCCTTATGACAAAAAGAATGATTTTCTCATAAATAAAGCCTAATATTTTAGAAATCAGCGCATATATCTTTTTTATTATAAAAAATACTACCTTTTCGACCGTCAAACTATATACTATAAAACCTAAAGCTGCCGCAACAAGAGAGATTATGCGGAATTTACCATTAGTTATCTGCATATAATACGAAAACATTGTGACGGTAGCAATAAGAAAGAAAAGGATGTCCTCTACAAATGCCGCAATCTTGAAATCAAGGCCGATAAGCCTAAGCACCTTGAAAAAGTCGTAAACTACGCCGAGGGCGACACCTACAAGCGCCGCTATACCAAATTGAATAAGCTGCTCTGAAAGGGTTGTAGTCAAAAAAATACCTCTCTCTATTTGAAGAGTTTCGAGAAAATGGAATTTGTGCGCCTCGCTTCGCCCGTATAAATAAGGGCCGAAATTCTGCCGCAGACCTCCATATCTCCGCTTACTGTGTCCATTTTGTCGACCTTAAGCTGCTGCCCTTTTATGACAAGCTCACCCTTATCGGTAAAACAGATTATGCTTTTATCGTCAAATTCCTTGACGTCGCTGACACCTGTAAGCGTAAGTTTCTCGCAATCGTTCATAAATAGATTATGAGGCATTTTGTTTTTGTTCTTTTCCTCTGCCATATAAGTTCACTCCTAAATAATCCTGAGTAAACTATATTCAGAAAAAGAAAAAATTATTCTATTATTTCAAACTGCTCGCAGGCGGTTTGTTTATTTGCGTTTTCATTTATTGAAAGAACTCTGACTTTGAGCGTTTTAGTTCCAAAGCCTACCTCGATTATATCTCCAATTTTAACCTGATAAGAGGCTTTAACTGTTCTTCCGTTCACAACTATTCTCTCATTGTCGCAAGCATCGTTTGCAACGGTTCTGCGCTTTATAATTCTTGCATTTTTAAGAAATTTATCTATTCTCATATTTTCCTCCGAGAAAATCAAAACCGCCTCGGCAAAGAGCCAAGGCGGCGATTCTTAGTTTCTTATTTAGAAACAGCGTCTTTAAGAGCTTTACCAGCTTTGAAAGCGGGAGCCTTGGAAGCGGGGATTGTGATGGTTTCCTTAGTTCTGGGGTTTCTGCCGGTTCTCTCGCCGCGAGCACGAACCTCAAAGGTTCCGAAGCCAACGAGCTGAACTTTGTCGCCCTTAACGAGAGCTTCTGTTACAGTGTCAACAACAGCTTTGAGAGCTGCGTCTGCATCTTTTTTAGTGAGGCCTGCTTTTTCAGCGATTGCATTGATGAGTTCAACTTTAGTCATTTTTCTTTCTCCTTAATTTTATTTGTTGCGCTATGCACAACATTTTTGATTTTGAATAAGAAGGTCTCTTATTCAAACACTACATCTATTTTAACCTATCCATCCGTGTTTTTCAAGTATTTTTACTAATTTTTTTCCTTTTGGAAGCATAATTATATCATCTTTTGACAAAGCACGGAAAACAATTAGGCAAATTGCATAAATTATGGCAGCAAAAATTATGGAAATTGCTGTACTGAGCTTAGGAGAGATTGCCAAAACAAGAAGCTTATAAGACCCGATTGCAGCAATTCCGCACACAGCTGCGGCAGCAAAAGGCTTAATAAATGTCGATTTCACCGACGGAACCGAGCCTATTTCACGGCAAAGGAATATCATACTTGCGGCAAAAAGGAATATATAGCACAAGATAGTTCCAACGGGAGCGCCCTTAACATTTATTGAGGGAATGGCAACAAGAATAAAGTTTGTAACAATCTTTATAGTTCCGCCAATAAGCATAAGTTTTACGGGGATATCTGCCCTACCCACTGCCTGAAGCATACTGTTTATGGGAGTTAGCAGCGCTACGAATATAACACCTATTCCGAGAAGCGAAAGAGCGGGGGCAGCAATATCTACACCCAGCGCACGCTCAGCCGAAGGATACAGAAGGCTTAAAATCGGCTTTGACATAACAGCAATTCCGATACCTGCAGGAAATGCGACAAAGCTTGTTATACGAAGCACAGATTCGACGCTCTTTTTAGTTTGAGTTTCGTCCTTTAGTGTCCACGCCGAAGTAACTGCAGGAAGCGCGCTGATTGCAAAGGTTGTTGTAATTGTAGGAACAAGGTTGAAAATACTTATTGCATAACAATATGCGCCATAGATAAAGTCGGGGATGTTAGTTGCCTTTTCGCTTATTCCCGGATACATATTTATAATGGTCTGGGAATCGGTTTCCATGGCGTAATTTAGTCGGTTAAGAATTGAGGTTGTGTCAATAAAGGATGTAATTGTAGTTGCGAGAGTACCGAGCGAAACTAAAATCGCTATGGACAAGAGTGAGCGCAGAATTTCCTTGCTGCTTCTTGCAGGCGGCGAGGAATTTAGCTGCTCGCTTGTGATACCGTCGCCCTTTGTGATATATCTTATATGCAGATATAAAGCACCGATTGCAGTACTCAAGGTTACACCGAGAATAGCTGCCGCTGCCGCAAAGGGATAAATGATAGAAAGAGCTTCTATTTCAGTTTCACAGGCTGTTCCAAAAACTGTTTTATTTTGGTTAAACTGCGAGGTCCCTACATAAATAACAAGCCAAGAAAACAAAAGACCGAAGCCAAGCTTTGCAAGTGCCTCTATCATCTGCGAGATAGCTGTCGGGTACATATTTTTAAGGCCTTCATAATAGCCTCTGCGCGAGCTCATCATGCAGCAGAAAAATACTGCAGGAGCGAGGCATATTATAGAAAGGAATGCCGCAGGGGTTTCAACTATTTTATTAGAATAGACGTGTGCGCTAAGCAGCATTATGATGCTCGCAAGTCCGCCCGTCACAGTAAATGCGGCGGTTGAAACTCTAAGTATCTTCTTAACCTCACGGAAGTTGCCCTTTGTTGCGTTTTCCGAAACCATTCTTGCAACTGCGACGGGAAGGCCCGCCATCGCAAGAGAATAAAGCGGTGTGAAAACGCCATAGGCAACGTTAAAATATGCAAATCCCTCTTCTTCAAGCAGATTCCCGAGAGGAATTTTGAATATCGCGCCTATCACCTTGACTACTACGGTGGCGAAAATGAGGATGAGTGCGCCCTCCATAAAGCTTTGTGACTGGCTGTTTTGTTTTAATTTAGGCATAAAAATTAAAGCCTCCGAAATTTATTATTTGTCCTCTGTTTTGTCAAAGTTTACGCTGTAAACGGTTTTGTGATAGGGCTTCAGATTTGCTCCGCAATTAAGACAAATCTCGTCCTCTTTATCATTGTAGCTGCCACAGTTTTTACATTTTTTATAAAAACCTATAAGCTCCATTTGTTCTTTAAGCTCCTCGATTTCTTCTCTCAAAGCGTCAATTTCGTGAATACGCATTTCAACAACCTTGCCGAGTTCTTCCCCTGCCTTCGCCTTGTTGTAAACACGGATTCCAAGAAGAGTGTAGCACTCGCGAAGTTTAGCACGAAGCTTATAAATTTTAAGCTGAGTTTTGCTCTTGCCGACAAATTCTTCTGCCTTTTCACTTGTTTTGTCAACAAATATTTTAGCGCTCTCGTAGATTTCATCAATAAAGTTGTTCATAACTTTACGTCCTTTCTCTGAAATGTGTTTATTTATCTCCGATAAACTCCCTTATCATCGAATTCTTAGGGACAATATCGGCGGGAGCATCATAAAAGATTTCAAGCTTATCTATAAGCTCCTCTAATATCTTTTTATGCTCGGGCAGAGTCACCTCTGATTTTTCTATAATTGGAAGCAGGAAGTGATGGTAAATACAGGGCTCATAGAAATGAGTTGTGTCAACTATGCAGTCGGCGGTGTCCTTAAAAGGAATAATGTTCTTTATTTCCTCGTTACAAACGCCCTGCCACATATTAAGTGTATTTTCAACGCTGCTGCCTCTAAAATAATAATCTCTTATCATTCGGCGCATAAGGCGCAGGTTTCTTCTCTTTAAAATAGCCGTGCCATCTTCTGCACAGATTTGGCTTAATGGATTTACAAACAATTTATAGAAGCCTTTATCTCCAAAAGCATCAATTCCGCGTGTGAGCTCGGGATTTATAGCGTGAAGTCCCTCAACTATGACGATATCATTTTCGCCCGTTTCGAGAATATGTGCTTTTTGGGGATCTCTTTTTCCCGTTAAAAAATCAAAATAAGGAACTGTAGCTTTTTCGCCTGAAAGAAGCAGGCCGAAGCATTTTCTGATTTCTGCGATGTCAAGGGTGTTTACTGATTCAAAGTCGGTTTCGCCGTTTTCGAGTTTAGGTAAATCCTCGCGGTTTAAAAAGAAATCATCAAGTGAAATATAAACTGCGTTTTTGCCGCCCTCTATAAGCTTTTCCGAAATCTTTTTTGCCGTGGTGGTCTTGCCGCTTCCCGAGGGGCCTGCAAGCAGTACTATTTTATAACGGTTATCGCTTATAAGAAGGCTTGCGATTTTTTCTATCTGCTCGATATAATAGTTTTCGCAAAGGGACACAAGCTTTTCAAAATCGCTTTTAGCAAGGCTGTTTACCTTATCTGCGGTAACTAATCCAAGTTCATTAAAAAGGATGTTTTTCATAGAAATCCAACACCTCTCTTTTTCTGTTTATTATATTTTCAAAACCGCTCAGATATTCTGTTGGATACTTATAATTATATATCCTTTCAATATCCTCGCTATGCGGGGCTTTAAGCTTACTTACAGCGCCCGCTCCGAGAGCAATAATCGAATGCACCTCACTCATAATATATATATTATAATACCCTTTATGCCCGTCTAATGTAAAGCCTACGTTTTCAAGGTTAGAGAGGGTGTTTTTTTGTCTATACATATAGTATGGGGTGTAACCATCCTTAAAAAATCTTTCTCTTGACATTCCAACCATTATTTCGGCGGGTGTTTCTGTATTTTCAAACGTAGTCTTGCTCCGTTCCCTCAAATTTGCCGCTCTTTTAACTGTTAAAGTATGCAGAGTTATGTTCTCAGGGCGCAGAGAAATAGCGGTTTCCATAGTGTTTTTAAAGGAATCTACGGTATCATCGGTAAGACCTGCGATAAGGTCCATATTTATAGTTTTAAAGCCTATTTTTCTTGCCATTTCGTAAGCCTGAAGGGTTTGCTGTGTTGTGTGTTTTCTGCCGATTGCCTTTAAAACATCGTCATTAAA
>JAZRHT010000140.1:0-14015 GCA_045644905.1 Oscillospiraceae bacterium
CACGGCACACGCTTAGTTTACTGCTCGGACGAATTTTTCATAAAAGCAAAGCTCCCGCTCCCCGCTTACGATTACTATGAGGAATTCCCTCAAATCGAAAACGGAGTTGGGCTTATCCGCAGCTTTGAAAACGAGCTTGCGCTCTGCCAAGAGGATGCCGAGGCTTGCGATACAAAAGTGCGCTATTCTATTGCAACGGGAGTTGACGCTGCGCCTTATATTAAAGAGGAATGCGAGAAGCTCAAGAGTATTTTCCCGAATAGCGAGGCTCAGATTTTCCCTATAAAAAACAACTTTTTCGGGGAAACTATAACTGTTACGGGTCTTATAACAGCAAGGGATATCATTAACGAGCTTAGCGGCAAGGACCTTGGGGATGCACTCATTCTCCCCGACGTTATGCTAAGGCACGAGACAGACAAATTTTTAGACGACAAGACGGTTTCAGATATTGAAGCCGCTCTTAACACCAAAGTTATAATTGCAAATGCAAGCGGAGAAGGGTTATTTTCCGCGCTTTACGAGCTTATAAATGAAAAGGAGGAAAAATGATGGCACTGCCCGTTATTGCGGTTGTCGGAAGACCGAACGTCGGCAAATCGACACTGTTTAATAAATTAGTTGGAAAACGCCTTTCAATAGTTGAGGACACCCCCGGCGTTACCCGAGATAGAATTTATGCCAAGGTTGAATGGCAAAACCGCTTTGCAACCCTTATTGACACAGGCGGTATCGAGCTTTTTTCCGATGATGTTATCCTCTCGCAGATGCGCCGTCAGGCAGAAATCGCCATTGAGAGCGCAGACGTTATTTTGCTTGTAACCGACCTTACCTGCGGCGTAACCGCCGCCGATATGGACGTTGCTTCTATGCTTAAAAAGAGCGGCAAGCCGGTTGTTCTTTGTGTAAACAAATGCGACAGCGTTGGCGACGTTCCGCTTGGATTTTACGAATTTTATAATCTCTGCCTCGGAGATCCTATTGCCGTTTCCTCTGTTCACGGACACGGAACGGGCGACCTTTTAGATGCGCTCTTTGACCTTCTTCCAAATGAGGAAGTCGAGGAATATCCCGAGGATTATACAAAGGTTGCCGTTATCGGCAAGCCCAACGTTGGAAAATCCTCTCTTGTAAACCGCCTTGCAGGCGAGGAGAGGGTTATTGTTTCCGACATTGCAGGAACTACTCGCGATGCCGTTGACACAGTTGTTGAAAACGAGTTTGGAAAGTTTGTTTTCATTGACACTGCAGGAATCCGCCGCAAGAAAAAGGTTGACGAGGCGATTGAAAAATACAGCGTTCTGCGCTCTTATATGGCGGTTGAACGTGCCGATGTTTGCGTTATTATGATTGACGCAACCGAAGGCTTTACCGAGCAAGACTCCAAGGTTGCAGGCTATGCTCACGAGCAGGGCAAGGCTTGTATTATTGCCGTCAATAAATGGGACGCTATCGAAAAAGACGACAAGACCATGCGGGAGTATCAGAAAAAGCTCGAGGTTGATTTTGCATTTATGTCCTATGCGCCCTTTGTTTTCATTTCGGCTAAAACAGGACAGAGAATCGACAAGCTATATTCGCTTATAACCTATGTTCGAGAGCAAAACTGCCGCCGAATCCAGACCGGACTTTTAAACGATATGCTCGCCGAGGCGACCGCAAAGGTTCAGCCTCCTTCGGACAAGGGAAAGCGTCTTAAGATTTACTATATCACTCAGGCAGCCGCCTGCCCACCCACCTTTGTTTGCTTTGTAAACAACGATGAGCTTTTCCATTTCTCTTATCAGAGATACATCGAAAATCAGATTCGCTCGACCTTTGGCCTTACGGGAACGCCCATTAAGATGATTTCGCGTGAGCGCGGCGACGACAAGTAAAGAGCATTTGATATCGGAGGTCAATTTGCTATGAATGATGTTATTTTAGTTGTTATGTATTCCATAGGTGCGGCACTCGTTTCCTATCTTTTGGGAAGCGTCAGCTTTGCCGTTTTGTTCAGCAAATTATTTGCCAAAAAGGACGTTCGCAACGAAGGCAGCGGAAATGCAGGAATGACAAACGTGCTTCGCACAATAGGAAAGCTCCCTGCCGTTTTAACCCTTGTTTGCGACCTTTTAAAAGCGGTTGCAGCGATTTTCCTTTCGAGATGGATTTTCTCTTATCTCCCCTTTAATGAAATGGTAAACGTTGGCGCTTATATCGGCGGAATTGCGGTTGTAATCGGTCACATTTATCCCGTTTTCTTTAATTTCAGAGGTGGCAAGGGAGTTCTTACCTGCGCAGGCGTATTCCTTGTTCTTGACTGGAAGCTTTGCCTTGTATCAATCGCAATTTTCCTTATTATCACGCTCATAACCGGCTATGTTTCCTTAGGCTCAATTCTCTCGATGGCGGCAGCTCCTATTTCAACTCTTATCGTAGGTCTTACACTGCGCGCCGACGTTCTTATGACAAGAACTGTTATATGGCAGACTATTTTCCTCTGCATAATCGCAGGCACCTCAATTTTTATGCACAGAAGCAACATAAAGAGGCTTTTGAACGGTACCGAAAATTGCTTTAAAAAGAAGAAAAAAGCCGAAAAATAGCGAATATCACAAAGCGGACAGCCGAGCTGTCCGCTTTTTTATTTTAAAATTATTTCGAGGTTGTAAAATCTGCCGAAACTCCTTTACAAAACGCAGGTTGTTTGGTATAATATTTTTTATGAATATAATGCGGCAGATTGCCGCCACATAAAAAAGAACGGAGTAAACAAAAATGAAAAAATTCAGAGTTCTTATCAAAGTACTTGCAGCAACTATCATCGCATCTATCATGATGTGCACAGTTTCCTGCGCAGATACCACCTGGGCAGTTAAGTCGGGTGAGTACACCGTGTCCGCAGGTGTTTACCTCGGCTATCTTACTGATGCCTATTACACAGCATCCTATTCGGTAACCGATCAAAACAAAGACTTATTTGACCAAAAAATTGGCGACAAGAAGGCCGCAGACTTCATCAAAGACACTGCTATGGATTCCGTAAAGAAATTCCTTACCATCGAAAAGCTTTTCGACGAGTACAAGCTTTCCTTCACCGATGACGAAACCAAGGTTTTTGAAGCAACCTTAGAGAATTATTGGGCAAGTCTTTCGGCTCTCTATGAGGAGAATGGCTGCGGAAAAGAGTCCTACAAAAAGATTCTTTTAAACACTGAAAAAGCAAACAAGATTTTCGAATACTATTACAGCAAGGACGGCAAGGAGCCCGTTTCTGAAAAAGACAGAAAAGAGTTCTTTACTAAAAACTACGCAAAAATTCAGTACATCGACGTTAAGTATTCCGCTCACTTCAAGGGCGTTACTACAGAATCCTCCGCAACCGACGAGCAGAAGGACGAACTCAAGAAATTTGCCGAGGGATACGTAACCAGACTTAACAAGGGCGAGAAAATCGAAGATCTTATTAAAGCTGAGGCCAAGTACGTTGACGGCGAGATCAAGGAAGAAGAAAAAGAAGAAGAGCACACTCACGAAGAGGGCGAGGAGCACGACCACGAGGAAGAAGAAACCAAAAACGAGCCCACCTTTGTTACTAAGGACACCTCTGACGAGCCCGACGCAGTTAACGCCGCGTTCTTCAAAGCAAAGTTTGACACTCCTACTCTCGTTAAAAACAGCACCTCCGGCTACTATGTATTTGTACGTTACAAGATGGATGAAAACGGCAAGGATTACACCGACCGTGCTTCCGCTGTTCTCTCCAATATGAAGAGCGAGGATTTTGAAAAGGTTATGGACAAGGCTATCGAGAAGGTAAGCTTCAGCGTTAACAAGTCCGCTATCCGCCGCTTTAAACCCCAAAACGTTACTATTAACTTCTAATTTTCCGTAAAGGAGATTTTTCAATGGGACTTTTAGACGCCCTGTTCGGTTCATACAGCTCGCGTGAACTTAAGCGCATTAAACCTATCATGGAAAAGGTTTGCGCGCTCGAGGAAAAATACAGCGCGATGTCTGACAGTGAACTAATTTCTATGACCCCTAAGCTCAAGGAGCGCCTATCGGGTGGAGAAACTCTTGACGATATTCTCCCCGATGCCTTTGCAGTTTGCAGAGAGGCCGCTTGGCGTGTGCTTGGAATGAAGCACTACCCCGTTCAGATTATCGGCGGAATTGTTCTTCATCAGGGTCGAATCAGCGAAATGAGAACCGGTGAGGGTAAAACTCTCGTTGCAACCCTCCCCGCTTACCTTAATGGTCTTAGCGGCAACGGTGTTCACATTGTTACCGTCAACGATTATCTTGCAACTCGTGACTCTGAGTGGATGGGTAAAATTTTCCGCTTCTTAGGTCTTTCTGTCGGTCTTATCGTTCACGGACTTTCAAACGACGAGCGCAGAAAAGCTTATGCCGCAGACATCACCTACGGCACAAACAACGAATTCGGATTTGACTACCTTAGAGATAACATGGTTATCTACAAGGAAAATATGGTTCAGCGCCCCTTTAACTTTGCTATCGTTGACGAGGTTGACTCCATTCTCATCGACGAGGCGAGAACTCCGCTTATTATTTCGGGTCAGGGCGATAAATCGACCGACCTTTACGAGGCGGCAGACCGCTTTGCAAAGCGCCTTGTAAGAACCAAGGTTAAGGAGCTTTCCGACACAGAGCAGCACGATGATATTTCAGGCGACTATATTGTTGACGAAAAGGCAAAAACCGCCACACTTACCCCCTCGGGTATCGCCAAGGCGGAGGAGCACTTTAACGTTGAAAACCTTATGGATGCCGACAACCTTACCCTTCTGCACCACATAAATCAGGCTATTCGTGCAAACGGAGTTATGAAAAACGAGGTTGACTACGTTGTTAAGGACGGCGAGGTTATCATCGTTGACGAGTTTACGGGGCGACTTATGCTTGGCCGCCGTTACAACGAGGGTCTGCATCAGGCTATCGAGGCTAAAGAGGGAGTTAAGGTTGAAAGGGAGAGCAAAACTCTCGCTAACATCACCTTCCAGAACTATTTCCGCCTTTACAAAAAGCTCTCGGGCATGACGGGTACTGCGCTTACTGAGGAAGCAGAATTTCGCGAGATTTACAATCTTGACGTTATTGAAATTCCCACAAACAAGCCCGTTGCAAGAATTGACCATCCCGACGTTGTTTACAAAACTGAGGCGGCAAAATTTAATGCAGTTATAAATCAGATTATAGAGTGTCACAAGAAGGGCCAGCCCGTTCTTGTTGGTACAATTTCGATTGAAAAATCCGAGTACCTTTCATCTCTCTTAAAGAGAAAAGGCATAAGGCACGAAGTTCTCAATGCTAAGTATCACGATAAGGAAGCCGAGATTGTTGCTCAGGCAGGTAAATTAGGCGCCGTAACAATTGCCACCAATATGGCAGGCCGTGGTACCGACATTGTGCTCGGCGGTAACGCTGAGTTTTTAGCAAAAGCAGAGATGCGCAGAATGGGTATTGCCGAGGAGCTTATCGCTGAAGCTACCGGCTTTAACGAAACCGACAATGCCGACATTCTCTCGGCAAGAGAAACCTTCCGTCAGCTCGAGGCTAAATATAAAGAGGACATCCGCGAGGAGGCCGAAAAGGTCAGAGAAGCGGGCGGACTCTTCATTCTCGGCACTGAAAGACACGAATCAAGAGGAATCGACAATCAGCTGCGTGGACGTGCAGGACGTCAGGGTGACCCCGGTGCCACACGCTTCTACCTCTCGCTTGAAGATGACCTTATGCGTCTTTTCGGCGGCGCGAGAATCGATTCTATGATGGAAACCCTCAGAATAGACGAAACCATTCCTATCGAAACCAAGCTTCTTTCTAACGTTATTGAAAGCTCGCAGAAGCGAGTTGAGGGAAGAAACTTCTCAATCCGTAAAAACGTTCTTAACTTTGACGACGTTATGAGCCGTCAGAGAGAGATTATTTACGGACAGAGAGGCAAGGTTTTAAACGGCGAGGATTTACAGGATAGCATCATTTCGATGATTCGCGAATCTATCGTAAACAACGTTAATATGTATCTTGCTGATCCTCATATTCACGATGACTGGAACATTGACGGACTTCGTGACTACTACCGAGGCTTCTTAACCTTTGATAGTGACTTTAATTACACTACTCAGCAGCTCGGCGATATCTCGAGAGAAGAAATCGCCGAGGAGCTCTACGAGAGAGCTATGACCATTTACAAGGAACGCGAGGAGCAGATTGGCAGCGAGCTTATGCGTGAGCTCGAGAGAGTTATTCTGCTTCGCACCGTTGACTCCAAGTGGATGGATCATATCGACGCTATGGAAGAGCTGCAAAAAGGAATTCATCTTAGAGCTTACGGTCAGCACGATCCTGTTGTCGAATATCGCACCGAAGGCTTTGATATGTTCGACGAGATGATTTCCTCTATCAGAGAGGACACCTCGCGCCTTGTTCTCACCTTCCAGATAAATCAAAATGAGGGTGTACAGCGCAAAGAGGTTGCAAAGGTTACCGGCGCGTCCCATGGCGGCGACGGAACTGTTAAAAAGAAACCCGTTCGCAAGGTTCAGAAGGTTGGAAGAAACGATCCCTGCCCCTGCGGAAGCGGAAAGAAATATAAAAACTGCTGCCTTTTAAAAGAGGGACAGAAATAAATTAAAAAGACCACCTTCACGGTGGTCTTTTTTAATGAATGATGAATATTGAATAATGAATAATTGTAGGGTCGAGCTTTGGTCACGCACACCGGGAGGCTCCCTCTGACGAGGGAGCTGGCACGAGGTACGAGTGACTGAGGGAGAGATAGGTTAATTTTTGGTTCTTGGCTTTTGCTTTTTCTCTCCCTCAGTTTCGCTTCGCTCAACAGCTCCCTCGTCAGAGGGAGCCCTTGTTATATTCATCTCTACATCAATAACCCAAAAACAGACCTGCTATCGCAGGTCTGTTTTTCATTTTAGTATTTATTTTTTCTTTCCAAATAACTTCTTAAAGAAGCTTTTCTTTTCGGGATTTGTGATTTCGATTACTTTTCTATAAACGGCGTAGTGAGTACGGGTGAGCTTTCTGTCGATATGATGACAGCCGAAATACCAGTTTTTATATTTTACGCTATACATAATCTCATCTAAAAACTGTCCCAAGCGGCTGGGCTCTTTATCCTCGCCGGTTATCGAAGTTCTTATTTTGTGAGGCGCATCATGTGTGAGAATAAAATCAACCTCTTTTTTCGCCTTGATTTTTTCTCTTGCCGCCTCGATTTCTTCAAAGGAAGGAAGCTCGGTTGCCCACCAAGTCTTATTCTCGCGGCGCATTTCTATTTCAAGGTCATCACTCTGACCGCCGCCGAGGACAAATATGCTTTTTTCTTCTATCTCATAAATTTCGCCGCGCATAAGCTGCTTTAGATTGTCGCCGAGAGAGCGCACCGCTCCACCGCAAAACTCCTCAACGGGATACTCACTGAGCTTGTCCATATTTTCGTGAGTGCCTTCTAAAAAGAGAATATTGTACTTTCTCGAGCGGAGAAATTCGAGGTTTTTTTCTTCCTCCTCGCCACCCTGCCAAACAAAGCCGAAATCTCCGAGAATAATAAGTGTATCACCTTTTTTAAGGCGCTTTATACTGCGCTCGGAAAAGCGCTCTATATCACCGTGGGTATCACCGGTCACAAAAATCACTTGTTTTCCCCCTTAAAAACTTTGTATCTTTTACACTTTTTGCTTTTTTCCCTTTATTTTGCCAAAAAAGTGTGTTACAATATCTATATATACGGATTATTCTTATATTATTATACACTTAAAGGAGGGATTTGTCTATGAAAAAAATTATATCTTGTTTTATTTTAGCTGTGATTTTTTCGCTTAGCCTTTTCTCTATCCCTACAAAAGCGGCATATTCGCCCGACTTTGAGGTTACCGCAAAAGGTGTTTACATAGTAAACCTCGACACCGACACCGTTATTTACGAGAAAAATAAGGACGAAAGACTCTACCCCGCATCCCTTACCAAGATGATGACCTGCCTTCTTTTAATCGAAATGGTGCCAGATTTAGATAACACCACCATTGTTGCAAAGTCTTCAATTTTAGGCAGTTTTTCGGGTATGGGAGTGTCTTTAGCAGGCATTTTAGCGGGCGAGGAGCTTACTGCGAGGGAGCTTCTTTACTGTATGCTTCTTCAGTCGGGAAACGAGGCGGCATCTATCGTTGCTGACTATTTGGGTGACCAGAGTATCAACAACTTTATTGATATGATGAATAAAAGAGCAAAGGAGCTCGGCGCCGTAAACACACACTTTATGAATCCTCACGGACTTCACGACGACGAGCATTACACCACCGCCTACGATATGTACTTAATAGCTAAAGAGCTTGTAAAATACGAGGAAATCATCAAAATTTCCTCGACCTATAGCTACCAGCTCAGAAAGACTAACAAAAGAGAGCCCGAGTGGCTTGTCAGCACTAACAAAATGATGCAAAGGGGCTCTACCTACTATCGTTCCTACATCAAGGGACTTAAAACCGGCACAACCACACCTGCAGGCAAATGCTTTACCGCTTATGCCGAGAAAAATGGCTACCATTATCTTTCGGTTATGCTCGGCGCCCCCTACAAAAACGAAAACGGACAAATTTACGCTGAGAACTATTCATTTTCCCAAACCGGAAAGCTACTCGACTGGGCATTTGACAAGTTTTCGCTCAAAACTCTACTACCCACCGATGAATCCTGCGCGCAGATAGACCTGCGCCTCTGCTCAGAAACCGACGAGCTTATGCTCTACCCCAAGGAGAAGATAATCGCACTTATCCCCGACGAAATTGACCCCTCCAGCGTTCAGATTAAAGCCTATACCAACACATACGTTGAGGCGCCCGTTAAAGAGGGAGACGTGCTGGGATACGTTGAAGTAAAGCTTGCCGACGAGGTTGTTGGAATCACCGACCTTGTTGCAGGTGAGGATATCGAAAGAAACGAGTTTTTATATCTCGGTCACCTTGTTAAAAACGTTTTTACTTCTATTTGGATTAAGCTTGCGGTTGTTCTCTTAATTCTCTTTGCGCTGATATACGTCCTGCTTGTTATCAGACAAGAAATCAACGCGCAGAGATACCGCAGCATTATCAAAAAACGCAGATTTTAAATGACAAGTGCAAGCAGCATCATTTCATAAAGTCTTGCGAAAATCGGCGGAAGCTCACTTATCGGCAGAGGATTTTTTCCTCTGCCGATTTCTATTGTAAATGCAGGACAGTTAAATTCCTTTATAAACCAGTCCTTAAAGCCGCCGTGTGAGGCAAGGCCGCTTTGGGTTTCTAATGTGTATCCGCTTGCCTGCGATAGCATTTCTGCCATATGCTGCGCTCCGACAGGAACTTTTTCGCCATACTTATAAAAAATTTCCTCGCCTTGAGAGTGAAATGCGTAAACTCGACTTGTCGAGAAGTTGCGGCAAAGCGAAACAAGGGCGCGCGTTTCGGGCTCGCTACCCGGCCTTAAGCCTCCAAATCTACGCAGTGCGGGTCCCGTTATGCCCTCTCTTGCCTCCAATTTTCTTAGGATATCGTGACCCGCATCGAAATTATGATTTAAATCAACTCCTCGGATGTTGCTATTCCACATCCGATAGTCGCCGCCGCTTATCTTATCTGTAAATGGTCGGAAGCGACCTGCCGAAGCGCCGCGCGATAATAAGAGCTCAACTCCGTCGGGGTTTGCACACGGCACAATAATTACCCCTCGGCGCTCAATGGCGCATCTGAGCTCTCTGCTATGGCAAATGTTTTTGCAAAGCTCCTCTGAAAACCTTACAAGCAGACTCTCCGTCAGCCACTCTAAAGGATGAAATGCTGCAGCGAAAACAACGGGCGAACACATTTTTCCGAGGAAAAGAGCATAAATTTTGCGCCCTTGTACAGAGCGACCGATACTGCCGAGCTTTAAAAACGGGTATTCCTTTTTAAGCCGCGCAAGCTTCTTTAAGTATTCGCTGTAATATGGCGGCGAGAGGTAAAATGAATCCTTCATATAATCACCTTTTTCGTTTTATCTGAGGGAGAGATAGAGGAACAAAACGGCGTCTATAACCTCGTCCGAGGGTGTGCCCGAGAGCGTTTCTATTCGCGACCTGACAAGGCTTTCTATTTGCTTTTTTGAAGGTTTCGTCCCCTCGCTGAAAACCTCATTTAAAATATTGACCTCATTTTTAGCGGACAAAATGCTCTCCTTTTTAGTCTCTTGCGCGGCAAGGCTTCTCGAAAGAGCAATAAGGCATCTGCCGCAAACAAGGTCGCTCTCGCTCTGGCTGCCTTCTAAAAGCCGCTCATAGAGAGCGCACTGATGCTCATAATTTTTAGTGAATGCAGTAGTCTTCGACTCCTGCGCCAGAGCGCCCGAAAGCTCGCCAAACATACTCTTTAAAACTTTGTTCTGTGTCATTTTTCTCTCCGTATAGTGTTGTTTAAAGTCTATAATAAGTTTATGCAGTATAGTGTGCATTTAGAATGATAATCTTATATAGCCAAAAAGCAACCTAAATCTATATCTTTCCACTTGAAATGCCAAAAATTATGCGGTATAATATATAATGTATGAAAAAACGCACTAATAACTTGAAAGGTGATATAAAATGAAAAAGTTACTTGCAGTTATTTTATCTGTTATTCTCTTAGCAGCATTTGCCTCTTGTTCAGGCAAGCCTCAGGGCTCATCCTCTGCGCTTGCAGGCACCGAGAGTGACGCAGTTTCCTCTGAAGCCCCCAAGTTCGCTAAAGACCCCCTCACCGGAGAATACACCCTTGATTTCTCTGCAGAGGACAAGCGTCCCGTTGCTGTTATGATAAACAACATCAAGGTTTCTCTGCCTCAGAAGGGACTTGCAGAGGCAGGAATTATTTATGAGGCAGATGCCGAAGCTGGAATTACCAGAATCCTTGCCGTTTTCTCGGACGTTAATAAAATCCCCGAGCTTGGCTCTCTGCGTTCCGCTCGCAAATATTACCTCTCTCTTGCAAATTCTCACAATGCCATTTTTGCTCACTTTGGCGGCGAGGGTGATGCGCTCAACTACATAAAGCAGAACAATCTTAACACACTCAATTTCTTAGCGCTCAGTTCTACACGTGATCCTAAGAACAATCCCAACTCCACCTCTTATCGTGATCCCGAAAGAATCGGAAAGGTTCCCTATGAGCACACCGCCTTTACTTCAGGACACAGACTTAAGAGAGCTATTGAATACAAAAAAATCAAAACCGATGCTAACATAAATGATGCCTATAAATTTGGAGATAACTCCAAGGTTATGGCTATGGGTAATGCCGCTGATAAAATCAATTTTGCCTTCTCCTCCTATAACTCCAACGTTGTTTTTGACTACAATGCAACCACCGGAAAATACGAAAAGAGTCAGTTTAATCAGAATCACATTGATGCAAATACTGGCGAAACCCTCGCCTTTGAGAACGTTATAATTCTTAATGCAAAGTTTAGCCTTATGTATCCCGGAACAAAATACAAATATCAGAACGTTGACCTTTCCTCGGGAAGCGGATACTATGCAAACAACGGAAAAATTATTCCTATAAGCTGGTCTAAGGGCGGCATGAACGATGAGATGAAATACACCACCACTGATGGAAAAGAGCTCGTTGTTTCTCCCGGAAAAACCTACGTCGGAATCATCGATATTGACAGAGACGTTAAATACAGCTCTGCACAAACAGTTAGCTCTACTACTAAATAATAAAGGAAGAATGCCACTATGATGTACATCATCGACACCGCTAATTTGGAGCAGATTCGCAAATGCGCTGAATTTTATCCTATTGCGGGAGTTACCACAAACCCCACCATTATTTCCAAGGAAAACACCGATTTTTTAAAGCTGATAAAGGATATCAGAGAAATAATCGGTCCTGACAAGATGCTTCACATTCAGGTTACCGCCGCTACTGCTGAGGGTATCATTGAGGAAGCAAAGCTCTTAAAAGAGGCTGTCGGCGGAGATTTCTATGTTAAAATCCCCATTTCACGCGAGGGACTTAAAGCAACCTCTATCCTGCACAATATGGGCTACAAGGTTACCGAAACCGCTATCTTCACTCAGCAGCAGGCTCTCATTGCCGCTCTCGCAGGCGCAGATTTCGTAGCGCCTTACGTTAACCGCCTTGATAACATCGTTAGTGACGGTGTTCAGGTTGTTGGCGAGATTGTTGAAATGTTTAAAAAATACAACCTTGACACCAAGGTTCTCGCAGCAAGCTTTAAAACTGTTGAGCAGATTCACAAGATCGCTATGTCGGGCTGTCATTCGGTTACCATTAACCCTGAGCTTTTCGAAACCTTAACCTATCACCCCATGACACAGTATGCTATTGATGACTTCAATGCTGACTGGGAGTCGGTTTACGGAAAGAAAACAATCGCAGATCTTTTTAGTGAACAGAAATAACAAATAAAAACACCCCGTGCAATGCACGGGGTGTTTTTTTGTTTTATTAGTTTTATCGGTAGATAATAAGATAGCTCTGGAGCTGGTCGCCTCTCGCATTGGTGTGCTGAGAGAAGAATTTATATGCGGAGTGAACTACATATCCATCCATATAACCATCCCACCAATCGCTTGAATCGGCTATGAGGACAACATCATCATAGATGTAGTCGGGTGTGCCCATATCATCGACACCGAAAAGTGCTAAGGCGTGGTCACTGCCGACATAGCTGGTTACAACAACGGGTCTGCCCGCCTTTACGTTATCACGCATAAACTCAAAATAAGCCTGATAAGTAGCAAACTTGGGGCTGCCTACTCTGGATACGTTGTAATCTACCGTGTATCCCCACTGATTCAGCGGACGCTTCATTTCGTTTACTGTGGCGCCACGTCCCTTCATGGTTATTCCGGTTGTTTTCTCGAAATGATTTACAAGGTCGAGTTCTAAATCATATTGCTCCCCTTCACGTCCGTAATACGAAAGCGCAGAGTTAGTGGAGCATACAAGGCAGGAAGAACCCATTGTTTGCTGCAAGATTGTGTAATTTTGGAGCATTACTCGAGAGCCCTTGCTTGACATATTAAAGAAATCATTTATTTTGTAATAGTTTGATTCTGTGTGATTGGTCCAGCCGTTTCCGGTAGAAATTGAACCGTAAAGCGATACGTCACGCGCTCCTCCATAGCTTCCGTCAGGATTCAACGGAAGATGAATGTCATAAAGGGTCTGCTTTACAGTTTCGTCAACGGGCTGATAGTCAAAATCAATGTCTAAGTTAGGATCTACAACTATGCAGCTATATTTATCACTGACTGTACCCGCTGTGGTCATCTTGCGCCACCATACAATAAAGTCGGTTGTTCTTTCACAAGAATAGCCATCCTGCTGGTGATCAGCGCCATCAAAAGGATCTGCGAAGATCATAACATCGTCACCGGAATAATCTGAGTACTGAAGAGTTGTGGTTGCCTTGATAGTTCCCAGAGTATCGTAGCCGACTACAAGCTTCCATTTAAAGCCAACGGCTGACTGATAGCGAACAAATACGAATTTTCCTGCTTTGATATTTTCAGCGAAGAATTTTTTCATCGAACTGGCAGAAGTTTTGTCATAGCTTCCGAAGTCCTGATATTTAGCGGTGTAGCCAAGTCCTAAGCCGTTTATAAATGAAGCGAGTTTCTCGTCGGGTGTGCCGTTTTCATAAACGCTCTCGCCGGTTGCAGCTTCGTATTTTTTCACAAGCTCGAGCTCGCTGTATTCATTCTTAACGTCCTGTCCCATATAGTTAAGAACCATTAAGAGACAAGCCAAGCCGTCACTATTTGCCATGGTCTGCTGATAGGAAGAGAATTTCGGGAATATAACCCTCTCCTCTGTCGAGGTCATATTATAATAATCTTTATTTACGGTGTAGTAATCGGAGTTCTCAACGTTGTACTCTCCGTTTTTAGGAGCGCCCTCGCCGTACAGCTCTTTATCAAGTGTGCCGCCGTAGCTTCCGTCGGCATTTAAAATAAGGTTGTTTTTAAGGGG
>JAZRHT010000141.1:0-15276 GCA_045644905.1 Oscillospiraceae bacterium
TTTGTTCAGATATTCCAAGGGTTACTTGATTGGAAATTTGATACAAAGCACCCTTTGCCGAGGTTCCTTCTCCCATAGAGCCTCTGACAGTCATTCCAAGCTTTGAAACTGTGTTTGAAAGATTTTCGATCATTCTGCCGCTTTCCATCATAGGAAGGTGTAGCATAACCGATGCCCTCAGTCCAGTGCCAAGATTAGTTGGGCACTGCGTAAGATAACCGAGAGTTTCATCAAATGCAAATGATAGCTTACCGTCAAGGAAATTATCAATTTCAGTTGCAATTTTAAGGCAAACCGGCAAATCCGAGCCACTTGAAAGAACCTGAATTCGAATATGGTCTTCCTCATTTACTAAAATCGCAACGCTCTCGTCGGATGATAAGAAAAGCGCTCTGCCTATTCTGTTTTTGGCAAAAGCAGGACTAATTATACGCCTCTCAGCAAGTGCATTAGCTTCTATATCGTCGATTTTATCCATTTCTATCTTTTTAAGCGTGATACCCTTGCCAAATTTAGCACTTTCGAGAGCTTTTTCAATTTTAGAGATGATGTCATATTTCTGCTCGTCGGACATTCTATCGGGAAACGGAACATCTGAAAGGTTTCTTGCAAGGCGAATTCTTGTGCTGACAACGATTGCACTATCGTTGGTGTTATTTTCTGTTTCAAACCATTTGTTCATTTTTCTCACCTCTGACGTTACAGACTTTCGCGAAGCTCATTGAGCTGGTCGCGAATTTTAGCCGCTTTTTCAAATTCCTGAGTTTCAATTGCATTTTTAAGCTCTTTTTCAAGCTCATCAATTTGCGACTTAATCGAGATATTCACTTGTGCGGATGTAGGAATCCTGCCGTTATGAACAGTTTTTCCATGAATTCTCGATATTAGCGGCATAAACTGAGAACGAAAAACCTCGTAGCATTTACTGCATCCGGCATTACCCGTTTTTCTTATGGAACTCAAAGATGTACCGCACATAGGACATCTCTCACTATTATCAGAGAGAAGACTCTCCGAAACAAAATCCTGCCCAAATATGCTTCCGAGCATAGAATCAATGCCAAATCCAAAGTCAGAAAATAGTTTACCATATTCGTTTTCAAATTTTCCGCCAAGCTCTGCGGCACAGTTTTCGCAAAGGTGCATTTCGCTCTGAACACCATTGATATTTTGTCTTATATGGGTTACCGCATCTCTTTGCTTGCATTTTTCACACAACATAATTTATTCCTCCTTATATTAAACCGCCATAAGCAGCGCATTTTTGAAAATGTCTGCTCTGACCCTATCTTTTATATCAAAATCAATTTGTTTAAGTGCACTGTCCGAAATCGCCGCCAAAATAACTGATGCAGATTTTTTATCAATTAGCTCCTGATAGCAAAGATTTATGAGTATCGATCGAGCACTGTAATAATCAATGCTACTTCCTAACGAGTCAATAATATGCATTATCTGACCCCTCTTATCGTTGCAAACCCGAGTTATCTTGATATATCCACCTCCGCCTCTGCGGCTTTCAACAACATAGCCTTGCTCGGGAGTAAAGCGAGAGGTCAGAACGTAGTTTATCTGACTGGGAACACATCCGAGCTTCGAGGCAAATTCGTTTCGCTTTATTTCAGCGCTTCCCTCTTGTTCTTCAAGTATTGAAAGTATCTCTCTTGCAATAAGTTCGCTTATTTTCAATATATATCATCCTTTTTTAGACTTTCTTTTACCTTTCTTAGTAAATACTATTTTATCACAAAGTCAAAGAAAGTCAAACTTTTTATTATTGTAAAATATTTCAACTTTCTTTTATATTCCATTGTTTTATTAAAATATACACTAAATACTACGTTTTTCTTTGATTTACTTATGTTTTCTTGCTTAAACTAATTTTCAACGTTTTGTGTAACCATTTTTTCGCAAAATACATAGTATATGTTGAAATCTGAAAAAAGGAGGAAACGCTCATGTGTGGAAACAACTTTTTCGGTAACGGTAGCTGCACCTGGATCATCCTGCTCATCATTATCCTCGTTTGCTGCTGCGGAAATGACAACAATGGTTGCGGCTGTTCCGGTTGCTAAACCAACATAACTAAAAAATGCTCCCCACATTCTTGTGGGGAGCATTTTTTACGTGTTAATTATTTTATCTTCACTTAATAATGAGGACGACGTCGGCTTGCTCGTATTAGAGGAAGATGAGTTTGTGGGACGTGTAACCGGAATGGTGCTACTGGAACCATTAGAACTAGTATTTGACGTGGTGGGAATTTTACCGGTATAAACCGTGTGAGTTTTTAGGTATTCAATCCATCTTTTGTAATAAGCGGGGCCAAAGTGAATTCCGTCAGAGGTTGCGGCAGAAGGCATATTTCCCTTTCCGTCCTTAAACGCCTCTGCGACGTTAAGATAATAAACGCCCTTATCTTTTGCAAGCTTTTGCACCAAGGCATTATATTCGTTTATTTTCGAGTTAGCAAAACGCTTATCCGAGCTTTTCTTTGCAGACACAGGCAAAATTGATTGTAGATAAATTATTGCGTTGGGGTGTTGCTTTTTAACTGCATCGACAAACTTGGAATATCCCGTTATAAAACTTGTTTTACTTTGAAAATGAATTCCATTTGTACCAAGCATAATATAAATATACTTAGGCTTATACTGTTTCATTTTCTGAAGGAAGGTTATCTTTCCGCTATTGGTTCTAAAAACCTTAGATGTTAAAACTGTGTTTGTGTTAATTCCCGTGTAAGCAACAACGGGTACACCCTTTATAATTCCGTAAAGGTCAATTCCCGTAGTAATGGAATCACCAACAAACATTGCATTTGAAAAATAACTGTTATCTACTTTAGGTTGAAGCGGCACGGGCTTAGACTTATCAATAGTATACGTCCACTCTTTTGCATAGGAATTTATATTGTAAATAAGGTTATTGTTGTTTGCGGGATTAGTTGTGTTGACAGTAGCGGATTGTGATTTAGACGACGTAGACGACTTAGAAGAAACCGGAGCGAGGCTCGAAGTCTTAGACACAACCGAACTTGTTTCTGATGATGTTTCGGGTTTAGCAATCGCACTAGATTCTTCTTTAGGAATAGAAGAAACGATCGAAGATGTTTCCGCCTTAAATGAGCTTGATACAACTACCTTATCAGGCTTTCTTTCGCAACTAAAAAGCGCAATCAAGAAAACAGCAAGGCAAACAAGCAGTGCCAAAAACACCGTTGCAATATGCAGCGCAGTCCTACCACTACGACGAACACTGTATATCTTATACTTGCCTTTCTCAATTTTCATTCAATTCACCGCTTTTAATAATTTACATTTTATTATCTCATAAATTCTCGAATATTTCAATATCAAATAGTAAGTTTTTTAAAAAAAGACCCTGCCACTTAGCAGGGTCTTTTCATATTTAGAATAATCCTGTGATTTTTCCGTTTTCATCAACGTCAATACGTTCTGCAGCGGGAGCCTTAGGAAGTCCTGGCATTGTGAGAATATCGCCAGTCAGAACAACTATAAAGCCTGCGCCTGCAGAGATTTTAACGTTTTTAACAGTTACTGTAAAGCCTTCGGGAGCGCCGAGCTTTGTTGCATCATCAGAAAAGCTATACTGAGTTTTTGCAACACAAACAGGACAGTTTGCAAAGCCGAGATCGGTAAGCTGTTTAATCTGCTTTTTAGCATTAGGCATAAATGTTACGCCGTTGCCACCATAAACCTTCTTAACAATAGCTTCGATCTTCTCTTCAATGGTGGTGTCGAGCTCGTAAGCAAAGGTAAAGTCGCCTTTTTCTTCCTCACAAAGACGCACAACCTCGCGTGCAAGTTCCTCGCCACCTTTACCGCCGTCTGCCCAGACAGTAGAAAGAACTGTGTTAACATTAAGCTCGCGGCATTTTTCAATGATAAAGTCAATTTCCTTATCTGTATCAGTCGGGAATCTGTTAACCGCCACAACACAAGGGAGCTTATAAACGTTCTTGATGTTGGAAACGTGGCGAAGAAGATTAGGTATTCCCTTTTCAAGTGCATTTAAGTCCTCGGTTGCAAGCTCGGTTTTAGCAAGTCCGCCATGCATTTTAAGAGCACGAACAGTTGCAACAACGACAACTGCATCGGGAGTAAGGCCTGCCATACGGCACTTAATATCAAGGAACTTTTCAGCGCCAAGGTCAGCACCAAAGCCTGCCTCTGTAACTGTGTAATCGCCCATTTTAAGAGCAAGACGAGTTGCCATAACAGAGTTACATCCGTGAGCAATATTAGCAAAAGGACCGCCATGAACAAACGCAGGAGTTCCCTCCAAGGTCTGAACAAGGTTAGGCTTGATTGCATCCTTTAAAAGAGCAGTCATAGCGCCTGCGGCCTTTAATTCGCCGCAGGTAACAGGCTTATCATCATAGGTGTATCCGACTATGATTTTTGAAAGGCGCTCTTTTAAGTCAGTTATTGAACTTGAAAGGCAAAGAACTGCCATAATTTCAGATGCGACAGTAATATCAAATCCGCCCTCACGGGGACCGCCGTTTGCCTTGCCGCCCATTCCGTTTACAATAAAGCGAAGCTGGCGGTCATTCATATCAACACAGCGCTTCCAGGTTATTTTACGAACGTCGATATTAAGTGCATTTCCCTGCTGAATGTGGTTATCAAGCATTGCGGCAAGCAAGTTGTTTGCAGCTCCAATAGCGTGAAAATCGCCTGTAAAATGAAGGTTAATATCCTCCATAGGAACAACCTGAGCATATCCGCCGCCTGCGGCACCGCCCTTGACACCGAAAACAGGGCCAAGAGAGGGCTCGCGCAGAGCAACAGTTACATCCTTGCCGATTCTTTTAAGTCCATCGGCAAGACCTATGGTTGTAGTTGTTTTACCCTCACCTGCAGGAGTGGGGGTAATTGCAGTAACTAAAATGAGCTTACCGTCTTTTTTATCAGTTTCAGATAAAAGAGCAGGATCAATTTTTGCCTTATATCTACCGTATTGTTCGATATATTTCTCATCAACGTGAGCAACTTTGGCAATTTCAGTTATAGGGCGCATAACGCACTCTTGCGCAATTTCAATATCAGATTTATAACCCATTTTAAACACTCCTCTTATTTAAAATAGCGAATTGCGGATTCAAACATACGAATATCGTAATTACCGGGAACATTTTTGTAAAGTCCATCTCCGATACGTTCACTATGTCCCATTTTACCGAATACTCTGCCGTCGGGAGATGTAATACCCTCGATAGCATACATAGAATCATTAGGATTAAAGTGAACGTCACTTGTTGCATTGCCGTCAAAGTCAACGTACTGAGTTGCAATCTGTCCGTTCGCAGCAAGCTTTTTAATTAGCTCTTCGCTCGCTATGAATCTGCCCTCGCCGTGAGAAATTGCAACATTATAAACGTCGTCAACATCGCAAAGTGCAAGCCATGGCGACTTATTGGATGCAATCCTTGTTCTAACTATGCGCGACTGGTGACGTGCGATTGTGTTATATGTAAGGGTCGGGCAATTTTCATCGGTGTCAATGATTTTTCCGTAAGGAACAAGACCGGGCTTGATAAGAGCCTGGAATCCGTTACAGATACCACACATAAGACCGTCACGATTTTCAAGAAGGTCGGTAACACCATCTTTAATTTCAGCATTTCTAAAGAATGCTGTAATAAACTTACCGCTTCCGTCAGGCTCGTCGCCGCCCGAGAATCCGCCGGGAACAAATACCATCTGTGCATCCTTAAGCTGCTTTGCAAAGTACTCAATACTTTCACGGATTCCCGAAGATGTAAGGTTATTGATAACAATAATCTCGGGATCGCCACCTGCATCACGAACTGCCTTAGCAGAGTCAAATTCGCAGTTTGTTCCTGGGAATGCAGGAATTAAAACCTTGGGCTTTGCAATCTTAATAGCAGGAGCAACTCTCTCTTTTGCAGAGAATGAGAAATTCTCCATAGGAGCTTTGCTATCGGGAATGTTACAGCTGTAAACGCTCTCTAATTTATCTTCATAAATCTGCAGGAGCTGAGAAAGTGAAACGCTCTCGGTTTCAAATGTAATGCTTGCGTCATCGGTTGTGTAGCCGACGAGCCTTGCATTTTCAATTTCCTCTGTAGTTTCTAAAAGGAATGCGCCATAATTATATCCAAAAATACATTTGGTGCACATTTCGTCGCTGTTATATTTAAATCCGAAGCCATTACCGAAACACATTTTCATAACAGCTTCACTAACGCCACCGATACCGGGAGTGTAAGCTGAAAGAACCTTACCCTCACGCATAAGAGCTGTTACTCGGTTGAATACATTTACAAGCGAGTCGGCCTTGGGAAGCTTATCGTCAGCATATTCAGGGGCGATAAGATAAACTTTGCTTCCCGCCTTTTTAAATTCGGGTGAAACTACATCATCGACTTTACCTGTTGTAACGGCAAAGGAAACAAGAGTTGGAGGAACATCGAGATCCTCAAATGTTCCGCTCATAGAGTCCTTACCGCCGATAGAACCGATAGAAAGATCCTTCTGCGCTCTGTACGCGCCGAGAAGAGCCGAGAGAGGCTTGCCCCAACGCTTGGAGTCCTTGCCTACACGTTCAAAATACTCTTGGAATGTAAGATAAACATCCTCAAAGGATGCACCCGAAGCGATAAGCTTGGAAACTGATTCAACAACTGCAAGGTATGCTCCGTGATAGGGGCTCTTTTCGGTTATGAAGGGGTTGTAGCCCCAAGACATAAAGGAGCAGTCGTTTGTATGCTTCTTTTCAACGGAAATCTTTTGAACCATACTCTGAATAGGAGTAAGCTGATTTTTACCGCCGAAAGGCATAAGAACAGTGCCTGCACCGATGGTCGAGTCAAAGCGCTCGGAAAGTCCACGTTTTGAGCAGATATTAAGATCGGCGGCTTGTGCCTTGAGGTTTTCAGAGAATCCTCCCGATACAAGCTTATCGTAATCCTTGGGAGCAGGGGCCACTATGCTGATATGCTTATCTGCGCCGTTAGAATTTAAGAACTCACGGCTGATATCAACAATTTTCTTGCCATTCCAATTCATTACAAGACGCTGTTCTTCTTTTACAACCGCAACGGGAGTTGCGCTTAAGTTTTCGCTCTTAGCGAGCTCTAAGAAACGCTCCTTGTCCTTGGCTTCAATACAAACGGCCATACGCTCCTGAGATTCACTGATTGCAAGCTCGGTTCCATCAAGTCCCTCATATTTCTTGGGAACTGCATTAAGGTCGATTTCAAGACCATCAGCGAGCTCACCGATAGCAACAGAAACGCCTCCTGCGCCAAAGTCGTTACAACGTTTTATCATACGACAAGCCTCGCCGTTTCTGAAAAGACGTTGAAGCTTTCTTTCCTCGGGAGCATTTCCCTTTTGAACCTCTGCACCGCAGGTTTCGAGCGATTTAGAAGTGTGAGATTTTGAAGAACCCGTTGCACCTCCGCAGCCATCTCTACCTGTTGCACCGCCAAGAAGGATGATAACATCGCCGGGAGCGGGAGTTTCTCTGCGAACATTTTCCGCAGGAGTTGCGGCAATAACTGCGCCAATTTCCATTCTCTTTGCGGCATAGCCGTCGTGGTAAAGCTCGTCAACAATACCAGTTGCAAGTCCGATCTGATTACCATAGGAGGAATATCCAGCAGCCGCAGTTGTAACAATCTTTCTCTGTGGGAGCTTACCCTTAATAGTTTCGCTAACTGGCTTTAAGGGATCTGCTGCGCCTGTTACTCGCATTGCGCCATAAACATAGGAACGACCCGAAAGAGGATCTCGAATTGCGCCGCCAATACAAGTTGCAGCGCCACCAAAAGGTTCAATTTCAGTTGGGTGGTTGTGGGTTTCATTTTTAAAGAGAAGGAGCCAAGGCTCTTTTTTGCCATCAACCTCTACCTCAATTTTAACTGTACAAGCGTTGATTTCCTCAGATTCATCGAGCTTCTGAAGTTTACCCTCTTTCTTAAGATACCTTACAGCAAGCGTTGCAAGGTCCATAAGGCAAATTGGCTTTGTTCTGCCGAGAACCTTACGAGTTAAAATATAATCCTCATAAGTCTTCTGCAAGAGCTCGTCCTCAAACTGAACACCATCAATAACAGTATTAAAGGTTGTATGGCGGCAGTGATCCGACCAATAAGTATCAATCATTCTGATTTCGGTAATGGTGGGATCACGTTGCTCCGTTTTGAAATACTGCTGACAGAAAGCGATATCTGCCTCGTCCATGGCGAGACCATATTCGGATACAAAATCAGAGAGCCCTTTGCTATCAAGTTCTAAGAATCCCTCGAGCACCTTAACATCAGTTGGAATAGTGTATTCCATTTTCAAGGTTTCGGGCTTTTCCATAGTAGCCTCGCGAGCTTCAACGGGGTTGATAACGTATTTTTTAATTTCTGCAATTTCGTTTTCGGAAAGCTCGCCATAAAGTGCATAAATCTTAGCGGCTCGAACAGTAGGACGCTCACCCTGAGAAATTATCTGAATACACTGTGCGGCTGAGTCTGCTCTCTGATCAAACTGACCAGGGAGAAATTCTACTGCGAAAACAGTAGCGCCATCTAATTTAATTTCGTCTGAAACAATATCGAGCTGAGGCTCAGAGAAAACTGTCTTTTTAGCGTAATCAAAAAGCTCTTCGGTTATATTTTCTGCATCGTAACGGTTAAAGATGCGAACATCTTTAAGCGCAGAAATGTTAAGAAGCGTACGTGCGTCATTTAAAAGTGCCTTTGCCTCATTAGCAAGTTCTTTTTTCTTTTCCACAAATACTCTATAAACCAATTTATTTAACCTCCCCTGCTTTGAGTGCCTTAGCACCTATGTCTTTTCGGTAGTATGCGTTTGTAAAGTTAATTTGCTTTACAAGCTCGTAAGCGCTTGATACTGCGGTTTCAAGGGTGTCTGCAATAGCTGTTGCGCCCAAAACACGTCCTCCGTTAGTAACAAGCTTATCATCCTTTATAGCTGCGCCTGCAACGTAAACTTTATCCCAAATTTGCTCAGGAATAGTCATTTCAAAGCCTTTCTCATAAGCAGAAGGATAGCCATTTGATGCCATAATAACGCAGCAAGCATTTTTATTACTGAATTTTACTTCTATATCGCCGAGTTTTTCCTCGGTAACCGCCTTCATAACTGTGAGAAGGTCGCTTTCAAGAAGCGGAAGCACAACCTGAGTCTCGGGGTCACCAAAACGGCAGTTATATTCTATAACCTTAGGACCATTAGGTGTAAGCATAAGGCCGAAATAGAGGCAACCTTTAAAGGTTCTGCCTTCACTGTTCATAGCATTTACAGTAGGCAGGAAAATCTTCTCCATACACTCTTTTGCGATTTCGGGAGTGTAGTAAGGGTTGGGGGCTACTGTTCCCATTCCACCGGTATTAAGACCCGTGTCTCCGTCCCCCGCTCTCTTATGATCCATCGAAGAAATCATAGGAACAACGCACTTTCCGTCAGTAAACGAAAGGACAGAAACCTCAGGACCGGTTAAAAACTCTTCGATAACGATATGATCGCCGCTTTTTCCGAAAACCTTATCCTGCATCATAGAAACAACGGCATCCTTTGCCTGCTCGCGTGTTTCAGCAATAATAACGCCTTTACCGAGAGCGAGTCCGTCTGCCTTGATAACTGTAGGAATAGGAGCGGTTTCAAGATAAGTAAGGGCTGCGTTCATATCATTGAAAACTTCGTATGCAGCGGTAGGAATATTGTATTTTTTCATAAGGTTCTTAGAGAAAACCTTGCTTCCCTCTATAATTGCAGCATTAGCTCGAGGTCCAAAGCAAGGGATTCCCTTTTCCTCTAATGCATCGACTGCGCCGAGCACCAAGGGATCATCAGGAGCAACAACCGCGTAATCTATTTGATTTTCAACTGCAAATTTTGTTATTCCCTCAATGTCCTTAGCATCGATAGAAACGCAGGTTGCATCCTTTGCGATACCGCCATTTCCGGGAAGCGCAAAAATCTCAGTTACATCTTTATTTTCTTTTATTTTCTTAATGATGGCGTGTTCTCTGCCGCCACCACCTACAACAAGTATCTTCATTTTATCCTCCATTAATGATGGAAAAGTCTCATACCGGTAAATGCCATTGTCATACCGTATTTATCGCAGCACTCGATAACAACATCGTCACGAATCGAACCGCCGGGCTCTGCGATATATTTAACGCCGCTCTTGTAAGCTCTTTCAATATTATCGCTAAACGGGAAGAAGGCATCGGAGCCAAGAGCAACACCATCGATAGAATCGAGATATGCTTTCTTTTCTTCGTCTGTAAGCTTTGCGGGCTGAGTTTTAAAGTATTTCTGCCAATTTCCGTCTGCGCAGACATCTTCCTCGTTGCCGTTAATATATCCGTCGATAACGTTATCACGGTCGGGTCTTCCGAGAGTGTCAAGGAAAGGAAGGTTTAATACCTTCTCGTGCTGTCTTAAAAACCAGGTGTCTGCCTTTGTGCCTGCGAGGCGTGTGCAGTGAATTCTCGACTGCTGACCTGCGCCTACACCGATAGCCTGTCCGTCGATTGCATAGCAAACGGAGTTGGACTGGGTGTATTTAAGGGTTATAAGAGCAATGATAAGGTCACGAACTGCACTTTCGGGAAGGTCTTTATTTGCAGTTACAATGTTGGAGAGAAGTTCTTTGTTAATTTCAAAGTTATTTCTTCCCTGCTCAAATGTAATTCCGTAAACCTGCTTATGCTCTATTGCATCAGGAACATAATTCGGATCGATTTCAACTATATTGTAGTTGCCTTTTCTCTTGCTGCGAAGAATTTCAAGCGCCTCAGGCTCGTATCCGGGAGCGATAATTCCGTCCGAAACCTCTCTTTTAATCATAAGAGCGGTAGTAACGTCGCAAACATCGGAAAGAGCAACCCAATCGCCGAAAGAGCACATTCTATCGGTTCCTCTTGCTCTTGCATAAGCGCAAGCTAAGGGAGAATCGTCAAGTCCCTCAATGTCATCAACAAAGCAAGCCTTTTTAAGCTCGTCTGAGAGAGGAATTCCAACTGCAGCAGATGTGGGGCTTACGTGCTTAAAGGAGGTTACTGCGGGCATACCGAGAGCCTCTTTAAGTTCTTTTACAAGCTGCCAAGAGTTAAAAGCATCAAGAAAGTTTATATAACCAGGGCGGCCACCGAGAATTTTGATGGGAAGCTCAGAGCCATCATGCATAAAGATTTTTGCAGGTTTTTGGTTGGGGTTACAACCATATTTAAGTTCAAACTCTTTCATTTTCTTCTCCTTAGCAGTTTTTATTTATCATTCTGTTCTCTTCATTTCCGCTTTCTAAATCAATATAGCGGACATAGAGAGAAATCTTGTTGTCACTGTCAAGTGCATTCCAAAGCGATGTTGTAAACTCGTCAATATCATCAGGAATCTTGACTCTTTCAGGCTCGCCCTGGAATGTTGGGATGGGATTTCCGTCACAAACGTATGTATGAATAAAGTGGCCAAGGCCTGCCTTTGTGCCATAGTGGAAGCCGTAGCGGTTGCAGAAGGTTCCTTCAGCATCGCCCGATTTAAGAATGCTCATCTGATACTTGAAATCGCCATTCTCAAATGTGAGCATACCGCTGATGCGGGGAGTAAGATTAGGAGCATCAGGCTCAAATTCACGGCTTTCGAGCGCTGTATCAAAGCATTTGCCCTCTTTAAGACCTTCATAAATTGTGTCGGTCTGGTCGCCGTTTGTAACAATGAGTTTATTTTCATATTTACGGATAGCGGCATAAATGATAAGACTGGGGTCTTCTACCTTTGAAGCGTCAAAGGGTTCTGTGAAAACTGCGCCATCACGCTCAACAAAAACTCTGTTACGGCTATTTGCGCTTCTGCCCATAATGAAATATGCCATAGCAGCCTTCTTGCCGTCCTCAGATTTGCCGATAACAATTCCTCGGCCAACGTAAGAGTTTCCCTCTATAAGTTTTGCAATATCGTTAATTTCATAAATATTCATAGTATTTTCCCCTTTTACTCTTTACTAATAATCTGATGACAAACCTTTTCTACCGCCATAGGAAGTATTTTCCACTCGCACAGGCGCATTACTCTTTTTTGCAGTGTTTCGGGAGTGTCATTTTCCCGAATATTTACTGCCTTTTGCATTATAATTTCGCCGCCATCGGGAATTTCATTTACAAAATGCACAGTTGCTCCTGTTACCTTAACACCGTAGCTGAGCGCCGCTTCGTGCACGCGAAGTCCATAAAATCCCTTGCCGCAAAAGGACGGAATGAGTGAAGGATGAACGTTTATGATGCGTTTGGGATATGCGCTTGTGAAATTCTCGCTTAAAATCGACATAAAGCCTGCAAGGACAATAAGATCTATCTCATACTTTACGAGAAGTTCCTTGATTTTCTCTTCAAAATCAAGCTGATCCTTGCACTCTTTTTTAAGCACAACCGCCGTGTCAATACCAGCATTTTTTGCCCTCTCAAGAGCGAAGGCCCCCGAGTTATTAGACACCACAAGCCTAATTTCACCGCTTTCAATAATGCCCTTTTTCTCTGCATCAATAAGCGCCTGCAAATTAGTGCCGCCGCCAGAAACTAAAACGGCAATCTTTGCCTTTTTCTCCTTCATCTCGTATCCCTCAATTATTCAATAATAATTTTCTCATCGGACTTAATAATTTCGCCGATGATATAAGCTTCCTCACCGTTTTCACGGAGGATTTCAAGTGCAAGGTCTTTATCCTCTTTGGAAACAACGATGCTCATGCCAACGCCCATATTAAAGGTGTTGAACATGTCACGCTCGCTGATATTTCCTCTTTTTGCAATAAGCTCAAAGATAGGAAGAATTTTAACTGCAGACTTCTGAATTTTTGCACCGAGACCCTCAGGGATACTACGGGGAATATTTTCATAAAATCCACCGCCAGTAATATGAGAAATTCCCTTAACCTTGACTTTTTCTAAAAGTGCAAGGACGGGTTTAACGTAAATCTTAGTAGGAGTAAGCAGGGTTTCGCCGATGGACTTGCCGCCGAGCTCTGCTACGGGAGATTTGATGTCACTGTTTTCAACATCGAAAACCTTTCTAACAAGCGAGAATCCATTGGAATGAACGCCGCTTGAAGAAAGAGCAATAACAATATCGCCCTCTGCCATTGTTTTATTGTCGATAATCTTGGATTTATCAACAACACCTGTGCAGTAGCCTGCAAGGTCATATTCGTCAACAGGATAGAAACCGGGCATTTCTGCGGTTTCGCCGCCGATAAGAGCAGCGCCCGACTGAACACAGCCCTCGCAAACACCCTTAACGATGTCTGCAATGCGCTCGGGGATATTCTTTCCACAAGCGATATAGTCAAGGAAGAACAGAGGCTTTGCGCCTGCACAAATAATATCATTAACGCACATAGCAACGCAGTCAATACCGACAGTATCGTGCTTATCCATTAAGAATGCGAGTTTGAGCTTTGTGCCAACGCCGTCAGTTCCGCTGACTAAAACGGGACGGGTCATACCTGTAACATCGAGCTCAAAAAGTCCGCCAAAGCCGCCGACATCGGAGCAAACTCCGCTTGTCATAGTTTTAGCGATATGCTGTTTCATAAGCTCAACTGCTTTATATCCCGCAGTAATATCAACGCCTGCGGCTGCGTAGCTATCAGATCTTGATTGTGTATTCATAATTATTCCTTTCCGTTCCAGCAGTATGTGCAGAGTTTGCAAGGCTCTAAGCCGATTGCCTTAACAACTCCTTCAAGTGTCTGAAACTCGAGAGATGCAAAATTGAATTTTTCACTAATTGCTTTTCTAAGGCTTTTTCCACGCTCGGTATTGGAATCGATATATTCGTCGATATAATCAAGTCCTTTTTCCCCTTCGAGCTCCACAATAGTCCTTCGAGCGATAAGCTCCATAGGATCGGTTGCTCTTGAGAAGTTTAAGAACTTGCAGCTATACATAATCGGAGGACAAGCAGAGCGCATGTGAACTTCTCTTGCTCCGTTTTCATAGAGAAAATCGACAGTTTCTTTAAGCTGGGTTCCTCTAACGATAGAATCATCAACAAACAGAAGCTTTTTATCCTGAATAAGCTCGTGAACAGGAATCTGCTTCATCTTGGCGATTTTATTTCTATCGGCTTGACGAGCAGGAGTAAAGCTTCTTGCCCAGGTCGGAGTGTACTTTATAAATGCTCTTGCAAAAGGAGCCTTGCTTTTGTTGGCATATCCTATTGCATGAGGCGTACCCGAATCGGGAACTCCGCCAACATAATCAACATCCTGAGCAATGTTATTGTCGATATCGTTCTGCGCAAGAATTTCACCATTACGATATCGCATTGCCTCAACGTTTATTCCCTCATAATTTGAGGTAGGATAACCATAATAGCTCCAAAGGAATGCGCAGATTCTCATTTCTTCTCCTGCAGGAGCAAGTTCTGTTACCTTTTCGGGGGTAACCTCTACTATCTCGCCAGGTCCTAAATCCTTGTAGTCTTCAAAACCGAGTTTGAGATAAGCAAAGCTTTCAAACGAAACTGCAAAGCCGTCCTCAGATTTACCGATATGTACAGGAAGTCTGCCAACACGGTCACGAGCGGCAATGAGTGAGCCATCCTCTTTCAAAATGAGAATTGCGGCTGTTCCCTTGATAACCTCGTGAGCAAACTTAATACCCTCCACAAAATCCTTTTTCTGATTTATAAGAGCAGAGAGAAGCTCAACCGAGTTTACCTTTCCGCCTGTCATTGCGTCAAAATGGCCGCCGTTTGACAAAATGTATTTTTCGATAAGCTCCTCGGCATTATTTATAATACCAACCATACAAATCGCATAGGTTCCAAGGTGGGAGCGAATGAGCATAGGCTGAGGGTCGCTATCGCTGATACAACCGATAACTGACGTTCCCTGCATTTCCTCAAAAATATGTTCAAATTTAGTTCTAAAGGGAGAGTTCTGTATATTATGTATTTTTCTCTGAAGACCAATCTCTTTATCGAACGCCGCCATACCTGCTCTGCGAGTTCCTAAGTGAGAATGATAGTCTACTCCGAAAAACACATCCATCATACAGTCTTCTTTAGATGCAATACCAAAAAAACCGCCCAACGGAATGTTCCTCCTAATTTATTTAAGAAAAGATTTAAGCAAAGAAGAGCTTGGAAAGAGTCATAGGATCAACATACTCTCCATCCTTATAAACTCTCATATTGCCAGAAGCGATCTCGTCGATAAGCATAACCTTACCATCTGCATCGTAGCCAAATTCAAACTTGA
>JAZRHT010000142.1:0-4700 GCA_045644905.1 Oscillospiraceae bacterium
TCCTCGCAAAGCCTCTCTATTTTACCGCTCTCAAACGAGAAAAGCGCATTATAAACCTGCGAGCATCTCGCATCCATAAGAGCGCAGATAACTCCGTCAAATTCCTTATGGCAGTAGGCCATTGCCTCGAGGGTTGAAACGCCTTTGCAGAGCGCTCCGTTTGCCGCAAGACCCTTTACCGTCGCCGCTCCGATTCTAAGACCCGTAAACGAGCCGGGGCCCGAGCTTACAGCAAAAACATCAATGTCATCTACTGAGAGTCCGCTTTGCAAAAGAGCTTCTTTTATCTGCGGAAGGAGGGTTGCCGAATGGGTAAGACCATTGTTTTCAAAAAGCTCGCAAACTATTTCTCCGTCCACTAAAACTGCAGAGGAAACAGTTTTTTCCGAGCTTTCAACTGCTAAAATTCTCACTCCTTGCCCTCCGTTACAGTTATTTTTCGCTCATTTTCCGAAATTTTCTCTATACTGACAAATATAGCATCATCGGGCAGGGCGGAATATATATTTTCACTCCACTCGATAGCGCAAATGCCGCCACGTTCGAGATATTCAAAGAAACCTATTGAATAAAGCTCAGAAAAGGTTTCAATCCTATACATATCAAAATGAAAAAGAGGGATATCTCCGTCATATTCGTTAACGATAGCAAAGGTGGGGCTGCTGACGCTGTCTCTACAACCAAGACCTTCTGCAAGGCCTCTTGTAAAGGCGGTCTTACCTGCTCCAAGGTCGCCCTCAAAAGCGATGACACTGCCACGTCGGAGCGTTTTTACAAACTCTTTTGCAAAGTCCTGCGTTTCTTTTTCGCTTTTTGAGATAAGCTCGGTCATAATCCCCCTCCTTTTTGGCTTGTTTAATAGATTATATCACATTTTTTTCGCTATGCAAAGGTTTATCTTGAATTTTTTATATAAAAACGCTATAATAATAAGAAGAAACTGCGAAAGGAGAGATAAAATGGACGGAAAACTCAGTAAAATTCTTCGCAATATCAAAAGCTATTTTAAGTTTTCAGACAACGTTATGCTCGCGTTCTGTCTTATAACCTCTGCTTTCGGTGTCTTTATTATTTTTAAATGCACTACATACTTTTTTAACACAACGAGCTACACAATAGTTCAGGGCGGCGCCGCAATTATAGGTCTCTCTGCAGCAATTTTAATTTCGCTCATTGACTACCGAATACTTGCAAATCTCTGGAAGCTGCACACACCTATTGCTCTGCTCCTTGTAGGACTTACCTTTTTCTTTGGACTCAAAAACGCAGGTGCAGACGACAAGGCATGGCTTGAAATTCCCTTTATCGGACTAACCTTTCAGCCCTCCGAAATTTTAAAGCTTTCGTTCATTCTAACCTTTGCTCTGCATTTAGAGGCAGTCAAGGAAAGGATAAATAACTTCTCGCAGGTTATTTTGCTTTGCATGCACGGAGCAATTCCAACTCTCCTTATCGTTTTGCAGGGAGATGACGGAAGCGCACTCGTTTTCCTATTTATATTCTTATTTATGATTTTCTCGGCGGACCTTTCTTGGAAATACATTCTGCCGCCTCTTGCCGCTCTGCCGCCAGTCGCCTATCTCATGTGGCAGTTTGTTTTAACACCCGACCAAAAGGCTCGAATCGAGGTTGTTTTCGATCCCGAAAAATATCCGCTGACTATTAGCGTTCAGCCTCGTCAGGGACGAATTGCACTTGGCTCGGGTATGCTTTTCGGAAAAGGCTTTGATGCAAACCTGCGAAAAGTTCCCGCCGTGCAGAGCGACTATATCTTTGCATTTATAGGCGAAACCCTTGGCTTTTTAGGTTGCCTTGTTGTTATAATTATGCTCGGCTCCATCTGCTTTAGAGCTATTTACAACGCAAGCCGTTCCGACGATTATTTAGGTAAATTCATCTGCGTTGGAGTTTTTGCAATGCTCGCAGCACAGACGGTTATAAATCTGGGAATGGTTCTCTCTGTTCTGCCGGTTATCGGAATCACACTTCCCTTCTTCTCAGCAGGCGGAACCTCGGTTGTTGTTACTTATTGCGGAATCGGTTTAGTGCTTAGCGTTGCTTACCACAACCGAAAGCGCAACAGACGGACACCCTATTGACATTTTAGATAACCCACTGTATAATTTGCCTCGTATGTTTGGAAACAAGCATATAAATATATTTTTTTATCCCTGAAAGGAGAAACACAAAACAATGGACCCTGACAGTAGTATGACTGTTCCATTACTCAGCGCAGCCACAGGAGATTCAAATCCCCTAATCTACATCCTTATCCTAATCATTCTCATTCTTGTAAACGGTTTTTTTGCCGCAAGCGAGATGGCAATGGTAATAATCAATGATGCTAAGCTCAAAATTGCCGCAGACGACGGCAACCGCAAGGCAAAAAAGGTTCAGAAGCTGCTTTCACAACCCACACGCTTTTTATCAAGCATTCAGGTTGGAGTTACAATAGCAGGCTTTCTTACCTCGGCTGTCGGAGCTGACCAGCTCTCGCCGCCGCTTACACAGGCGATACATAATCTGTTGCCCAAGATGGATATTGATCTTCTGCACAGCATTATGCTCATTGTTGTGACGCTTGTCTTGTCATTTATTTCAATCGTGCTGGGCGAAACAGTTCCTAAGAGAATCGCTATGCACAACCCTGAAAAGCTTGCATTTGCTTTCTCAGGCGCTTTGCTTTTCTGCTACAAGCTTTCAACCCCATTTGTTTTCCTTCTCTCAAAATCAACAAACGGCGTTCTTCGTCTTGTTGGAATCAATCCCAACGAGCAGAGCGAAGAGGTTTCCGAAGAGGAAATTATGATGATGGTTGACGTCGGCAAGGAAAAGGGCGTTATCGAGGAAAGCCAGAAGGATATGATTGCCGGCGTTTTTGAGTTTGACGATACAACAGCCGCCGAGGCCATGACCCACCGCACCGAGCTCGTTGCGCTCAGAAAGGATGCATCTATCAAGGATATCATTTCCTGCAGTGTTAACGAGGGATATTCAAGAATCCCCGTTTATGAATACGATCTCGATAACATCATCGGCATTATTCACGTTAAAGATTTTCTTAAATATGTTGGAAAAGACGTTTCCGACTGTTCGTGTTTAGAGGACAATATGCGTCCTGCTCTTTACATTCCCGAGTCACTTAAGCTCAGAGAAGTTTTCGCAAAGCTCACCGAAAACCGCAGACAAATGGCGGTTGTCGTTGATGAGTACGGCGGAACCTCGGGCATTATCACAATGGAGGATGTTCTCGAATCCATTGTCGGAAGTATGCAGGATGAATACGACAACGAGGAAGAAGACATTGAAGCTATCAGCGACACTGTTTTCACTATTGACGGTACAACACCGCTTGACGATGTTGCAAAGCTTCTTTCGCTGACTATTCCCGATGACATAGGGTACGACACCATCGGCGGATTTTTAACGGGACTCTTAGAGAGAATCCCCGAGCCCGATGAAAAACCCGAAATTGAATTTGACTATGTTAAGTTTACTGTTCTCGAGGTTGAGGACCGCAGAATTTCCGAAATTCGCGCAGAGCTTCTCCCCCGCCCCGAGATAGCGAACGACGAGGACGATATATAAATTTGCGAACGCTCTCAAACGAGAGCGTTCTTTTTATATTCAGCTCGAAATATTAAATCACATAAAAATCAAAGCAGGCAGCGAATCGCTGCCTGCTTTTTTATTTTAAATTTATTAAATTGTCAAACTTATCTATTTAAATACCTTCACTAAATCAGATCTTTGGACTCACCTCTTTCAAATTCTGCCAAAAAAGTGCTTAGTACATTGGACTCACTCCATCCTTCTATTTATTCTTTAAGCTCCTTAGTCTGAGAGTATTGAATTTAATTACCACCGTACTCTCCTCCTTTACTTTTTTGGTTTTCTTTTAAACCATTTCTTTCTTCGACTATATAATAGCATACTTTATCTATATTGTCAACAGTTTTTATAAACTTTTTAATAAAATTTTATGCAAAATGACTAAAAGCACTAAAAATGGCGGTTTTATGCGGTTTTTATGAGGGATATTTTATGAAAAGAGACACAAAATAGTAAAAACTGTCGCACAAAAAGACATTGTGCCAAGATTTTTCTGTTGACTTAGTGGCTTCTATAATGTAAAATAAAGATACAAAAAAGAATTTAATCCGAAAGGAAGATTTATTATGACAGAAGAAATGGCATTTGGCCCCGAAATTATTACTCTTGTTGACGAAGAGGGCTTAGAGCACGAGTTTGAGCTTTTAGACGAGCTTGATCTTGACGGCGAGCACTACATCGCTATTTTCCCCACAGCAAACAACGCTGAGGAATACGTTGATAGTGACGGCGAGCTCATCATTATGAAAATTGACCGTGACGATCCCGACGAAAGCTTTATGCACATCGAAAGCGAGGAAGAATTCGACAAGGTTTCTTCAATCTTTGTTGAGCGTCTTTCGGACGAGTTTGAGTTCCTCTATCCCGAGGACGAGGAATAATATTTTAATCTACTTTCTGCCTTGTTTGAAACATTACTTCTATTATAATCCAACACTTTTATAATTAGGAAAGCTTCTTTGGCAGCCTATTGCAGACCTCCCGCATTAGCGGACGAAGGGAGCGTGAATCTGTCTCGTGGCTATACCGTCCCTTTCTATACAGAAACGGGTTTTATATCGTTGTAAGACGGCAAGGCGGGCACAAAA
>JAZRHT010000143.1:0-2774 GCA_045644905.1 Oscillospiraceae bacterium
GTTGACGGTGTCGAGGTTCACGCCGTTCACGAAGGCTATCTCCTTGATCAGTTTGCCATCGAATTCTTTAATAAGAGAACCGACGAATACGGCGGAAGCTTTGAAAACCGCTATCGCTTTGCCGCTGAGGTTGTTAAGGCAATCAAAGAGGAGTGCGGCGAGGACTATCCCGTTTCGCTCAGATACTCAGTTGAGTCTAAAATGAAGGGCTTCTGTGAAGGCGCAATGCCCGGTGAGGAGTACACCGAGGTCGGCAGAAATATGGAGGAATCCGAAAAAGCCGCAAAATATCTGCAGGACGCAGGCTACGATATGCTCAACGCAGATAACGGCACCTATGACTCTTGGTATTGGGCTCATCCCCCGATGTATATGCCCGAAAACTGCAACCTTGAGGATGTTGCTCACATTAAAAAGTTTGTCGATATCCCTGTTGTATGCGCAGGTAGAATGGATGTTGAGGTTGGCGCAAAGGCAGTTGCTGAAGGCAAAATCGACGGTGTTGGCATAGCACGTCAGTTCTTAGTTGACCCCGAGTGGATAACCAAGCTTATCGAGGATAGAATTGAGGATATTAAGCCTTGCATCTGCTGTCACGCAGGCTGCTTTAACTTCTCATCCTCCAAAGGTCACGCCAATACTCAGGACCTTACCGACACAATGGGTCTTGCTCGCTGCGCCCTTAACCCCGAAACCATGCAGAGCAAGAAATATAGCGTAAAACCTGCTAAAAAGTCAAAGCAAGTTGCTGTTATCGGCGGCGGAATCGGCGGTATGGAGGCAGCTATCCTCTGCGCAAAGCGTGGACATAGCGTAACCCTTTATGAGAAAACCGATAAGCTCGGCGGTGTATTTATTGCCGCAGCTGCTCCTTCCTTTAAAGAGAAGGATAGAGATCTTATCGCTTGGTATATCCGTGAACTTTCTAAATATCCCATCGACGTTAAGATGAACACAGAGATTACCGATGTAAAAGCTCTGGATGCCGATGAAATCATCGTTGCAACCGGCGCAGTTGCTAAGAAAATCCCTGTTAAAGGCCATGAGGACACAATCGAGGCAGTCGATTTCCTCTTAGGAAATAAAGAGGTCGGCGAGAGAGTAACCGTTATTGGCGGCGGTCTTACAGGCTGTGAAATTGCTTACGAGCTTTATCTTAACGGCAAAAAGCCCACAATCGTTGAAATGCAGGACGACCTTATCACAACTCCCGGTATCTGCCTTGCAAACACCAGCTTCCTTCGTGATTTCTTTAAAACAAATAATGTTCCCGTTCATCTTGAAACCGCACTTTGCGAGGTAAACGGCGGCAACGTTACCGTTCGTGATAAAGAGGGCAACACCTTCGAAATCGAGGGCGACAGCGTTGTTATGTCGGTAGGATATAATCCTGCGCCCATCTGCAAAAAGAGCGGAAAAATTCACATCATTGGCGATGCCGACAAGGTTGGCAACCTGCGCACAGTTATCTGGGGCGCTTGGGATGTCGCTATGAAGATATAGTGAGAGGAGAATAAAAATGATTTTAACTGCTGAGCAAGAGGCAATTTTAAATGGCTCCAAAGGCGAAACTATGGCCAAGGTTATGAAAACTATGGTTATGTATGGCGAGGCCTTCGAGGCCGAAAAGCTCGTGCCTATCACCTCTAAATATAACCACCTCGTAACATCCTTCGGTCTTAAGGTTATGTCGCCTGTTTATGACCTTATGCAGAAGCTCCTCGATGCAGGAGTTTGCTCGGGTCAGCAGTTCTCGGTTGACCCCAGACCTATCGATAAAAACGTTCCTGCGAACTTCCTTCAGAATTTTGTTTTCAATAAGTTTATGTACACAAAGCAGGACTTCTATGAAAAACAGCTTAAGGAACTCGGCCTTATGAGCGACGATGCATTTACCTGCACCTGCTATATGGACGAAATGGGCAATAAACCCTTAAAGGGCGAGGTTCTTTCTTGGGCAGAATCGAGCGCAGTTGTTTATGCAAACTCTGTTCTCGGCGCAAGATGCAACAGAAACTCGGGCATCATCGATATTATGGGCTCAATCGTCGGCTTTGTTCCGTATTTCGGACTTTTAACCGACGAGGGCAGAAAAGCTACTTGGGTAGTTAAGGTTGAAACCACCAAGAAACCCGAGGCACAGCTTCTCGGCTCGGCAATCGGTATGAAGGTCATGGAGGACGTTCCCTATGTTGTCGGTCTCGATAAGTGGATAGGAACAGAGCTAAGCGACTCCGCCTGCGCATATCTTAAGGATTTCGGCGCCGCAACCGCATCAAACGGTGCAGTCGGTCTTTACCATATCGAAAACCTCACTCCCGAAGCAGTTGAGCTCGGAGAAAAGCTCATCGCAGAGGGCGCTCGCGAATATGTCATTGACGATGCAGAGCTCGAAAGAGTGCAGAGAGAGTACCCCGTCATCTGGAAAAATCCCGATGCTAAGCCTAAGCTTTGCTTTGTCGGTTGCCCCCATCTGTCGTTAGAACAGCTCAAAACCTGGACAGATAACATTGAAGCCGCACTGAGTGAAAACGGCAACAAAAAGGTTTTAATCCCCACAGTTTTAACCGCCGCTCCCAAGGTTTTGGAGGCATTTGAGCAGACAGAATATGCTCAGAGACTTAAAAACACAGGCGTTATCACCTCGTATATCTGCCCCCTTATGTATATGAATAATCCTCTTTGCAAAACTATGCCTGTTATAACCTCGTCTAACAAGCTTCGCACCTATACAAGTGCTAAGTATTATACAGACGCAGAGATTTTAGAGCAGA
>JAZRHT010000144.1:0-3665 GCA_045644905.1 Oscillospiraceae bacterium
CAAGCTGTCTGTATATGGGAATATCTAATTCCTGATTTATCTTGTAAATCTCGTTCAATTTTCCGCACTCCTAAAATTGTTATATACCAATTTTAATCAGTTGTCCCAATTTTGTCAAGTGTATTTGTAACAATTGTGTGAAACAAAAAAACGAGGTGATTGCCACCTCGTTTTATAATATTTTTAATTTGGAAAACGAATTTTCATTACCTCTGCCCCATTTGCAATATAATTTTATTAGTTATAACATATTAACTATAAAAACACAAGCGCAGTGAATATCACTGCGCTGCTTTAGGAGTTTATAAGTTTAAATCCTGCATTTCCTTTGCTATTTCGGCTGTTATCATTTTACTCACTTCTTCTTTGGGGCGCAACAGCGGATTTGGAGCGCTGCCGTGCAGCAAATTATCGTAACCAATTCCCGCATGAGTCAGGCGAGCTTTTTCTTCAAAGAACGAATTAAAGGCATCATATATATCGAGCTCTTGTGTAATTTCGCAAGAATAGTCTTTTTTAGAAAAAAGACTTTGAAATCTTTCATTTTCGGAAATACAAGAGATTTTTTCAAAGCTCTGTTCATAGGAATTTTTGCTGATTTTAAAACTACTTGCATACAGCGAAAACTTATATCTCCACTCAAGAGTGTCTATACCATTATTGTAGCTATACATAACAAGGCTGGGCAAAAAGCCGCATAGTTTAAGCTGCTCAACAGTCGGTTTTTCATCACTAATATAATCATAAAATGCATAAACACTATACTCATCATAAACATCGTTTACATATTCAGAATGCAGTGTCTTTTCAGAGCCGACGCAAAGAAGTGCAAGGTACTTATTATGTGCCTCATATGGCGGACAAATGCTTTTTTCCAACTTGTCTGCAATTTCAGATACATACACATAAGGGAGTGCACAGGTTTCAATGCTGTATACACAATCTGCATACTCATAGTCGTTACCGCGGGTGTGAACAATAATAATATCGCCTGGCTTATGCTTAGGCGTTTTAAGCTTTGCTTTGGGAATTTTTATTTCGGGCTGAGGAGCTTTTATCTGATTTAGCAATTTGTCCATAACCGCTATGCGTTTTTTTACATCGGAAGCACTGCCAAATTCTTTCCATTCCTCAATGCCAGCATGTGCTTTGAGTAGGGAAATGGCTTTGTTTTTTATCTCGTCTTCTAAGATTCCGTGCTTCCACTGCCAATCAGCAAGGGCTAGCCAAAAATCAGCGTAATCATTGTCTATAATATCGCTGTTTACAATATCAGCGTATTCTTCTAAAATTAGCTTTGTGCCTTCTTCAACATCTACTAAAGGATATATTTCGTTACACATATCACGAACATCACTTGATGTATCGTTAGAATATAATGCTGTTCCCCACGAGCCCATAAAGTCACCTCGATTTTTTAATAGTAGTTTATATTTATTGTAGCACACTTGATTATTAAAGTAAACTCACGCAGTAACAATTTTAAAATAAAAAGCGGAGAGCTTTTTGCCCTCCGCCATTTTTTATTTATTCTGCTCAAGGTAGGCTTTTCTGCCGCTTTCGTAAAGGTTATTACCCTCGCTGTCGATAATAACGATGGCAGGGAAATCCTCAACCTCGAGTCTTCTTATTGCCTCGGCGCCGAGATCATCATAAGCGATAACCTCCGCCTTTTTGATGCACTTAGATAAAAGCGCACCGCAGCCGCCGATAGCTCCGAAATAAACGGCTCCGTGCTCCTTCATAGCTGCGATAACCTCGGGTCCACGCTTGCCCTTTCCGATCATTCCGGTAAGTCCCTCACGAATGAGTGTGGGGCTGTAAGCGTCCATACGATAAGAGGTTGTCGGTCCTGCCGAGCCGATTGCCTGACCCTCTTTTGCGGGTGTGGGTCCAACGAAATAAATAATGTTGTCCTTAACGTCCAAGGGCATTTCCTTGCCCTGATTTACAAGGTCAACAAGGCGCTTGTGAGCGGCGTCACGAGCGGTGTAGATAACTCCCGAGATAAGACAGCTATCGCCTGCACGAAGCTTTCTTGCTTCCTCTCTTGTGAGCGGTGCATTTATTGAAATTGCCATTTAGAGCACCTCCGTTTTGTGTCTTGTAACGTGGCAGTTAATGTTAACCGCAACGGGCAGACCTGCAATGTGGGTGGGGAACTTCTCGATGTTAACTGCAAGAGCGGTTGTCTTTCCGCCAAAGCCCTGAGGTCCAATGCCCAGAGCATTGATTTCCTCTAAAAGCTCTTTCTCGAGGTTTGCGTAAAATTCGTCTGCGTTTCTCTCGTCGAGCGGTCTTAAAAGTGCCTTCTTGGCAAGGTAAGCCGCCTTGTCAAAGGTTCCGCCGATGCCAACTCCAACAACGATGGGAGGGCAGGGGTTAGGTCCTGCTTCCTCAACGGCTCTAACAACAAACTCACGAACGCCCTCGAGTCCGTCAGAGGGACGGAGCATAGCAAGTCTGCTCATATTTTCACTGCCGAAGCCCTTGGGAGCAACGGTAATTTCAAGCTTGTCGCCGGGAACAATCTCGGTGTAGAGCATAGCGGGGGTGTTGTCGCCGGTGTTAACTCTGAAAAGAGGATCTCTAACAACGCTCTTTCTAAGATAACCTTCTGTATATCCCTGACGAACACCCTCGTTCACGGCGTCAGTAAGGTCGCCGCAGATGTGAAGGTCCTGACCAATTTTAAGGAAAACGCAAGCAACGCCTGTATCCTGACAAACGGGCTGGTCTTTCTCGTCAGCAATCTCGTAGTTTTCAATTATTCTTTCTAAAATTTCCTTTGCCTGAGGCCAAGGCTCGCATTTGCAGGAGGAGCAAATGCTGTCCTTGACGTCCTGCGTTAAATGGCAGTTTGCCTCGATGCAAAGTCTTTTAACTGTCTCTGTAATAAGACCTGCGCTGATTTCTCTCATTTTAATTTCTCCTTATTTTCCCTCGGGAACGTTGTAAATGCGGTCTAAAACGCCGCCGTCACGACAGATAACCTCGGCAACAACCTTGTCGCCCTTTTTAAGGGGCTTGGGAGTGCCGGTGAGCTTTTCGGTTTTCTCTTTGAGCTCCACAATGTCGATAACAGGAAGACCTGCATCTTTAAGTCTGTCTTTGAGCTCTGCGTTTTTGGGGTTAACCGCTATTCCGCCCTGAGTTACAAGAACGTCTACATCTTTTCCGGGAGTTGAAACGCAGGTAACCTTGTCTGTAACGATAGGAAGCCTTGCTCTCTGCATAGGCGCGATAATCATAGAAAGCTTAGAGCCTGCTGCGGTGTCGCTGTGTCCTCCGCTGCCGCCCATAATGTAGCCGTTTGAATCGGTGTGAACGTTAACGTTGAAGTTAGTATCGATCTCGGTTGCGCCGAGGATAACAACATCAAGGCTGTCAACAGCCGCACTCTTACTTGTGGGAGAAGCGTACTGCATTGCCGAAACCTCAATATGCCTCGGGTCATTTTTAATAGATTCGACTGCATCTAAGTCAAAGCACTGAACGTCGAGGAGCTTTTCAAAACAGCCCGACTTTAGCATATCGACCATATATCCCGTAATACCGCCCATACCAAACGAGCCGACAATACCCTTTTTGAGCATAATGTCTTTAAGGAATTTAGCGGCAGCAAGCGAAGCTCCGCCTGCGCCCGTCTGGAAGGAAAATCCGTC
>JAZRHT010000145.1:0-2615 GCA_045644905.1 Oscillospiraceae bacterium
TCAAACGACCTTTTTATAAATTTGAAAAACATTCAATCAACCTCATTTTCGAGTTATGCTTTTGTCTAATTTACTAAGTGCTGCCTGTGCCTTCTCTTTTGCGGCATCTGTGCTTTGAGCGGTGGCAACTATGTATCCGCAACCGTCAAGATTGGTGCGGTAGGGCGTTATCTCGTCGCCAATGCTCAGATGATGAAGAATTTTAACGTCAAATTCCTTTTCAATGCTATCAAAATCCGGAAGCGACGCAACCCTTCCGGGCGAAAGCGCCAAAATTTTGGTGCTAACGGCCAAGGGCTCCTTTTTAACGCTCAGATCTGCCTTATCGCCAACGGCGGAGCAGATGAGCGCGCCGAGATAATCAATCCCCGTTCCGAGCGGAATGATATGCGAGCCGATGAGATTTCCGCCCATTCGCGCGCCTATATCAACAATAAAAACTCTGTCATCCTCGGTTATAATCATATCCATATTTACTGCGCCGAAATTAACTCCGAGCGCCTTTAAAGCCTTTTTAACGGTCGAGCGAACCTTTTCCTCAAATGGAAGGCCGCACGGAATACTGTGGCCAAGCTCGGCGTAATAGGGTGGAGCCGCCATATCCTTTTGCATTATAGAAAGCACGGTTACTTCGCCGTCAATAACTATGCTTTCGGCTCCGTACTCCTTGCCGAAGATAAAGGTTTCAATTTCGGCTCTGTGGGTTATTGAGGCTGCAATGGCATTATTTGCGGCATCTATAAGCTTGTCGGGGTAGTCGACCCTTGCGGCGCCGCGGCTTCCCGAACCGTCGCAGGGCTTTACCATAACGGGATAGACGAGCCTATCTTTAAGGTTCTCTAAATCGGTTTCGGGATTGATTTCATAGGCCCACGAGCTATCGTCAACCTTGTTTTCAAAAAGGCACTTTCGAACCCTGTATTTGTTTTTTATAAGCTCTGCAGCTCTCATAGAAATGGCGTTAAGCCCAAGATTTTCTCCAATATATGCGGCGGAAAGAACGCCGTAATCAGTGGCGGCTGTCATAACTCCATCGATATTTTTTTCTTTGGCGTATGCAAGGCAGGCCTCTTTGTCAACTATATTTATATGTGCAAATTCATCGGCAAACTCTTTTCCGACCGCGTTTTCGTTTCCGTCCACTGCCAGAACGTAGTATCCCAATTCTTTTGCTTTCTTTATTACAAACGTCTGAAGAAAACCTGCACCAATAATCAGAATTTTTTTCATGTAACATATCCTAACGTAGTTATTTTAAGTTTTTCTCCATTAATAGCACACGAAAATGCCTTGTGGGAGCCTCACCATAGACGGTGTATCCGTTTTTGAGATAAAAATCGATAGCCCTTTGGCTCTTGTCGTAAACGTTAAAATTAAGGTTGAAAACGCCGTTTTCGACACAGAATTTTTCTGCAAAGTCAAGACAGGCAGAGCCAATTCCTTTGCCGGATGCTTTAGGAATAACGGCGAGTTTTGAGAGCATAATGCCCTTGTCGTTTTTCCCCAGCATAAAGGTGGCGATAGCTTCGTTGCCGCTTAAAACCAAAAAAACGCTTTGTGCTTCGCAGTCGTTTTTTATACTTTCCATTGGATATGGATTTCTCCAGTGAACAAGCCCTTGGTTTTTAAACATATCCTCTCCGCAGGACTTAATTATTTCAAAAACCTCATTTACAAGAGGACTGTCTTTTTCAACTTTTACATAGGTTAAATCGGAGCTTGACATTAAAAAACCGCCTTCTTCGTTACTTTCTGATTGATTTAAACGGGCGTATACATATTTATCTTACAGCATAATAAATCAAATTGCAAGCCTCCCTAAAAAATCCTTTAAAACGCATCAAAAAAATCCCCTTGCATTTAGCAAGGGGATAGTGCTATTTTTGTATTACTGAGCTAATACGACCGTAATCGTTTGTTAAGATGGTATCGATGCCCATTTCGAGATATTCTTTAGCCTCAGCTATGTCATCAGCATAGAAAACGTTGCAAATAATGCCATGCTCATGCGCCCTATCTATCATTTCCTGATTAAAATAGGGCTTAAATAGCCGTGCCTTCTGACAGCCGTTTTTTCGTAGTCGGTATAATATGGCGGCTGAACAATGCAAGCTTTCATATAACATACCTCGTTAAATTTGATGAATTCATTTTAGACCCACTCCGCCTTAAAGTCAATAAAAAAGGACGAACAAAGTTCGTCCTAAGCTTAAATTTACGCATTTTCCTCGTTCTTTCCCAAAACGGCACTGACAAGCTGCGTAGCTTCGTCGTCAAGAGAGCTGCCGAGCTTTGAAAAGCACTCGGGGCAAAGCTGACCGCATCCGCTTACAAAATTGGGGCGCATATCAATAGGCATTGAAACGGGGATGCTCGTCGTAGCGCCGCATTCAACGCAGATTTCCATTTCGCTTTGACGTGATACGGACGTTGTTTTTTTCTCTCGGAATATTTTACTTAAAAAGCTCAAAACAAACACTCCTTTTTCTGTGTTAGTCAAAGGGCATAAAATCTGCAAAAATAAAAAATGGGTGAATCCTGGCGCAGTACGGCTTTCGGCAAGTCGCAACGAAGGTGTATTTTATGCCCTTTGATTAGCGCAGAATTTGTAGTAA
>JAZRHT010000146.1:0-3195 GCA_045644905.1 Oscillospiraceae bacterium
GTTTTTTGTCGGGCTATGCTTTTGCATAGCCCGATTTTTATTTTGTTAATATTTTAAAGGAGATGTACATAATGGAATTTCTCGCATGGCTCGAAGGTTTCAATGGTAAAATCAACGGCGTTGTATGGGGCATCTGGGCCCTTGCACTTCTTATCGGCGTTGGTTTCATTGCAACTGTCTGCACAAAAGTTTTTCAAATCACACACTTAGGTCACTGGTTTAAGGAAACCATCGGCAGTCTTTTTAAGAAGAACGCCGCTGGTAACTCCAAAGAGAAGTCATCGATTTCTCCCTTCCAGGCTCTCTGTACCGCTCTTGCTGCAACTGTTGGTACAGGTAACATCGCCGGTGTTGCCGCCGCCATCTGCGTTGGTGGTGCAGGTGCTGTTTTCTGGATGTGGGTTGCCGCTTTCCTCGGTATGATGTCTAAGTATTCTGAAATCGTTCTCGGTCTTTACTATCGCCGCAAAAACAATGCAGGCGAGTGGTCGGGCGGAACAATGTATTTCCTTCAGGACGGTCTCGGCAGCAAAAAAGGCTGCAAATGGATCGGAAAGGTTCTCGCAGTTCTTTTCTGTATCTTTACAATGTTTGCTTCCTTCGGTATCGGAAGCATGGCTCAGGTTAACAAAATCGTTGCAAACGTTGCTTCTGCATTTGATGTTCAGGCTCTTTCCTCTATCGAAGTATTCGGCGGAATCTCGCTTTACAATATCATCCTCGGCGGCGTTGTTATGATTTTAGCCGCAGTTATTACCATTGGCGGTGTTCAGAGAATCGCAAATGCTGCAGAGAAAATCGTTCCCTTCATGGTTATCGCTTTCGTTGCAGGAAGCCTTGTTATTCTCGCTATCAACTATGCCGCTATCATTCCTGCATTCAAGGCAATCTTCGTTAACGCATTCGCTCCCGAAGCATTCGTCGGTGGTGGAATCGGAGCTGTTGTCAAGGCTATGACAAACGGCTTTAAGCGTGGCGTTTTCTCAAACGAAGCAGGTCTCGGTTCTTCGGTTATGGTTCACTCTAACTCCAGCGCTAAGGAACCCGTTAAGCAGGGTATGTGGGGTATCTTCGAGGTTTTCGCAGATACAATGGTTGTCTGCACAATGACCGCTTTAGTTGTTCTTACCTCTGGCGGACTTGAAGGCGGTGTATTCAACGTTAAGACAGGCGAAATCGCCGCAGGATTTGATGACGCAACCTTAGTTGGCGGCGCATTCAACGAAGTTTTCTCTTGGGGCAACATTGGTATGAAATTTGTCGCCATCGCAATTTTCTTCTTCGCTTTCACAACCATCCTCGGTTGGTCGCACTACGGCGCAAAGGCTTGGGAATATCTCTTTGGCACAAAAACAACCCTCATCTTCAGAATTATCCACATTGTTACCATTGTATTCGGCGCAGTTTTAACCTCTTCGCTCGCTTGGGATATCTCCGATACATTCAACGGACTTATGATGATCCCCAACCTTATCGGTCTTCTCGTTCTTATGCCTCTTGTAATGAAGATAACAAAGAACTATGCCGACAGAAAGTTTAAGGGCAAGGATGTTAAGCCCATTCTTTCCTATGATGATCAGATTCAGGCAGAGGCCGAAGCCGCAATTTTAGAGGAACAGAAATAATCTTTTCTAAAACAAAACTAACAAAAAGAGAAGATTCGCTCGTGCGAATCTTCTCTTTCTTTTTTGATATTATTTAACCCAGCCGTGAGCCTTAAGGGCGTCATAGCTTTTTTGCATTTCGCCGTATGAATCCTCTCCAAAGGCGGCGCTGTCCTGCTCAACGTAAGCGACCTTAACTGTTCCAACCTCTTGAAACTTCTTTATAATATCGTCCATCGGGGTTAGCCCCGAGTACATCGGAACAAGGCGCTTCATACAGTCCTCGTTTTCTTCGAGCTCTTCTCGGTAGTCCTTAAGATGCACAAATTCAAGGCGGTCACGAAACTTTTCGATAGTTTTAATAGGGTCTGCGCCCGCAAAGTGAACCCAGCCTGAATCGAGAGTGAAATTCCAGTTGGTTTTTTCAAAAAGCACATCCATATCACAGTAGCCGCCTCTGTCATAAAACTCCCAGAAGTGATTGTGATAAGCAAATCTAAGGCCTGCATCGTTTATCTTTTTAACGGGGACTTCAAGGTCACGAATCATATCTAAGAGGCGCACATCGCGTCTATCCTCCGAAAGATAAACTCCGGGGTAGCCGAGTCCGATAACCTCAATGCCCATCTTTTTGTGATTCTCGATAAGGGTATCAACCTCGTTTAAAAGCGTTGGAATATCGGTGTGGGTAAGTCCCACGTGTATATTAAATTCATTTTTGTATTCCAAAATTTTATCGGGATCGTATTTAAAGCCGCTAAGCTGCACCGATTCATAACCGATATCTCGCATAGCCTTAAAGGTTTCTCTGATGCCTTCCTCGGTTTTGCATTTGTCACATACCGAAAAAAGCTGCGCTCCGATTTTCATAAAAAATCCCCCTTTTGTTTTCTGCCTTTATTGTAACACGCAAATTTCAAAATTACAATACACCACAATTTAAAGTGTTCTTGATAAAAGCGTGCGGCGATGGTATAATATGTAAAGTAAATATTTTCGGAGGAAAGTTATGAAGCTTGAAATTAAAAAGCCTACCAAAAAAGAGGTTTTGACATACGCAAAGAACATCTTTTTAACCATCGCCGGAACCTGCATTCTGGCATTTGGAACCGCAGTTTTTATCATTCCCTTTGATATCGTTGCAGGTGGAATGTCGAGTATCGCAATTATTATAAGCAAGGTTTTAACCTTCTTAACGGTTGAGCAGCTTATAACCATTGTAACCTGGCTGCTTTTCTTTATGGGGCTCATCGTTTTGGGCAAGGATTTTGCTATAAAGACCCTTATTTCCGCTATCGTTTATCCCCCCGCCATTTCCCTTTTCGGAAAGCTCGTTTCGCCCGACGTTTTTGGTGGTTTCTTCGACATAAAGAACGGAACTCACGAGGAAATCGCACTGCTTATGGCGGCCATTGTCGGCGGTGTTTTGATTGGAGCGGGATGCGCCGTAACCTTTTTGGGCGGCGGCAGCACAGGCGGAACCGATATCATCGCATTTACCATTTGCAAGTTCTTTAAAAAGTGGCGCAGCTCGGTTGTCATTTTTATAACCGATGCGGTTACCATTGCGCTGGGTATGTTCATTTTGGGA
>JAZRHT010000147.1:0-7746 GCA_045644905.1 Oscillospiraceae bacterium
TTTACAAAAGCAACAAAAACTGATATAATAAATTTATAGTAATAGTTTTAGCTGTAAATAAATTGATTGGAGGCTATTACCTATGAAAAGAATAGTTTTTAAGCTCGTATCAGCCGTTTTGGCATTATGTATTCTTTCGTCCTGTAGCTCTATGGGCATAGGGGATACAAGCTCAGTAGTAACAGGAAACGAAAATCAGAGTTCTATCATTTCAAGCGAGAGTTTAAAAGAAGAAACAAGTTCATTGCCTGTAATTTCGGAAAAAGAAGATTCTGAGGAGAATCCTCCTTTTATTCCTGAAAATAATCCCGAGCCTGTTAAGGCAAACAGAGAAAATGCTTGGGAACCTACCGCTGTTTCATATACCGAAAAAATGGAAGGAACGCCTATTGATTATAAGGCTAAAATTTTGACAGGACCATCTTGTCGTGGACGTGATCTAATATCAGTCGTGCGTTCTTATGATGAGTTTAAAAAAGTATATGAACAAGAGCCAAAGTTTTATAACAAAGGAGAAGACTATTTAGAATTATATGATGAGAGCTCATTTGAAGACAGTATTATGATAATGTTCCTATCAACTAGAGGAAGCCGCAAACGAAAATACACAATCGACGAAGTATCTCGAAAAAATGACAGAATGTACATATTTATGAATGAAAATGAGATTTCATCAGGTGGCATTGGTCCGAGTGTCGGTATTCATTACAGAGCATTTATTAGTATATCAAAACAAGATTTTGAAGGAATAGAGGATATTGTTGTTTGCAGGGATTAAAAAGCTTATGAATATAAGGTGAGAAAATGATTAAAAGAATAAAAAAATATTTTTGTGTACTGTTAGTATTATTATTGGTTTTACCTAATTGTACAGCATTTGCCGGAATATTAGTTCACGAAGAAAACGTATCATACTTAGATGATATAAACGAAAACGTAATAAATAATAAAATAGAGTGTCAAGCAACACTTGACGATAACTTTAGGGACGATAGTGTTATTGTGCTACTTAAAAAGGATGCAATTCCTGTATGCCGTCTGGCTCGAAAAGTAAACAAATAAAAACCGCCGCTATATAGCGGCGGGTTTTGCTTTTTTATTACACGAAAGACCTTAGATAAACTCTTTAAATACCGGCCAGGAAATGTTGGCATAAAATCTATGTCCCTCGGGTCCGATAATGTGTCGACAGTTGTCGGGAGCGCCTGCCTTTTCGTAAATCTTCTTAACGATTTCAAAGGCCTCGCGAGCTGTTTCAATGGGGAAGCCCCAGTCCTGCTCGCCGTTTACGATAAGAAGGGGACGGGGAGCTATGAGCATTGCAAGGTCGGGCATTTCCATATGCTCCATAATGCCGGGAACGTAGTTGCAGGGGCAGTGGTTTTTAAGGAGAATGCAGCCTGCATATGTATTAAACGAGCAAGAGGGCATGCAAACCTTGATTCGAGGCTCGAGTGCAGTAGCATGGTAGGTTGTGGTGCCGCCGCCTGAGTTACCCATAAGTGCAAGGCGATCCATATCGACCTGCTCAAAGCCCTCAAGCGCATCGCAAAGACACATAACATCGTGAATTCTGTCGCCCTGAATTGTGCGTCCGCACATCATAGCACGCAGTGCATACTGATGGCACATATTTCCTTTTCTGTTGGTTTTAAGCTCGCCGAAGGCACGCTGCTCCATAGCAACAGCTATGTAACCCTCTCTTACTATCTGCAGAGCAAAGTCACGGTCGCCGCCTGCAATGTCCTTTTCATCTCCGGGATAGATGGGGCGTCCTAAAGAAATGTGCATTCCCGTCGAGTGACCCTGAAGGCACATAACAGTCGGGAGTTTTTCGCCCTTTTTAAGTCCCTTGGGGATAAGCATATGGCAGGGCACAAAGAAATCGGGCTCTGTTTCAACGGTGAAACGAATTTCATCGAATCTCTCGTCGTCATTCTTTTCCCATTCAATAGTTGCCTTTGCCTTGAAATTCTTTTCGGGCATTTTGAGTAGCTCTATGTATTTTTTGCGGATAGCTTCCTTCTGCTCGTCTAAATCCTTGTTGGGGTCAAAGGAATAGGGCATAGGGTAGTTTGTATATATTTCCTTGTAGATACTATCGTGTGTACGGCTCATAAGGAAAACTCCTTTTTAATTTATTTGATATAGATTAACTTGCCTTAGATATGTTTCTTAAAGAAAGGCCAAGCGATTTCGCCATAGAAGGTGCGTCCGCCCTCGGGACCAATAACGTGCTGACATTTGTCAGAAGCGTCTGCAGCCTTGTAGATTTCCTTTACAGTGTCAAAAGCTTCAAGCGCAGAATCAAGAGGGAAGCTGTTATAATCCTTGGCTCCGCTTACAACAACAAGCGCACGGGGAGCTATGAGCATAGAAAGGTCAGGCATTTCCATATACTTTGCAAGGTCGGGAACGTAGTTGCAGCAGCAGTGCATCTTGTCGAGGATAGAATCTGCATACTTTGCAAATCCGCAGGAAGGCATACAAACCTTAATTCTGTCATCCATAGCGGCAGCACTGTAAGCGATAACACCGCCGTCAGCATTACCTGTGATACCAATACGGCTCATATCAACAGCTTCAAAGCCGGAGAGTGCATCAATAACGCACATAAGATCGTGAATTCTCTCGCCCTGAGCAACTCTGCCGCAAAGCAGCGAGCGCATATAATACTGCTGGCAGGGGATTCTTGAGATGTATTCTGATTTAAGCTCGGCATAACCACGAAGCGAAACGAAAATAGCGATATAACCTTGTTCTACTGCCTCAATGGCAATATCGCGGCCATTACCGATTATAGGCTCATCCTCTTCGGGAATTTTTCTGGGAATGTAGTCGGGAAGATCCACAGCGTGCCCCTGAAGGCAGATGACGGCTGCCAATTTGTCGCCTTTTTTGTAGCTCTTAGGGATAAGCATATTGCAGGGAACAAAGAAATCAGGCTCGGTTTCAACTAAGAAACGAACCTCATTGAAACGCTCGTCCTCGTCTTTTTCCCACTCTATAGTAGCAGTTGCCTTAAAATTCTTTTCGGGCATCTTTAAAAGCTCTGCGTATTTCTCGCGGATAGCTTTGCGCTGCTCATCTAAGTCTTTTTCGGCATTAAAGGAAAAAGGCTTAGGATATGCTGCGTACATTTGCTCAAAAAGTGTGTTAACGTCGTGGCTCATAAATAAAGCCTCCTTTTAGTATATAATACAAGTTTATTATATCGCTATTCTCCGCTTGGTGTCAATAAAAAAGCCGCAATTATATAAAATTGCGGCTTTTATTGTGCTATTGTGCTAATTTAGATGTGCTTATCAAAGAAAGGCCAGGCAAGGTCGGCATAGAAGCGGTGACCCTCGGGTCCGATAACGTGATAGCAGTTATCGGGCGCTCCAGACTTCTCGTAAATGCTCTTTACGATGGCAAATGCCTTTTTGGCGGTATCAATGGGGAAAATCTTGTCCTGCTCTCCGTTTATGATAACAAGCGGACGGGGAGCGATGAGCATAGCAAGGTCCGGCTGCTCGAAATTTAGCATAATATCGGGAACATAGTTGCAAACGCAGTGGCGCATTGCAATGATAGAATCCTCATACATATTAAATGAGCAGGAGGGCATAGCTACCTTAATACGAGGCTCAAGCGCTGCGGCGTGATATGTTGTGGTGCCGCCGCCAGAGTTGCCCATAAGGCCGATTCTGTCCATATCAACAGCCTCAAAGCCCTCAAGCGCATCGCAAAGGCACATAACGTCGTGAATTCTTTCGCCCTGAGTTGTTCTTCCACGCATAAAGGACATCATTGTGTAGTGATGGCAAAGGTTTCCAACGTTAGCACTTGAGAGCTCTCCAAGACCTCTCTGCTCCATGCAAACGGCAATATAGCCTTTTGCGACTGCCTGAAGTGCAAAGTCACGGTCGCCACCGCTGATTGTTTTTTCGTCACCCTCGAATTTCACTCTGCCCATAGAAATGTGCATACCTGTCGAGTGACCCTGAAGGCAGATAACAGTAGGTAGTTTCTCGCCTTTTTTAAGTCCCTTGGGAAGAAGCATATGGCAGGGCACAAAGAAATCGGGCTCGGTTTCAACAGAAAAACGAATTTCATCGAATCTCTCGTCGTCATTCTTTTCCCATTCGATTGTAGCCTTTGCCTTAAAATCCTTTTTAGGCATTTTAAGAAGCTCTATGTATTTTTCATAAATAGCCTTTTTCTGCTCCTCTAAATCCTTAGAAGGATCAAAGGAATAGGGCTTGGGATAAACTCCCGTAACTGCACGATGCAGCGAATCAACTGTGTGTTTCATAATAAAACACCTCCGAATTTAATTGTTGCCTTTATTGTAAATTCCAAATAAAACAGTGTCAACCATATATCAAAAATAACAAAAAAAATCGGCAATCTGCTAAAACAGACTGCCGATTTTTTGTTGATATTTACTAAATTACTGCTCGCTATCTTTTTCCTCACAAGCTTCCTGCTCAGGAGCTTCATTTACAGGAGCAGTCTGCACAGCTTCAGCCTTTTTCTCTGCGAATCCCTTTTCCATAAGAGAAATGAATTCTTCGCTGTCCATCTTTTCGTGCTCTAAGAGATATTCTGCAACTAAGATGAGCTTATCCTTGTTGCTCTCTAAGATCTCTGTTGACTTTTTGTAAGCGGTGTCAATAATTTCTCTTACTTCCTTGTCAATTTCAAAAGCAACGGTTTCGGAATAGCCTCTCTGTTGCGAAATGTTTCTGCCGAGGAAAACCTCGCCCTCCTCGTCGTGACCGTAAACCATTGTGCCCATCTTTTCAGAGAAGCCGTATTTGGTAACCATAGCCTTAGCAATAGCAGTAGCTCTCTCCATATCGTTGGAGGCGCCGGTGCAGATGTCGTCCTGAGTGAGTGCCTCGGCGGCTCTGCCGCCTAAGAGACCAACAATAGTTTCCTTCATCTCATTTCTCGACATATGCATCTTATCCTGATCGGGAAGCGACATTGTAAAGCCTGCAGCCATTCCGCGCTGGATAATAGAAATGTGATGAACGGGATCCTGAGTAGGAAGATGATACATACAAACTGCATGACCTGCCTCGTGATAAGCGGTGATGCGCTTATCCTTCTCACTAACCTTGCGGCTCTTTTTCTCGGTTCCTGCAACAACCTTGATTGTTGCCTCCTCAATGTCTTCCTCGATGATAGCGCGTCTGTCCTTGCGTGCGGCGAGGAGAGCGGCCTCATTCATAAGGTTTTCAAGGTCTGCGCCTGTAAAGCCTGTGGTGGAACGTGCGATAACCTTAAGGTCAACGTCGGGTCCGAGCGGCTTTCCGCGAGAGTGAACCTTTAAGATTTCCTCTCTGCCCTTAACGTCGGGATAACCGACAACAATTTCTCTGTCAAAGCGTCCGGGACGAAGCAGAGCGGGGTCGAGAATATCTCGGCGGTTTGTAGCCGCAATAACGATAACTCCCTCGTTAACTCCGAAGCCGTCCATCTCAACTAAAAGCTGGTTTAAGGTCTGCTCACGCTCATCGTGTCCGCCACCGAGACCTGCGCCTCTGTGACGTCCAACAGCGTCAATTTCGTCAATGAATATAATACTCGGAGAATTTTTCTTAGCTTGGTCAAAAAGGTCACGGACACGGGAAGCGCCAACACCGACGAACATCTCAACAAAGTCCGAACCCGAAATGGAGAAGAAGGGAACACCCGCTTCGCCTGCAACTGCACGGGCTAAAAGGGTTTTACCTGTTCCCGGAGGTCCCATTAAAAGAACACCCTTGGGAATTCGAGCGCCGAGGTCGTTAAACTTTTTAGGCGATTTTAAGAAATCGACTATCTCAGCGAGCTCTTCTTTTTCCTCGTCTGCGCCGGCAACGTCCTTAAATGTAGTTGTTCTGCCGTTTTTGGGGCTGGCAATTTTAGCTTTTCCAAAGGAAGAAGCCTTGCCCATACCGCCGTCCTGCATTTTTCTTATAAATACAAAATAGAAAACCACAAAAAGGCCGATCATTAAAAGAGAGGGCAGGAATGTAAGCCACCAGGGAGAGGGCTTTGCGGGAGTCTGATCGTAGCGGATTCGCTCCTCAAGAGGCTTACCCTTGTTGTATTCCTCAACGTAGCCTTCAACGTCCTCTAAAAAGAGCTGAATGCTAGGTAGAGTGTAGACAAGCTCGTCACTGCCGATTTCCTTATCCTTTTCAAAAAGCAAAGCCTTTAGCTTGCCGTTGTCAAAGTCAATGGAATATTCTTTGACGCGGTTTTCCTCAAATAAAGCGACAACCTGATCGTATTTGAGGGTTTTTGCTTTAGGCATCATATTGTAAAGACCGAAAATCATCACAAGCGAGATGATTACAGCCAAAACAATGCCCGTAACATTGCGTTTTTTCATTAAAACTGTACCTCCAAGGGCTTATTTTTCGTAAATTTCAGGCTTTAAGACTCCAACAGCAGGGAAATTGCGGTATTTTTCGTCGAAGTCAAGTCCGTATCCGACAACAAACTCGTCGGGAATATCAAAGCAGTAGTAATCCGCCTTAATGTCTGCCTTGCGGCGTGCAGGCTTGTCAAGGAGAGTTGCAATCTTAATGCTGTTTGTGCCTCTCTGCTCTAAAAGACCTGTTATATATTTCAAGGTCATTCCGCTGTCGAGAATGTCCTCAATAATCAAAACGTCATATCCGTGAAGGTCAATGTCAAGGTCTTTTATAATCTTGACAACACCCGTAGACTGCGTTCCGCTTCCGTAGCTCGAAACCGCCATAAAGTCGATTCGTGCAGGGATTGTTATGGCTCGCATAAGATCTGCCATAAAAACAACCGAGCCTTTGAGAACGCCTACTAAAAGCAGATTTTTGCCCTCGTAGTCACGGCTAATCTGAGCGCCAAGCTCATTTACCTTGTTTTTGATTTCTTCTTCAGTGATGAGAATTTTCAAAATGTCGTTTTTCATAAATTTTCTCCGTCGTCTGCGCACCTGACCTCTATAAAGAGGATGTTTTGGGTGGTGTCCTTTACAGCGCCGAGGCTGGAAACTCCGACACCCTCTGCCCAAATCACCTCTGAACCTAAGGCCAACACAGGTATTATATCCCTTTTTTCTTCGGGAATTTTTGACTCATTAAAAAGTTTTTTTAAAGTTTTTGTAACTTTTCGGGGAAAAAGGTCGATTACGTCGCCACTTTTCCTCGTCCGAAATACAAAATGCTCGTCTATTATATCATAGTCAATACAGTTTTTCAGTAGATTTTGGAAATTTTCTTTAAAATTTTCAAATTCTTCCCTCGTTTTTAAGGAAAGCTTTAAAATTCTACCGTCGGGTAAAACGGTTTCTCCCAAGACAACTGGTAGGCAGAAATCGAGCTTTTCCTTGATTTGCGCTCTTTCAAAACGCATAAATCCATCTTTGCAAACGAAAAACGTGTCCTTGCATACGTTTATTTTAAAATCTCCTTTTTGTGCGAGAGAAAGGATTTCGTCACAAAGCTTCTTAGAAAGCATAACACTATTTTCCGCAAAAAGAGCGGCGATTATTCTGCGTGAAATCGCCTTGTCATCTTTTAAAAGAAGTGAAGCATTAACTCCGCGCTCATCCCTTGCTTTTTTAAGGAATGAGCCTACCTTTTTAGAAAAATATTCGTTATCCTCACCCGATAAATCAAAAAGATTTTTAAGCGAGCCCTCGAGCGAAGGATTTAACCTTTTAAAAAGCGGAATCATCTCTGCCCTTATAAAATTTCGCGTGTATTCTGTATCGCAGTTTGTCGA
>JAZRHT010000148.1:0-2781 GCA_045644905.1 Oscillospiraceae bacterium
GAATAAGGTCAATACAGCTCTCTGCTCCGAAATCGACATAAGCCTCATCAATTACAACAACGCTATCACGATTGTGCTCTAAAATCTCACGAATTTCATTCTTGGAAAGAGCGATTCCCGTCGGAGCGTTGGGGTTTGCTATGAAGATGGTTTTGTTAAGATTAAAATAATCAGTTATATCGATTGTGAAATCCTCTTTTAAGGGAATTTTTGTGTAAGGAATGTTGTTTATCTCAGCAAAAACGGGATAAAAGCCATAGGTAATGTCTGGGAATGCCGCAGCTTTGTCCTTATCGCAAAAAGCCATAAATGCGAAGTTGAGAATTTCGTCCGAGCCGTTTGTTGGAAGAACCTCATCCTCAGAAACTCCGAAGGTGTCGGCAAGGCTCTTTTTAAGCGCCTTTACTTCGGGGTCGGAATAAAGTTGCAAGGTGTTGAGGGTTTCCTTTGCCATTTCTTGAGCCTTCTGTGACGGCGGAAAGGGCGACTCGTTTGTATTGAGCTTTATATACTTCATAGCCTTAGGCTGTTCACCGGGGGTGTAAGGCACAAGGCTACTGTATTTAGGGCTTAGGAACTTACTCATTTTTCTTCCTCCAGGCGCACGACAGCGCTCTTTGCGTGTGCAGTCAGACCCTCTTTTGTCGCAAAGAAGGCAACATCCTGTGCTACTTCACGGAGAGCGTCCTTAGTAAAATAGGTGTACTGCGTTTTCTTTATAAAATCATCTACCGAAAGGGGCGAGGAGAATTTCGCCGTGCCGCTCGTGGGCAGGGTGTGGTTTGGTCCTGCGAAATAATCTCCAAGCGCTTCGGGACAGTTTCTGCCCATAAAGATTGAGCCTGCGTGACGGATAGAATCGAGATAATCGAAGGGATTATCAACGCAGAGTTCAAGATGCTCGGGGGCAATCTCATTGGAAATTTCAATAGCGGCAGAAAGGCTATCTGCAACTATAATCTTGCCATTGTTATCAATGGATTTTCTTGCGATTTCGGCGCGCTCGAGCTGTGGAATCTGAATTTCAAGCTCCTTCTGAACATTTTCCGCGAGGCTCATAGAATCGGTTACTAAAACGGCGCTCGCTAAGACATCGTGTTCTGCCTGAGAAAGAAGGTCGGCAGCGACGCATTTTGCGTTTGACTTTCCGTCAGCAACTATTAAAATCTCGCTCGGACCTGCAATCATATCAATTGACACTGCGCCGAAAACCTGCTTTTTAGCCTCGGCAACAAAAGCGTTTCCAGGTCCTACGATTTTGTCAACCTTAGGGATACTCTCGGTTCCATAGGCGAGTGCGGCGATAGCCTGCGCTCCGCCAACCTTGAATATTCTATTTACGCCTGCAATTTTAGCCGCCGCAAGAATAACGGGGTTTATCTTGCCCTCGCTATTTGGAGGCGTTACCATTACAACCTCCTTACAACCTGCAATGCAGGCAGGGATAGCGTCCATTAAAACGGTCGAGGGGTAAGCGGCGGTGCCGCCGGGAACATAAAGACCCGCTCTGTCAACGGGGATAATCTTTTGACCCATTACAACGCCGTTTTGGTCGTTTATAATAAAGCTGTTGCGAACCTGTTTTTCGTGAAATTTGCGGATATTTTTAGCCGCTTTTTCTAAAATTTCGATAAATTTAGGCTCGACAAGGTCCATTGCCTCCTCAATTTCCTCCTCGCTGACAGCAAGGGAGGAAAGGACTGCTTTATCAAATTTTTCGGTGTAGAACAAAACCGCCTTGTCACCGTTTTCTCTGACATTTTTTATAATATCGGCAACAATATCCTCGACATTCATAGTCGGCTCTACTCTTGCAAATATCTCATCGTTTGCAACGTCGCCGTATTTTAATATCTTAATCATTTTTCTGCCTCCGTTAGAGCTGCGACAATAGTTTCAATGGGCTCGCTTTTAAATTTGAAGCTTGCCTTATTTGCAATAAGTCTTGCACTGATGGGGATTACATCCTCAATAACCTCTAAGTTATTCTCTTTGAGAGTCGTTCCCGTTTCGACGATATCAACAATAACATCCGAAAGGGATAAAATAGGAGCAAGCTCAATAGAGCCGTTTAGGTGAATAATATCTATATCTCTGCCTTTTTTAGCGTAATGCTCCTTGGCGATATTCGTAAACTTTGTTGCAACACGCAAGGTTTTTTGTGTGTCATCACGAAAATCCTTTTTTGCAGCAACAGCCATTTTGCATTTTCCTATATCAAGGTCAAAAAGCTCGTAAACATCGGGGCGATATTCTAAAAGAATATCTTTTCCTGCAACTCCGATGTCGGCGGCGCCTCTTTCAACATAAATAGCAACATCGGAAGGCTTTACCCAAAAATATCTGACGCCGCACTCTTCATTTTCGAAAATGAGTTTTCTGCTGCTCTCTAAAATTTCGGGACAAGGAAAGCCTGCCTTTTCGAACATAGCATAAACCTTTTCTCCGAGTCTTCCCTTGGGAAGCGCAACATTAAGCCATGTTTTCAAGACGCTCTACCTCCCCACCTGTAATTTTACATATTTCTTTTGCCTTAATTTTCAAAGGAATTTCCTTTTCTGCTCTGACAATTTTTCCCTCTGCAGCCTTTTCTCTGACAAAGGCGGAAAGAGCCTTTAAATCTGATTTATCATCGTATATTACGAGAATATCGCAGTCAAATTCGCTTACGCTGTTTGAAAGGTTTTCAAGAAGATCGAGATAAACCGCAAAGCCGATAGCTCCGCTCTTTTTATTCATTTTATTCATAAGATTATCGTACTGACCGCCCGAAAGCACACT
>JAZRHT010000149.1:0-8121 GCA_045644905.1 Oscillospiraceae bacterium
GTCCCCGTTTCGTAGGTTTGTGGTTTTTGGGTCTTTGCATTTTTCTCTAATTTTAATTATACCGCGAACTTCTAAAAAACGCAAGGCAAACTATTTCTAATATTCAAAGACATTTTATTTGCCATTAAGTCGATTTCACCGTATTTTTTTAGAAATTGCGGCAAAACTATTGACAAACGCTCGCGTTTAGCATATAATATATTATGCTCTTGAGAGCAAAATAAATATCCCGGAGTAGAGCAGTTGGGCGCGTTGCTGAGCGCTCGCAGTGCGAGATGAAGCGAGGCATAAGCGTGTGCCGCGGTCGAAATCTTTGATTTCGGGCACCGCAAACGGAAGCCGTCGGGCGTAGACCGACGAGGCAAAATAGAAATTAAAGCGTTTTGCTTTAATATATAAAATTTAAATATCGCGGAGTAGAGCAGTTGGTAGCTCGTCGGGCTCATAACCCGAAGGTCGTTGGTTCAAGTCCTTCCTCCGCAACCAATGAAAAACAGATACCCAATCGGGTGTCTGTTTTTTTATTTGCCAAGAAGACTTTTGTCCCCAATATCTCTTAGGGTTATGAGCCCTTGGGCGAATAACTTGCTTTGACGCCGAGCGCTTGCAGTGCGAGAAGAAGCGAGACGGCAAAGGGGCAGCGGTCAAAACGGCGCGCCGAGTAGGTGCAAAAGCCGTTTTGGGCACCGCAACCCGAAAGGTCGTTGGCATCTGCCCTTCCTTTTCAACCAATGAAACCTCTAATGCCTTTTGGCGTTGGAGGTTTTTCCTACCTCGCAGAAAAATCGAATATTAGAATAACACAATTTTCTAAAAAAGTCATATGCTGCAAGCATAATTTAAAGCAAAAAAAGCGGAGTGATTTTCACTCCGCTTTTTTATTATAGAAATTTTTTCATATGAATAGAGATTTTGCTCCGAATACAAAAAATATTGTCTGGCAGAGCCATTGTTTTTATAGCGTGCTCTATTTATTCTTGCGCAAAACCTGCTCGATTTGCGCTTTTACCAAAAGGAATGCCTGCTCGTTCTTGCCGCCGTTTAGGATAACGTCAGCAAAAACCTTTGTGGGATTTACGTATGTGTTGTGCATAGGCTTAACGGTTGTTAAATACTGCTCGATAACGCTATCGAGGTCACGTCCACGCTCAATCATATCACGTCTTGCACGGCGGAGAATTCGCTCGTCTGCATCGGTTTCTACGTAAATCTTAAGGTCCATACAATCACGCAGAGCACAGTCGTGAAAAATAAGAATTCCGTCGATTAAAATAATGGGTCGGGGCTGGATTTCAATGGTGTTACTGCTTCTTGTGTGCTTTGTGAAATCATAAACAGGGCAGAGTGCCGCCTCGCCGTTTTTAAGAGCTTCTAAATGGCGCACCATGAGGTTAAATTCCAAAGCTTCGGGAGCGTCATAGTTAAGATGAGCACGTTCCTCGAGCGGCAGATCATCGTGCGGCAGATAGTAGTTGTCGCAGCTGATGAGTGAAACAAAGTCTGGAAAGGCCTCTTTTAATCGCTGGGCAAAGGTCGATTTTCCCGAGCCGCTGCCTCCTGCAATGCCGATGATGTATGGTTTCATATTAGCCCCTCCGCAAGTTGATTTTCTGTATATGATAAGTATACATTAGAATGCGTCGGAGTGTCAAGTAAAGAGTAAAAGCGGACACTTTGCGTGTCCGCTTTTTGTAGATTTAAGTGTTATCGAAATGCACGCGGAAAAAGCTCGAGTGCATTTTTCCACAAAATATTTTCCTTATCGCTTGTGGGAATGTCCGCAAGGGCAATTCGGGGATAGCAGTAGGCAAGGGAATATGTGTCGGAGCCGAAAAGTATCTTCTCAGAGCCGCACTTTTCTACCGCATATTCCAGAATGTTATTGAGCGAGCCGCCGCTTCCCGAGGTGTCTGTGTAAATATTGCTAAAGCGAGCATTAGCCATCGCCTCTACATATTCCTCAGAAGCTAAATGAGCGATTATCAGCTTTATTTTGGGGTACTTATCTGCGAGCTTGGGCATCTCTAAAATGTGCTGCGGGTGCATTAAAACTACAGCCGCCCTCTCCTGCGCAAATGAAAAAAGCTCGTCGCCGTAATCTAAAATATCGTAACCGTGATACTTGGGATGAATTTTGATGCCCAAAACCTTAGAGCTTTTTAGCATTCTGTCAGCCTGCTCATAGGTCTCCTTCTGCCTTGGGTCAATAACCACCCACTGATACATCCAGTCGGTCTCCCCAACCAGCTTATGCAGATACTCATTTTCCTCAATAATGCATTCGGGATGATAGACCACCGATGCAAAGGTGGACATACCTGCATAGAATATCCCAAAGCGATCGTAGCCCTTTTTCACGTGCTCAAGGTCACGGAAGTGAGCCATTGTCTGAGGCGTATCGAAGGGAGAGCCATGATTAAAATGAGAATGAATGTCAATGGGGCTTTGAGAGAATTTTGGAAACTCAATATTCATAAAATTTCACCTTTACCATATTGTCCAGCCGCCGTCCATTACAAGTGTAGCGCCTGTTATGTAGTTTGCGGCATCGGAAGCAAGAAAAGCAACGGGACCTTTAATGTCGTCTTCATTTGCCCAGCAGCCGAGGGGGCAGTTTTCTATATAGGTTTGCTGGAATGCTTTTTTGTCGGGGTCGTCCGAGAGCCCCGGATTAAAGCCGCCGGGGGCGATGCAGTTAACCCTGATTCCGTCCTTGCCGTAGCGCCCTGCCATATATTTGGTAAGCCCTACTAATGCCCACTTTTCTGTGGTATAGGTAACGGGCTGGTCTCCCCAGCTGTCAGGGTAAAAAGGGAAGTGGGGGCAGTCGAGACCTCGCATTGAGCTTACATTGATGATACTGCCCTTTTTCTGCTCAACCATATATTTAAGCACCGCTTGCGACAGTAAAATCTGCCCGTTAAGATTGACCTCAGCCGAATCCCTGAGCTTCTGCCTCGTTGCGTCATTTAATGACACCATATTACTGCGGTCAACCGCATTGTTTACTAAAACGTCAATGCGTCCGAATTTATTATAAACTTCGTCAGTAAAACTGTCAATAGACTCGTCGCTCGAGAGGTCAAGAGCCATTCCATAAGCCTTATAGCCCTGCGCGCGCAAACCTTTTGCATATTCCTCGCACTTTTCACCATTTCTTGAGGCGATTATAACAGTCGCGCCCATTTCGCAAAGGCCGAGGGATATAGAGGCGCCGTAAAGTCCGCGTCCGCCCGTAACAATGGCGATTCTGCCGCTCAAATCAAAGAGCTCTTTTGTATGCTTCATATTGCTTTACTCCTCGCTACCAAACTTAAAGGAATACAAATCAGCATCCTTCATAGAAATCTGCATTCGAACCTCTTTTCCGCTCAAATCAGAGAGTGATTTTGGGAACATAACGGTTCTGTCAACGCTATCTCCAAACACCTTGCCCGAATCGTAGCCATCAAGAAGGTTGCCGTCCTTGTCGGTAAACGCAAATTTTATATGACCTGCGCCCGAGGTGGCAAAATTTATTTTGAGGGTGTCGCCCGAGAAGACAAATGGCTTTGTAACAAGCACACCGCCACAGTAATCGGCTCTCCAGGAGAAGAAGCCGTCGAGCCTTAGAGAATACCTGCAAAGGCGAATGCGCTCGCTTAAATAGCCGCGCGTAGAATACATAGAAATCTCATTTGGCGCGCCCTCTATCTCGGACGGGGTTTCTACCATTCCGTAGTAAAAATAGCAGTCGCCATAAATCCAGTTGTCAAGGCTCTCTATTTCGGGGGAGAGGAAGGCTTCCTCAGTTCTGCGATAGGTTTCCCCATCGCGCGAGGTCATTATAAGCGAGTCGGTTATAACTGTGCCAATTCGCGGAAGTCTCTCTTTATATAAATATGTTCGGTTTTCGAGCCCCGGGAGCTGTCTGTAGTTCTGCTCGCCGTCCTTGTAGCGATCCTGATAACGAACGGGAAATCCGATAAACATATGGTCGGCTCGGTAGTATTTTTGAACGTTGTTGATATAGAGGTCAACGTCGTCCCTCTGTGGATTAAAGGCAATCTGACGAGGCTCGTCCCAATTTTTAAAGTCGGGAGAGGTACGCACGCGGATATCTCTTATAACACCGTCATTGTGGTCGGCCTCTGCCGCCTCATCGGTCCATTTTCCGTTTACTGTGGCATCACCGTGAACGCCACGATAAAAGAGGAAATATCTTTTGCTGTGTCTATCCCAAAAGGCAACGTTTAAAGAGTCGTATGCACCATCGTCAACGAGTGTGCCGACCCTTTCGAAATTAACCCCGTCTGAGCTTTTGAAATAGCAAAGTGTCTGGTCGGACATCTCAACTAATGCCTTGTATTCTTCGCCCTCCTGGCAGTCGGGGTTTGTGTCGCGGAAAATATATAGACTGCCTCTCTTTAAGGCATCCTCGGGCATAGGAATTATGTTGTTATTCTTGTCGCCCTCAAAATCTTCGAGGTTTAAAGGGGTGCGAACAAATTCTTTGCCGTCAAGGCTTTCGGCAAGACACCAAACGGGTCTGTGCACCTCTCTTTCCCTGCTGGGAAAGGTAAAGCCGCGATAGTAGAGCCTTGTTTTGCCATTATCCGAAAGCACACAGCCATAGCCTCCGCTTCCGTTGCCCTCCCAGGCCTTGTCGAGTTTAAGAACAACGCCCTTATACTGAGGCTTGTGCATCTTAACATCTACGCCTTGTGCGGTATCTATTAAAAATTCGTCCCAGCAAACCTCTCTGCGAGAGCCAATTTGTAGTGTATCCATATAAATTCCTCCTTACGAGATAGAAAAGCGGTACTCTGCCGCTCCGCTCTGTGCGTCGTAACTGAGCCACTCAAAGCTAAGCCCGCCCTCTTTGGCAAGCGTTTCCATAACAACGCTTGTGGTCATATAAAACCATTTTGAAACCTCTCGGTCGGTCGAGCGCAAATGCGCTGTTGCAGGGCAGTAAGCAATTTTAACAGTAAGACAATTTTCTTTTCTTTCTAATTTTAACGCATCCTCGGCCTTTTCCGCAATATAAGTTTCACGAATTTTTTTCTCGAGCGCCTCAAAAGGCTCTGTTTTCATCTTTTCTAAGACGGGCTTGTAGACGTTTTTAGTGAAAGCTTCAAGATATTCTTTAATATCATCCTCACCGTGATATAGTCCCAAATATTCAATGCCCATATTCATAGATGAGTGAAAATCGGGGTGGAAATATTCGTTCTCAGATGAATGAAATTCCTTTACAACGGTGTTTTCATCCTTGTGCATTACACCGCTAAATTTCTTAGTGTCCCATATTATCGAGGTGCAGCCAGCAGTATCAACATCTATGTGGTCGCGTATCCAGGTAAGCCCCTCTTTCTCTAAGGCGGCTCTGTAATAATCACAATGGTCGCAATAATGGGGATACGGCTCAATGCCAAGACTTTCCTTAAACTCAAGCAGTCTGCCCTTTGAGGGGCAGTGGTGCATCTTGGTTATAAACCAGCCTTCCTCTAAATTATAAACAAAGGTAACGTCTGAGGACTCCTCCGAGAGTGTGCCGCTCCAATAATCAACGCAGCCCTTTACCCCGTCCTTGCGGACAAAGTTAATAAGAGGGATTCCCTTGCCGGTGGGCTTAAAGAGAAAATCCCAAAGCCTATCCACTTCCTCGCGACCATATTTTCGGTCTAAAAATGCAAAAAGCTCGTTGTACGAAAGAATAAATTCTGTGCAGGAAATCATAGCGCTTCTCCTTACAGTTCGCCCATTTTCTCAAGCATATCACGAATTTCGGGGACGAATTTCTCATTTATCGGCGAGCAGTAGTCGGGGCAGTGAGTGCCCTCGTAGCCAAGTAGATTCATAGTTGTAGAATAGGCAGGCCATAGATCCCATCCGATAAAGGCATCACGCAGAGCGAGAATTTTGTTAAGGCAGTCTGCCGCGGTTTGGTAGTCGCCCTTTTCCATCGCCTCAAACATTTTGCCTGTATTTACAGGAGTGCAGGAGCACATTCCGTCGAGGCACTTATCAATTCCCCATTTGTAAGCAATATCAAAGGTGTCAAGACCCGAATATACCATAATAAAATCCTCAGGCACATCGGGGTTTAATTTAAGCTTGCGGAACATCTGCAGGTCTGCAGATTTAATGCCTGCAAAATTCGGAACATCTCTGAGCAGTTCGAGCACCATATCATAGGTGATTTTGGTTTGAGTAACGCTCGGAAGGTCATAAAGAAGGATGCTGTGTTTTGTGCCCGCGGCAACCTCTTTAAAAAAGTTCATCATAGCATCTCTGCTGCAGGCGGAGTAATAGGGCGCAGTAAACACAAAGCCTGCCACATCGAGACTCTCCATAGCGGCCATTCTCTCTTTTGCCCTTGTGATTGATGTGTCCATTGCGCCGACGAAAACGGGCACGCGGCCGTCTGCCGCCTCTACTGCCGCCTTTGCAACCTCGGGACAAACATCCTGACGGATGCAAGCCTGCATACCCATCGAGCCCATACACAAAAGCCCTACGGCACCCGCCTTAATCTGATCGTTAATTTGCTTTTTAAAGCTCTCGACACAAAGCCTTCCGTTTTTGTCTAAGGGTGTGCCAAGTGCGGGAACAAATCCTGATTTCATATTACTTCCTCCGATATAAAATAATCCTACTTGCATTTTACAATTTAAGCCGATTGCTTGGCAATTTTCAAAGGGGTCTGTTTTCCGAATGTGATGTCCAGTTTTGACAATTTAAGCCTATTTTCTATAAAAATGTAGTCACCTATTGACAATAACAGGCGCTGAGTTTACAATATTTTTATAAGGCGGTGAAGTTTATGAGCAAAATGACGAATAACTGGGAAATGCCGATAAGCAGCCTTGTTCCTTATCTTCAGTGGAGCGAGCTTTCTCACGGGCCGATTGATTATTGGCGGACCGGTCGCCACAACCACGCGGCATATGAGCTTCATATTATTGTGTCGGGAAGCAGCAAACTGTTTGTGAATAATACAGAGCTTTCGCTTAAGGCGGGGCAGGGCATTTTAATCGCACCCGAGATTTATCACGCGCCAAAGGATGTTACGCAGCCATTTGGCAGAATTTCGGCAACCTTTTTTCCCGAGCAGATACTTATACAGCAGCTTTGCCTTAAGTCATTAGGCGAGTATTGGGTTTTTGATGTAGACGATGCGGTTTTATCGCTGTGCGAGGGCATATGCGAGGAGGCAAAGCGGCAAGATAGTCTTTTTCACAAGGAGCTTATGGCAAATAGATTTGCCGAGCTTATGCTGAGGGTATTTAGAATTATAAAGGAAACATCAGACTCATCGCAGGCCGTAGGTGCGCACCCAAAGCCGCCTGAGGATATGACGGTAATAGACCTCTTTTTTGTTGCCACACCGCCAAATCTTAGAACCCGCGAAAACTTATCTAAGCTTTTGCACTGCTCACAACGTCAGGTTCTTAGAAAAATCCAAACGCTGTACGGTATGAGCTTTCAGAAAAAGCTGATGCTCTCGAAAATTGACACCGCTCAGCACCTCTTGAGCACAACAGACAAATCCGTTGAGGAAATCTGCTCCATTGTGGGCTATGCCGATAAAGCGGCATTCTATAAGGCTTTCTCGCAGCATACCAAAACAACTCCTTTTAAGTATAGAAAAAAGTTCAGATAGCTCGGCAGAATTTCTTGCCTTTTTAAAAATTATTCGGTATAATTATAGGGAACAATATCACGAAACGAGGATCTTAAAATGTCTAAACTGTACTTTAAATTTGGCGCTATGGCATCCTCTAAAACCGCAAATGCCCTGATGAGCCGATTTAACTACGAGGAAAAGGGCAACCACGTCTGGCTTATTAAGCCTGCCATTGACGATCGTGACGATTACACCGACGAGAACGGAAACAGGGTTTGCGTCGTAAAATCACGTATCGGACTTTCCGCTGTAGCCGACGTTATAAAGAGTGACGATAATGTACTTAAGATTTTCAAGGAGAAAACCAAAACCGAGCCTATTAATGTCATTATTTGCGACGAATGCCAGTTTTTAACTGCCAAGCAGGTTGACGAGCTTAAGTACATAACCGATTTTTGTGACACGCCCGTTTTGTGCTTTGGTTTGCGCTCCGACTTTCAGACAAAGCT
>JAZRHT010000150.1:0-5246 GCA_045644905.1 Oscillospiraceae bacterium
TGTCCTTTTGCCTGAGAGATTTACGCTTTTGCGATTTGCCCCTTCGGCACCTGAATTTAATCAGGCTTCTCCAAAGTACTATCCATTTGCAGTCCTCACCCAAATTGGGCACCTGAGAGTGTTACTCCTTCGGTCGGCGCAAGCCATTTCCTGCAAACTTCAACTAGTAGATATTCAATTATATTTCACATTATAACACCGAAAATTTAAAAATCAACTGTTTTTTTGAATTTTCTTTCATTTTATGAATATTTTTTCAGAAATCCCCAAAAACCATCATATAACGGGAGTGTTTTCGAGCGAAATGACATTATCACTCGAATCGGCAAAGGCAACTAAATCGTCAATGCTTTCCTTCTGAGGAACGGTAATGGTTATCTGCAAGGCGGTCGTACCGTTTTCATTTTTTGTTATTCCCTCATAGGAAATCTGCGCCTTTCTCTCGCTTAAAAAGGCCTCAAACATCTCTCTGAATAATGCGCTGTCACGCACAGTTACAATAATGGAAGCCGAGCGGATAGAATCCTTGCCTATGGTAATTCTATGCATTACGAACTGCGAAATAATGATAAGCGCAGTTACAAAAATGCCCTCAAAATACATTCCTGCGCCCACAGCAAGACCTATGCCCGAGGTTGCCCAGATGCCTGCCGCGGTTGTAAGTCCTCTGACAGACGAGCCGAGCTTAAAGATAACGCCTGCGCCGAGGAACGAAATGCCTGTTATAACCTGAGAGGCAATTCTCGATGCATCGGCTCCGCTTGTGCCGGCGAAAAATCCGCCGTCGGCTGCGAGGTCGGCAAAGCCATATTTTGAAACTATCATCATAAGGCTGGATGCGGCGGCAACTAAAATATGAGTTCTGATGCCCGCCTCCTTAAATCTGCGGGTTCGCTCAAAGCCGATGAGCGCTCCGCAAAGACTGGCTACAATTATGCGCAAAAAGAATTCGATTTCCTGAGTGATTGTGAAGTGTCCTAAAAACTGCTCAAAAAATGTCACTGATTATTCCTCCTCGCTTTAAATAAAAAAACAACTTTATGTTGACTTTTCTTATCTATCATTTTATAATACATTATAATATTTATATTCATAATGTCAAATTATAATTTAGGGCAGTTCTATAAATTTTTATTATAGAGGGTGAAAAAATGATCAATCCCAAACTGTATTCTCTTTTAAAGGTTGCGCAGCTTAAAAGCTATACAGAGGCGGCAAAACAATTGTCGCTTACTCAGCCTGCCGTCAGCCAACATATTCAGCAGCTCGAGAGAGAGCTTAATATCCGCATATTTGATAGGGTTAACAACGAGCTTCGCATAACTCCGCAGGGCGAGATAGCGGTGCACTATGCCGAGAGAATGCTTGCGCTTTATGACAACCTTAAAACGTCAATAGACAGCGAGCGTCAGGGAGCTAAGGACCTTTCGGTTGGCATAACCCACACCGCAGAGAGCAATCCTATTGCCGAAGCCTTCGCAAAATACACCTCGACTCACAAGGGCGTGCATATAAAAATGATTACTGACACTATAAGTAATCTTTATGAGAAGCTGCGTACGTTTGAGCTTGACCTTGCCATTGTCGAGGGACGGGGAACCGACCCCAATTTAAGATACACCCTGCTCGATACCGACTGCCTTATGTTAGTTACCAGCCCCGACCATCCTCTTTCCAAAAAGGGACTTGTTACCGTTGATGAAATCAAGAAGGAAAATCTTATTCTCAGACTTCCTCAGAGTAACACCCGAAATCTTTTTGTTTCGCATCTTCAGAGCAATAATATGGACATTGCTGAGTTCAATGTCATATTAGAGGTTGACAATATCGCGACCATAAAGGACCTTGTGCGCCGAAACTTCGGCGTTTCGGTGCTCGCGCAGTCCGCCTGCCTTGACGAGCTTAAAAAGGGCAAGATTGCGGCGCTTCCGATTGAGAACTTTAGTATGATGCGCGAGATAAATATAGTTTATAACAGCGACTTTGAAAAATTCGATTTGCTTCGTGATATTATTTCGACATATAAGGACACCGTTCGCACCTACGCATAAAGCAGATAAAAAACCGCCCTCAATGAAAGAGGGCGGTTTTGTTTTTTACCTTATAAGCAGAAATTCAAGGAGCAAAACAACGGTGCAGGAGCAAACTGCGACCTTGAAAAGCCCCAAATTAAAGTATGCCGCAACCATTCCAAGCACGAGAGCCACAATTCCGGCGATTGGGCTTTGTGTTGCCTGAATAATCGCAGGAAAGGTCATAACCGAGAGGGTGACGTAGGGCACGTAATAAAGAAACGATTTTATAAATTTGCTTTTAATGGGTTTTCTTATAAGGGTAAGCGGCAGAGTTCTTATAATAAAGCTAACCCCTGCCATTATTAAAATGTAGATATAAACGTTATTCTGCATCTCGCACCTCCTCTTTTATGGGGAACAAAAGGGCGGCGGCTGCAGAAATTACAACCGTCAGAATAATTGTGCGGTTGCCTTCCGAAAGTCCTGAAATAACGGGCGCATAGGCAAAGAGAGCCGAGAGCGCAAAGCATATCGGGATTAATGCGGCGATAACCTTATCCTTCTTAGCCGGAGGAACGATTATTGCAATAAACATTCCGTAAAGCGCAACGCTAAGTGCACTGACAACTCTAATGGGAAGCAGATTTCCCATAACTATGCCGAGCGCCGTGCCCGTTGCCCAAAAGGGAATTGAGGTAATCATAGCGCCGTAGGTGTAATAGGGGTTTATCTTGCCGTCTCGGGCTATGGTGATGCCGAAAATTTCGTCGGTTATATCAAAGCCAACGATTAGCCTATGAATTAGCGGAGTGTCGGGCGAAAATCTTTGGCTGAGCGCACAGCCCATTAAAAGATATCTTGCATTTGTGATAAGTGTAATGAGCGCAACCTCGATGTAGGGCGCAGACGCTCTTATGAGATTAAAAACGGCGTGCTCGCCTGCCGAGGCGTTGGTAAGGAGGCTTGCAAGAAAGCCTTCGAATGCAGAGAGCCCTGCATCCTTTGCGGCAATTCCGAGCGAGAATGCAACGGCGAAATAGCCAAGGCCTATTGGCAGTCCGTCACGCATTCCTAAGAGCAAAATGCTCTTTTGTCCTTTGGGTGAAAATTTCTTTGTCTTTTCCATCTAATTTAGTCTTATCCTTTTAAGCTCGTCGGCAGAAACGTCGATGAGATTTATTTTTTTGCATTTTTCAGAGCAAACGCAGAGCATTTCCTTATCTGAGAGCTCAAAAACCCTCGAAAAGATTTTTGTGTTTTGCTTTAATATATCCCCCTCAAAGCATAGGGTGGTGGGACTTACTCGTAGTCCCGTGCCCGTTAGCTTAAGATAGGCTTCTTTTCTAATCCACTTTTCACAAAGATAACGGGGAATATCATCTTCATTTAGGTTGTCAAGAGTGCGAATTTCCTCGTCTGAAAGGAATTTGTGCATTAACCGAGGCGACATTCTCTCGATTTTTTCAACGTCGACGCCGACCTCGCCTTCACAAACAGCACATACAACAAAATCACCCGAGTGGCTTATGTTAAAATGCTTCTGCTCCGAGATATAGGGCTTACCGTTTTTGTCGGTTTGGTACTGACAGGGCAGAGGCAGAGAAAGGGCATAGGCTAAAATGACTTCACTTGCGGCGCCAAGGAGCCCCGAATCCTTTATTAAAGCACTCTCAAAAAGCTTTTGGCGGCGAGATGAGAGATTGGGCAGGAGTGAAATGAGTGTATCTCTGCACTCGCTGATTTTTAGTGTGTATATATCTATCATGCTGCGCCTCCCTTCACAAAAAATATAATACCACCAAAGATAGCCCCCGTCAATTAAAAACTTGACAAACTACAGCGTGCGGCAATATAATTGAAGGGTAAAAGGAGAGGTTTTTATGAAACAGAAGGTTAAAATTTCTATTTTGCGTCCCGAGGCGGTTTGCCCCTCTTATGGTAGCGAGAGAGCCGCAGGTGCCGATCTTTATGCCGCAATAAGTGAAAACATTATAATCGAGCCTCAGAAGACAGTTCTTGTCCCAACAGGTATTGCTATGGAAATCCCCGAGGGCTTTGTGGGACTTATCTATGCCCGAAGCGGACTTGCCCTTAAAAAGGGTCTCGCCCCTGCAAACAAGGTTGGGGTTATTGACTCCGATTATCGTGGAGAAATTATGGTTGCGCTTCATAATCACTCTGATGAGGCGGCAACGGTTGAAATGGGCGACAGAATCGCTCAGATAGTTTTAACCCCTTACCTCACTGCCGATTTCGAGGCTGCAGATTCCCTTTCCGAAACTCAGCGAGCAGGCGGCGGCTACGGTTCAACAGGAAAATAAAAAACAAAAGCGGTGCCTTAGCACCGCTTTTTTGCATTATATACGGGCAACTCCCGTTTTTCTTGCGGCTTCGGCTACAGCCTTTGCAACAGCAGGGCAAATTCGCTCGTCGAATGCAGCAGGAAGAATGTACTCAGCTGAGAGCTCCTCGTCAGACACGATAGACGAGATGGCCTTTGCGGCGGCGAGCTTCATTTCCTCGTTAATGTCGGAGGCTCGAACGTCAAATGCGCCTCTGAAAATACCGGGGAAAACAAGAACGTTGTTAATCTGATTGGGAAAGTCGCTTCGTCCCGTTCCGATAACAGCGGCGCCGCCTTTTTTGGCTTCGTCGGGCGTGATTTCGGGAGTGGGATTAGCCATAGCGAAAACAATGGGGTTCTCTGCCATAGCCTTAACCATCTCGGCGGTAACTAAATTGGGAGCGGAAACTCCGATAAAGGCATCGGCGCCCTTGAGTACATCGGCAAGCGAGCCTTTTTCGTCGTTGGGATTTGATATTTTTGCCATCTCAGCTTGAGCCTCGTTAACGCCCTCGATTCCATCGTAAAGTGCGCCAACCTTGTCGCAGAGAATGATGTTTTTAAGTCCCGACGAAATGAGCAGCTTTGCAATAGAAATTCCTGCAGCTCCTGCTCCGTTTAGAACGAGCTTTATTTCGGAAATGTCCTTTTTAACAACTCGCAGGGCATTTAAAAGCGCCGCGAGAACAACAACTGCGGTGCCGTGCTGATCGTCGTGGAAAATGGGGATGTCGCATTTCTCTTTGAGCTTCTTTTCAATCTCAAAGCATCTCGGAGCGGCAATATCCTCAAGGTTTATTCCGCCAAACGAGCCCGAAATGAGATAAATTGTGTTGACGATTTCGTCAACATCCTTGGATTTAATGCAGAGAGGGAAAGCGTCAACG
>JAZRHT010000151.1:0-11512 GCA_045644905.1 Oscillospiraceae bacterium
AAGGTGCTTGACATCGAAGTTGCCGACAGCACTATATGCGAGCGCCTTTCGGGACGTCGTATATGCAAAAACTGTGCGGCAAGCTATCACACCAAATACAAGCCGTCGGCTGACGGTGAGACCTGCGACAAATGTGGCTCAGAGCTTATTTGCCGCAAGGACGATCATCCCGATACTGTTCGCGAGAGACTCAGGGTTTATCACGAGCAAACCGAGCCGCTGATTAGCTTTTATAAAAGCAGAGGCAAGCTCATTGTAATAGAAGGTCAGGAAGAGGTTGCTGATACCAGCCGCCTTACCCTTGCCGCATTAGAGGAGTGAGCGCTGTGATAGAGCTTAAAACAGCGAGCCAGATTGAAAAAATGAAAATTGCCGGACGGCTTACCCGGCAGGCTTTAGAGCTTGCCGGAAGCCTGATTGCACCAGGCATAACAACCGGTGAAATCGACAAAGCCGTTCACGATTTCATTATAAAAAACGGAGGAACACCTTCGTTTTTGGGCTATGCAGGTTATCCTGCATCGGTCTGTCTTTCGGTCAATGAAGAGGTTATTCACGGAATTCCCGGTAAAAGAGTTCTCTGTGAGGGAGATATTGTAAGCGTTGACGTTGGCGCCGTCGTTGACGGATGGCATGGCGACAATGCAGCAACCTTTGCGGTTGGCAAAATAGCTCCCGAGCATCAGAAGCTCCTTGATGTAACGCGCGAGTGTCTTGACATTGCGGTTAAGATGGCGGCGCCCGGTGTTCGCCTTGGCGATATCGGTCACGCTATTCAGAGTCACGCAGAGTCACACGGCTACGGTGTTGTGCGAGAGTTTATCGGACACGGCATCGGCAGCGAGCTTCATCAGGGCCCGGACGTTCCTAACTACGGAAAGCCCGGCAGAGGAATTCGCCTTGAAAAAGGCATGACTATCGCCATTGAACCTATGATCAATCTCAAAGGGCATGAAGTCCGAATGCTCAGCGATGGCTGGACGGTCGTGACAAGAAGCGGAAGCGTTTCTGCTCATTTTGAGAACACAATAGCGGTAACCGAAAACGGTGCCGAGATTCTCACAAAGATTTAAGTCTTATAAAAGAGATAAGTTGTCTGCTCAAAGGCGGGCAGAAGACGAAAAGCTTTTTCGGCAAGTGAAACAGAATATGCAGGTTTTTTCCCTCTCTCAGTGGGAAGCGGCTGACTTGCGTTTCCGCATCATTTACCTTAAAAAGATATATTCAGGGGAAAATCCCCACAAGCCTTTGCGAGGAGGTTATTAGTTTGTCAAAGGAAGATGTAATCGAAATTGAAGGAACAGTGCTCGAAGCGCTGCCCAATGCAATGTTTCAGGTCGAACTGCCCAACGGACACAAGATCCTTGCTCATATTTCGGGAAAACTGCGTATGAATTATATCCGCATCCTTCCCGGTGACAAGGTAACCGTTGAAATGTCGCCCTATGATCTTTCAAAGGGACGTATCACCTGGCGCTCAAAATAAGCGCAAGGCGTCCGAAACAAAGGCAATATTAAATTAAAGCTCAAATCGGTCATAAAAGACCCAAGGAGGTATACATTATGAAAGTTAGACCTTCGGTTAAGCCCATCTGTGAAAAATGCAAGGTTATCAAGAGAAAAGGCCGTATAATGGTCATCTGCGAGAACCCCAAGCACAAACAGAGACAAGGCTAAGAAGAAAACTTATTTTGGAGGTGCAATAGAATATGGCACGTATCGCCGGAGTTGACTTGCCTAACGAAAAGCGAGTCGAAATTGGTCTTACCTATATTTACGGTATCGGCCGTAAGTCTGCTATGGACATCTTAGCAGAGGCCGGAATCAATCCGGACACCAGAGTTAAAGATCTTACTGAGGACGAAGTTTCTAAGCTTCGTGAATGCATCGATAAAGGTTACAACGTAGAAGGTGACCTTCGTAGAGAGGTTGCTCTTAACATTAAGCGCCTTATCGAAATTGGATGCTATCGTGGCGTTCGTCACAGAAAGGGTCTTCCCGTTCGCGGACAGAAGACCAAAACAAATGCAAGAACCCGCAAAGGTCCCAAGAGAACCATTGCGAACAAGAAGAAGTAATAAGGGGAGGGAAATAAGCTATGGCTAAAGCTGCAACTAAAAAGACTGCAGTTCGTAAGCGTCGCGAAAAGAAAAATATCGAGCACGGCGCAGCACACATTCAGTCTTCTTTCAACAACACTATCGTTACACTGACTGACAGCCAGGGCAACGCCCTTTCTTGGGCCAGCGCAGGTGAGCTCGGATTCAGAGGCTCTAAAAAGAGCACTCCTTTCGCTGCTCAGTCCGCTGCTGAGACCGCTGCAAAGGCTGCTATGGAGCATGGCCTTAAAACCGTTGAGGTTTATGTAAAAGGCCCCGGATCCGGAAGAGAAGCTGCAATCAGAGCACTTCAGGCTACTGGTCTTGAAGTAACTATGATTAAAGACGTTACTCCGATCCCCCACAATGGATGCCGTCCTCCCAAGAGAAGACGCGTATAATTTAATAGGAGGTACTTTAAAATGGCAAGATATACCGGTGCGGTTTGCAGATTATGCCGCCGCGAAGGTCAGAAGCTTTTCTTAAAGGGTGACAGATGCTACTCCGGAAAATGCTCTCTTGACCTCAGAAAAACTGTTCCCGGACAGCACGGACAGGGCCGTAAAAAGGTCTCCGACTACGGTGTACAGCTCAGAGCAAAACAGAAGGCAAAGAGATTCTATGGCGTATTAGAAAGCCAGTTTGCTAAATATTTTGAGATGGCTGAGAGAAAGCCCGGCATGGCCGGTGAAAACCTTCTCAAAATCCTCGAGTCCAGACTCGATAATGTTATCTATCGTCTCGGATTCGCTTCCTCTCGCGCACAGGCCAGACAGCTCGTTCTTCATGGCCACTATACTGTTAACGGCAAGAAGGTTAACATTCCTTCCTACCTCGTAAAAGAGGGCGACGTTGTTGCAGTTAGCGAGAAGGCTAAGTCTGCTGATTTCATGAAGGCACTTGTTGAGAACAATGGCTCTAAGCCCGTTCCCCAGTGGCTCGATCTTAATCGTGATGACTTAAAAGCAAACATCGTCCGCCTGCCCGGTCGTGACGAAATCGATCTCGAGGTCGAGGAACACCTCATCGTCGAGTTGTATTCGAAATAATAGGCATTCTTTTGCGCCGAAAATCCGTTTTCGGCGCAGGAGGTACTTATTTGCTACTATCAATTTAACGGCGAAAGCCAATATGGGAGGGCAACTAAATGATCGAATTTCAGAAACCTAAATTCACCTCCACTGACTTAACAGAGGATGGCCGCTACGGCAAATTCGTTGTTGAGCCTTTGGAGAGAGGTTACGGAATAACTCTCGGCAACAGCCTGAGAAGAGTTCTCCTTTCCTCACTTCCCGGTGTCGCTGTCACTTCGGTTCGTATTGATGGAATACAGCACGAATTCTCGACCATTCCCGGTGTTAAAGAGGATGTAACTGAAATCATCCTTAACATCAAGGGTCTTACACTTAACTATAGTGGCGAAGAGGCAAAGGAGCTTTTCATTAGCGCTAAGGGCGAATGCGAAGTTACCGCTGCAAGCATTCAGGCAGATTCCGAAATCGAAATCTTAGAGCCTGAGGCTCACATTGCAACCCTCGGAGCAGATGCAGAACTTAATATGCATCTTACCCTTGAAAAAGGCCGTGGATATGTTTCTGCTGAAAGAAACAAAGAGATTATGTGTGAAAAGGGCGAAAACGTTATCGGTGTTATCCCCGTTGACAGTATTTACAGCCCTGTTCTTAAAGTCAACTACACTGTTGAAAACACCCGTGTAGGACAGATCACCGACTATGACAAGCTGACGCTTGAAGTCTGGACGGACGGCACTATTTCTGCAAATGAAGCTGTGTCGCTCGCTGCCAAGGTCCTCAATGACCATCTCACATTATTCGTAGACCTCTCCGAAGAGGCCGGAAGAACCGAAATAATGGTTGAAAGAGACGATAAGAGTCACGAAAAGATTCTTGAGATGACAATTGAAGAGCTTGACCTTTCGGTTCGTTCCTTCAACTGCTTGAAGAGAGCCGGAATCAACACTGTTGAAGATCTTATCGGCAAGACCGAGGAAGAAATGATGAAAGTCAGAAACCTTGGTAAGAAGTCTCTTGAGGAAGTTATCAACAAGCTTCACTCCTTGGGATACGATCTTGCACAGGATATGGACTAAAACCTAAAATAACTCAACACCGTGCTATAAAGGTACGGAAGAAAAGGAGTGAATACAATGCCGGGATCCAGAAAGCTTGGAAGAGCAACCAGCCACAGAAAGGCTATGCTCAGAGCTATGGTTACCTATCTGCTTGAAAATGGCAAGATAGAGACTACTGTGACCAGAGCAAAAGAAGTCGGCGCTATGGCCGAGAAGATGATCACCATCGCTAAAACAAATGACCTCGCTTCTAAAAGACAGGTATTTGCATTTGTAACTAAGGAAGCAGTTTCTAAGAAACTTTTCGATGAAATCGCTCCCAAATATGCCGAGAGAAACGGCGGTTACACCAGAATCATTAAGGTGGGCCCCCGTCGCGGCGATGCTGCTGAGATGGCTATCATCGAGCTTATCTAACATAAGTTACTTAAAAGACAGAACGCAAAAGCGTTCTGTCTTTTTTGGTTCTCTCAGCTATAAATAAAACTTGAAAATTGAGCCGTGATGCTGTAATATATATTAGAACTAAAATTTAAGGAGCAAATATGATTAAATACGTTCTTTTTGATGTTGATGACACTATAATTGACTGGAGAAAATCGGCCTGCATCTGTTTTCAGCGCCTTTCGGATAAAGGCGGCTGGGGACTTAGTGGAGAAGAAATCTATGATGTTTTTATTGCAACAACAAAACCGCTTTGGGAAAAGGTTGATAGAGGCGAGCTTACGGGCAGAGAGCTTCGTAAAATGAGGTGGCCTTTAGTTTTTAAAAATCTCGGTTTAGAGGTTTCTGGCGCAGAAAACTATGAAGAGGTTTTTCGAGAGGAGCTTGGCGGCTGTGCTGTTGCTATCGAAAATGCAAAAGAGGTTTTAGAAGAGCTTTCTAAAAAATACCCTCTCGGCATTGCGAGCAATGCTTATTTTAAGCAGCAAAGTGAAAGACTTGAGCTTTTAGATTTTAAAAAGTATTTCACCTATTTCTTCACGTCTATGGATATAGGCACCGAAAAACCGCATCGTGAATTTTATGAGTATTGCCTGAGAGAAATGGGCAACCCCGACCCTGCGAGCGTGCTTATGGTAGGCGACAGTCCCACTGCCGACGTAGAGGGCTCTAAAAATATGGGATTTCGTGCCTGCTTCTTTAATAAACGCGGTTTAGACCCTGAGTGCGTCAATGCCGACTATATCATAAACGACCTTAAAGAGCTTTTAGATATTCTGTAAATTATAACACCCTTCCTATTCGGAAGGGTGTTTTTTATGCGGACTTTTGGGCGACAAAAACCAACCATTTCCGCTTTACTTTATTTTTCAAAATTGGTATTATATAAATGTATGGCAAATATAATAAAAGGTGGGTTTATTTTCTTTGTAAAAACGGGCATTTTTTGGAAAAAACTTTGAAAAAGTGTAGAAAAATGTGAAGAACTATTGTATAATATATACAATTACACGGCAAAATGCTGTACCTATATATAGACGCACCAAAATTAACATAGGAGGCCTTTTTATGTACTTTCGTAAAAAAGATTGCGTGGCTATGATTTTAGCAGGAGGACAGGGTAGCAGACTGATGGTTTTAACCGAAAACACCGCTAAGCCTGCCGTTGCTTTTGGCGGAAAATACCGCCTTATCGATTTTCCTCTCTCCAACTGCGTCAATTCGGGAATTGACACGGTCGGAATTTTGACACAGTATCAGCCGCTTCAGCTTAACGAATATATCGGAAACGGAACACCTTGGGGCCTTAACAGCACCAACGGCGGAATTCACGTTCTCTCGCCCTATTCCAAGGCGGCAAGCTCGGAATGGTATAAGGGAACTGCCAATGCTATTTTCCAGAACATTTCCTTTATCGACAGATACAATCCCACAAACGTGCTCATTCTTTCGGGCGACCATATCTACAAAATGAATTATGCCAAAATGATGAAGCATCACAAGAAAACAAATGCCGACTGCACAATCGCAGTTCTCAACGTTACTTTAGAGGAAGCGTCTCGCTTCGGTATTATGAACACCGATGAGGAGGGCAAAATAACCGAGTTTGAGGAGAAGCCCAAACAGCCTAAGAGCACCAAGGCTTCGATGGGAATTTACGTCTTTAAGTGGGAGGTTCTTAAAAAGTACCTCATTTCGGACAATGAAGACCCGAGTTCGAGCAACGATTTCGGCAAAAACATTATCCCTCAGCTTATAAAGGATAATTATAAGCTTATGGCTTATGATTTCGAGGGCTATTGGAAGGACGTCGGAACTATTGACAGTCTTTGGGCGGCTAATATGGACATTCTCGGCGATAACCCCGAGCTTGACTTAAAAGACCCCAAAACCAAGATTTACGCACGAAACTATGCACACCCCTCCTCTTTTATTTCAAAGGACGCCGACATTGTAAATTCCTACGTGGCAGAGGGCTGCACAGTTTGCGGCAAGGTACATAACTCGATTATCTCAACCGGCTGCACCATTGAAGAGGGCGTTGTTATCGAAAACAGCTTTATAATGCCCAACACCACTATTGAGAAGAGCTCGGTTATCCGCTATGCCATTATCGGTGAGGACACAATCGTTCACGCCAATGCAAAAATCGGCGATAATCCTGAGTTTTATGATAAAAATAAATGGGGAATTGCCGTTGTCGGCAAGGATAAGGAAGTTCCCAAAAACGAAATCCTTCTCCCCAAAGAAATTTATTAAGAAAGGGCAGGGCAAAAGCTATGAAATCAATGGGAATTATCTTTTCCAATATTTATGACAGCACCCTCGGGGAGCTTACAAACCACAGAACAGTTGCATCTCTGCCTTTCGGCGGAAGATATCGTCAGATAGACTTTATTCTCTCCAATATGTCCAACTCGGGCATTTATAACATCGGTCTTATCACAAAATACAACTATCGTTCGCTTATGGACCATCTCGGAACTACATCTGAGTGGGACTTAAATCGCAAAAACGAGGGGCTTGTAATTCTCCCTCCCTTTGCAAGCGGACACACCGGTGTTTACAAGGGCAAGCTTGAGGCTCTCTACACCGCCATTAAGTTTATCGACAATCCGCATTATGACTACGTTGTAATTTCCGATTCCACCAATATCTGCAATATTGACTTTAAAAAGGTTATAGAGAACCACGTTGAGTCGGGCGCAGATATAACCGTTGTTGCAAACAAGGTAAAGAACTTTAATAAGGAATACCCCCTCGTTGTAAAGACGGGAGCAAAGGGCAAGGTTAACGAGCTTCTTATCGACTGCCAGGCTGACGAAAATTTGCTTGTTGGAATGGGAATGTTTGTGCTCAGCCGCGAGCTTCTTGTTAAGGCGCTTTATGAATCGCACAGAAAGGGCCTCGTTCACTTAGAGCGCGACTTTATTCAGAAGGCATTTAATGACAAACTTCTTAAAGTCGGCGTGTTTAAGTTTGACGGAATCGTTCTTCGAAACGATAGCGTCAGCAGTTATTTTGAAAACAATATGGCACTTTTAGATAGCAAGGTAAGAGCAGGCATCTTCCTTCGCGAGCAGCCTATCTACACCAAGATTCGCGATGAAATCCCCAGCTATTACGCAGAGGGCAGCGAAGTTAACGACTGTCTGCTTGCCGACGGCTGCAAAATTTACGGAAAGGTAGAAAATAGTGTGCTTTTCCGCGGCGTCGAGGTGGGCGAAGGCGCAGAAATCAGGTCGTGTATTATTATGCAGGGCGCCAAGGTTGGAGCGGGCGCAAAATTAGAGGGCGTAATCTTAGATAAAGGTGTCACCGTCAGCGAAAGCGCGGTTTTAATCGGCACACCACAGCACCCCGTTATAGTTAAAAAAGGAGAAACCGTATGAAAATCGTCTTTGCGGCAAGCGAGGCTGCCCCGTTTATAAAAACAGGTGGACTCGGCGACGTTGCCGAGGCACTACCAAAAGCTCTTTCCGAGCAAAAGGGAAATGAGGTTCTGCTCATTTTGCCTTATTATAAAAGAATTAAGGAAAACCCCAATATAGAAACCGAGTTTATAAAAAGCTTTGCTGTTGACCTTTCTTGGCGCCGTCAGCACGTTGGCATTTTCAAGCTCAAAAGCAAAAAGAAAAAGCTTAAGGTTTATTTTATCGACAACGAATATTATTTCGGACGCGACGGAGTTTACGGATACCCCGACGACGGAGAGCGCTATGCTTATTTTTCAAAAGCAATCTTAGAATCGCTTGTCCAGCTTGGAGAAACCCCCGACGTTATTCATTGTAACGACTGGCAGACCGCCCTTGTTCCCATTTTGCTACACGCATTTTATGAGGAAAAATTAGGCGGCGCCAAGACTGTTTTTACCATTCACAATATCGAATATCAGGGCAAGGCCGACCCTTATTTTATCGGTGACGTTTTGGGTCTTTCGGCAAAACGTCACAATAACACCCTGATGTTTGACGGTTCGGTTAACTTTATGAAGAGTGCGGTGCTTACCTGCGATGCGCTTACAACAGTTTCCGAAACATACGCTACCGAGATTAAATATCCATATTATGCACACGGACTTGCGGGCGTTATCTCGGATCACGATTTCAAGCTTTCGGGCATTGTAAACGGAATCAACACCGAGATTTTTAACCCCGAAACCGACAGAGCGATAGCGCAAAATTACAATAAACAAACCTTTAAAGAGGGTAAAGCCGTCAACAAAGCCGCGCTTCAGAAAAAACTCGGACTTGAGGTGCGAGAGGACGTTCCTATTATTGCGATGGTCTCTCGCCTTGTATCCCACAAGGGCGTTGAGCTTATCTGCGCCGCTATTGACGAGCTTATGCGCTGGGACGTGCAGATTGTTATTATCGGAACGGGCGACAGCATTTATGAAACCCGACTTAAAATCTGCGCTCAGAAAAATCGAAGCAAATTCTCGTTAAATCTCTGCTTTGACCCTGCGCTCGCGAGCGAGGTTTATGCCTCGAGTGACATTTATCTTATGCCCTCTAAGAGCGAGCCCTGCGGTCTTTCGCAGATTATCGCAATGCGATATGGCACAATCCCCGTTGTAAATCAAACGGGCGGACTTAAAGATACAGTCGAGCCCTTTAATATCGAAACAAAAGAGGGCGTCGGTTTTACCTTCCAGACCTTCACCCGTGACGATATGCTCGATGCTATGCGCCGTGCTATTTCGCTCTACGACGGAGACAAGGAAAATTGGGACAAGCTTGTTGACAATGCTATGAGCCGTGAAAGCTCGTGGAATGTCCCTGCTAAAAAATACACACAGCTTTATACCAAACTTATAGAAAACAAATAAGGAGAACCCACCCCAATGCACAAAAAACACACCGAACTTTTAGAAAAACTTAACGAAACCTCAACAAGACTTTTTAGCCTTTCTCTTAAGGAAACCACTGAGAAGCAGGCTTACAAAGTTGTTTGCACCTATCTGCGTGAGCACCTTGCCAAAAAACGCAAGGAGTTTAAGGATGCTTGCTCCAAAAAGCAGCGCAAAGAGGTCTACTATATGTCGATGGAGTTTTTAGTTGGAACTTCACTCAGAAACAATCTCTGCAACATCGGCATGGAGGAGGATTTTAAAAAGGTTTTAAAAAGTCAGGGCTTTGATATAGAGTCGCTTTACGAGCTTGACCCCGATGCAGGTCTTGGAAACGGCGGTCTTGGTAGACTCGCTTCCTGCTATATGGATAGCCTTACAGGTCTTGAATATCCTGCAACAGGATTTTCTATCCGATATGAATTTGGTATCTTTAAGCAGAAAATTATCGACGGCTGGCAGATGGAATTTCCTGATAACTGGCTCGAGAGAGGCGAGGTTTGGCTGCAGCCCAGACAAGATGAAAGCTACGAGGTTAAATTCGGCGGCAGTGTAAACGAATGGTATGATAATGGGCAGTTTAAGTCTGCGCAGACGGGTTATCAGAGCGTTTTAGCCGTTCCTTATGATATGTATATCTCGGGTTATGACTGCAAGGCGGTCAATAAGCTTGTGCTTTGGAGAGCGCAGGTTCCCTCGTTTGATATGGGCGCATTCTCGAGAGGCGACTATGTTCGCTCGCTCGAGCAAAACACAATGGCAGAGGTCATTTCCAAGGTTCTTTACCCTGCCGACAATCACATCGAGGGTAAAAGATTAAGACTTCAGCAGCAGTATCTTTTAGTTTCAGCTTCGCTTCAGAGCATTCTTTCAAGACATCTTAAAAAGTATGGCACACTCGAGAATCTCTCAGATAAGGTTGCCATCCACATAAACGACACCCACCCTGCACTCTGCGTCCCCGAGCTTATGCGTCTTTTAATGGATGAGCACGGCTACGGCTGGGACGAGGCTTGGAGCATAACTCAAAAGACCCTTTCCTACACCAACCACACCGTTATGAGCGAGGCGCTCGAGCGCTGGAGTGAGTGGCTATTTAGAGAGCAATTACCGAGAATTTATAACATCGTAAGAGAAATAAACAGAAGACTCCTTGAAACCTTAAATGCAGTTTACCCGGGCGACCAGGCCAAAATCGACTATATGGCGGTTATTGCCGGTGGCGAGGTGCGAATGGCAAACCTCTGCCTTGCAGCTTGTCACACAGTAAACGGAGTTTCCAAGCTGCACACCGATATTTTAAAGGATAGCATCTTCCACGATTACTATAACATTGATAAAGACAGATTTATTAACGTTACAAACGGAATTGCTTACCGCCGCTGGCTGTGTCAGGCAAACCCTGAACTTACGGGCTTCCTAAAGGACCTTATCGGCGATAAGTTTATGAAGGATGCAAACTATCTTGAAGACTTATTAAAATATAAGGACGACAAGGCGGTACTTGATAAGCTTTACGAAATCAAGCTTCACAACAAGCAGAATCTTGCGGTTTATATCGCTGAGAAAAATGGCGTCAATGTTGATCCGACTTCGCTCTTTGACGTTCAGATTAAGCGTCTTCACGAATACAAGAGACAGCTTCTCAACGTTCTGCAGATTCTTTATATGTATAACTTCATAAAGGCTCATCCCAACGTCGATGTGCCTGCTCGCACATTTATCTTCGGTGCGAAGGCTTCGGCAGGCTATGACCTTGCAAAGCAGATAATAAGCCTTATCAATGCGGTGTCTGATTTGATAAATTCCGACCCCATTGCCAAGGAAAAGATAAAGGTTGTCTTTATCGAGGACTACAGGGTTTCGCTGGCTGAGAAAATCATTCCCGCTGCCGAAATCTCTGAGCAGATTTCTATTGCCGGTAAAGAGGCTTCGGGAACCGGCAATATGAAGCTTATGATAAACGGCGCAGTCACATTAGGCACTCTCGACGGAGCTAACGTTGAGATATTCGAGCAGGTTGGC
>JAZRHT010000152.1:0-2971 GCA_045644905.1 Oscillospiraceae bacterium
CGGAGGGCCGATGTATTTATAAAGCTTTTGTCTCTCGGGCGGCTGTATATTGTTCTTTTTAAGGGCGTACATTATCGAGTTTGTAATGCCGAGCGAGGGGTCGGTAAGTGTTCCGTCAAGGTCAAATAAAATATATTCGTAGCTCATATTTTTCTCCTTAATCCTTCTTTTTGGGGCTTGTGTTAAAGTGGCGCTTGTATGCTCTGTAAAAAACTGAGTAATCGTTAAAGCCGCAGAGACTTGCTGCCTTTGTCGGCGGTGTGCCCTCGGAAATGAGCTGCTGCGCCGCCATAAGCCTTTTAACTGTAACGTACTCCCAAACGGTTGTGCCCGTTGCCGCCTTGAAAATTCGGCAAAGCTGGGGCTTACTTATATAAAACCGCTCGCAAATTCTATCGAGCGATAAATCGTCCGAAAGGTGTCTGTTTATGTAGTCAATTATGCGGCGGCTTGGCGCGTCGGTGTTCTGTGGGTTGTTTTTCTTGTTTTCGTATGCCGTTGAGAGTTCATTGAGCATAGGAATGAGCATCGAAATTATCTGCTGACGGGGGTTTTCGGTTTTTTCCATCATTCCCTCGGCAAGCATTTCGCATAAGGGTGTGGAAAAGTCTGAGGGAGTAAAGAGATTGCTCTGCCCAAGCTCTCTGTCGTAAAATGCGTGCAGAAGCTTAAGCGACGGGTCAATTGAGCGGATAAGCTCACTATCAAAATGCAGTGAAATTCGCTCGTAGGGCTCGCTGGGGTCGATTTCAAGCGAGTGGCTCTCTGCGTGGCGCATTATTAAAATGTCGCCGGGATGCAGTGGGTATCGAGTACCCTCAATTTTATATACAAGCTTGCCGCTTATAAAATAATAAAGCTCGTTAAATCGGTGGGTGTGAACATTAAAACCTCGACTTTCAGGGTCGGGATTTTCGTCAACCGAATAGTGAAATTCAAGGCTCTCGTCCGAAAATTTATAGTGCTCTTTCAAGATTTTTCCCCTCCTTTCCCATAGTATATCACGAAATGATAATATTTGCAATATAAAAAGACTATATAAACAATTTTATTGTCTTTATTTTTTTGGTATCATAAAAGTACATATAAGCCAAAGTGGCTAATAAGGAGGAAATTTACTATGAGACTTGGAGCAAGCACAGACGTAACAAGATTAGAATTTGTAGCAGCTGCAGATTTAGATTATCTTGAAATGGCGCTCTACGAAATCGCACCCATGACCGACGAGGAGTTTGAGGCATTAGGCAAAAAGCTTGAGGCTCTCGACCTTCATCTTGAGGTTGTAAACGGATTTACCGTTAAGGATATGTTCGTTGTTGGTGACGACGTTGATTGGGAAGCCTTCAAGGCATACTGCGATAAGGGACTTAAGAGAGCAAAGAGCCTCGGCGCAGAGGTTTGCCTTTTTGGAAGCGGAAAAGCCCGCAACATTCCCGAGGGCTATGACCGTCAGAAGGGTCTTGAGCAGATTGACAAGGCTCTTACCATCATTGGCGACACCGCTAAGAAATACGATATGACACTTGTTATCGAGAACTTAAATTATAGAGAAACCAACACACTTAACGAGGTTGCCCAGATTATTGAAACCGTTAAGCGTTTAGGTCACCCCAACATCAAGGCACACGTTGACTTCTATCATATGACTCAGATCGGTGAGTCCTTAGAGGTTGTTGAAAACGCTGGCGAATATGTTGGACACGTACATATTGCACGTGGCGCAGACCGTAAGTTCCCTGCAGCAGAGGATGCCGCTGAGCTTAAAAAATGGAAAGCAGTTCTCGACAAGTGCGGATATGACGGCAGAGTTTCCCTCGAAGCAGGCCCCCGTGTTCTCGCTGATTATCCTATTGAAATCAGAGTTGCTCGCGACGTAGCAATGGAAATCTTTAAATAAGGAGATATAAAAATGAACAGAGTTGTTGTTGTAACAGGTGCAGGCGGAGTTCTCTGCTCCGGCTTTGCAAAATTCCTCGCAGAAAACGGCGACAAGGTTGCCCTTCTCGACCTTAACGTTGAGGCAGCACAGAAGGTTGCTGACGAAATAAAAGCAGAGGGCGGCGTTGCTTTCGCTTATAAGTGCAACGTTCTTGAAAGAGAGAGCATCGAGGAGTGCCACGCTGCAATCTTAAAGGATCTTGGCAAGTGCGACATTCTCATCAACGGCGCAGGCGGAAACAATCCCCGTGCTACCACTCTTCACGAAGAGTATGTTGAGGGTGACGAGACTGCAACAGAGTTCCTTACCTTCTTTAACATCGAAGAAAGAGGCTTTGACTTCGTATTCGACTTAAACCTCAAGGGCGTTCTTCTCCCCAGCCAGGTATTTATGGCAGATATGCTCGGCAGAAAGGACTGCTGCGTTCTCAACGTTTCTTCCATGAACGCTTACAGACCTCTCACCAAAATCCCTGCATACTCGGCTGCAAAGGCTGCAGTTTCTAACTTTACTTCCTGGCTCGCAGTTCACTTTGCAAAAGAGGGAATCCGTGTAAACGCTATCGCTCCCGGATTCTTCGTTTCCAATCAGAACAGAGCTCTCCTCTTTAACGAGGATGGAACTCCTACCGCAAGAACTGACAAAATCCTCAGATCCACTCCTATGGGTAGATTTGGTGAGGCTGAGGAGCTCCTCGGCACAGTTGAGTGGCTTCTTGACGCTAAAAAAGCAGGCTTCGTAACAGGTATCACTGTTCCTGTTGACGGCGGATTCTCTGCATATTCGGGGGTATAAAAAATGAATAGAATCGGTTTTTACGCATTTGCGGACGAATCAAGTCCCTTTATCGACGAGCAGATTGTTGCTCTTAAAAAGAATGGCTACAATGGCGTTGAAATGAGAACTGTTGACGAGGTCAGCATTTCCGACATCACCATCGAGAAGGCAAAAGAAGTTAAAAAGAAATTTGACGATGCAGGCCTCAAGGTTTGGTCGCTCGGTTCTCCTCTCGGCAAAATCGAGATGGACAAG
>JAZRHT010000153.1:0-21073 GCA_045644905.1 Oscillospiraceae bacterium
ATAACAAATCCGCCGTGTGGCAGTGAGGAATGATTTTTCTTCATTTCCTCCTCGGAAATAAAGGTAACGGTTGTGTCATAATCGGCAAAATAATTGGGCATCGAAACAATTTCTTTTTCTATTTTATCGCCGTCGGCGCCCTCGTTTACTACAACGTAGCAGTCTCTCTTGTGCTTCTCTCTTGCGGTAAGCTCGGGATTTTCTCCGCTTCTAACCTTCTCGAGTGCGCTTTCGATAGGAATGGTGTATTGCCTTGCGTCCAAAACTCCGTCAATGCGGCGAATGGCATCGGAATGTCCCTGGCTTACGCCCTTGCCCCAAAATGTGTAATCTGCTCCCGAAGGCAAAATTGCCTCGGAATAAAGGCGCATAAGCGAAAACATACCGGGATCCCAGCCGCACGAAATAAGCGCAACCTTTTTAGAAGCCTCGGCATTTTTGTTTACGTTCTCAAAATGCTCAGGGATTTTTGCGTGTGTATCAAAGCTGTCAACAACGTTGAAAATAGAGGCGAGCTCAGGCGTCTGATAGGGGAGGTCGGTAGCGCTTCCGCCGCAGAGAATTAAAACGTCAATCTCGTTCTTCATTTCGGGCGCTTTATCAATATGATAAACGGGCACGCCCTCGCTTAAAATTTTAACGGTAGCAGGGTCACGTCTTGTGAAAACTGCGACGAGCTTCATATCACCACTTTGTTTTATGGCGCATTCAACTCCGCGTCCCAAATTGCCGTACCCGTAAATACCGATTCTAATCATAAGTAGGTCTCCTTTTGCTTTTATATATTTTATTATACCGCTATTTTGCCTAAATTACAAGAATAAAATGCTCGTCACAAAAAATAGGCACATTTCATAAAATAAAAATAGGCCGAGTAAAAATGCGGTCCTTTGTAAACCCCGAAAGGAGCCAGTAAAGTGGAAAGTAAAATGTCTTGCTGCGCTCGCGGTATGGATATGAATATGCCGCAGCAGCAGAATAACGATAAATGCAACATTCCAAAGGCAAAATGCTCTCTTGCTATGGCTTATGTTCCATGGCAGAGATGGGAGAAGATGTATGATGACGAAATGGCACTCGAGATGGGCACAGTCTTCCCGTCACTTAACCTGCCATTTTGCGGAAGGGGTGTTATCAATGAATGACAGACAGAGAATGATGAAAAGAGTTCAGATGTATGATTTTATTCTTGATGAATTAAACCTCTACCTCGACACACACCCTAATGATAAAAACGCATTAGACTACTTTACGCAGTATCAGTATCTTAAAAATGATGCCGTAAATCAATATGAGGCCAAATATGGACCTCTGCGTGCAGAGGATTCTATGGGCGAGGATTATTTTGATTGGATAAAAGGCCCGTGGCCTTGGGAAAGCGAGGTTAAATAGAAATGTGGACTTATGATAAAAAGCTTCAGTACCCCGTTAATATAAAGAACACAAATCCCAAAATGGCAATGGCCATCATATCACAACTCGGCGGCCCTGACGGTGAACTCGCCGCATCCCTGCGATATTTAAGCCAGCGCTACAGCGCACCCTATGATGAGGTTCGCGCTCTTTTAACGGATGTTGGCAGTGAGGAACTCGGCCACATGGAAATGATCAGCGCCATTATCTATCAGCTAACAAAAGACCTCACTCCCGAGGAAGTCAAAAAATATGGGTTCGAGCCTTACTACGTCGATCACACAACGGGAATATACCCCGTTGCCGCTTCGGGAACTCCCTTTACCGCAACCTATTTCCAGTCTAAAGGCGACGTTATAACCGACCTGCACGAAGACCTTGCGGCCGAACAAAAGGCAAGAACGACCTACGACAATCTGCTTCGCATAGTGGATGACCCCGATGTAAAAGACCCCCTTCGCTTTTTAAGAGAACGCGAAATTGTTCATTATCAGCGCTTTGGTGAGGCACTTAGAACTGTCCAAGACCGCCTTGATGCTAAAAACTTCTACGCCTACAATCCGTCCTTTGATAAGCAAACAACCTGTTGAATGATGTTCTGAATGTGCTGAGCAAAAGGCTCGGTGCAACTAAAAAGATGACGCGACAGCAATAATTAAAAACGAATAATTTATAAAAAACACTGTAGCAGTTATGTTACAGTGTTTTTTTGTAACACAACTTCAAAAATATGTTAAATTGCTTGACAAATTTATGTCAATAGTGTATGATTATTGTGAATGCAAAATAATTAAAAAATGGAGGATTTAATTATGAAAAGAACTTTAGCATTAGTTATGTCCCTTGCACTCGCAATGTCCGCTCTTCTCGTTGGTTGCGGTGAGAAAAAGGCTGCAACTCTTAAGTTTGGTATGGGCGTTTACAGCAGCGTTCCCGCTGTTACCGATGCAACTGCAGACAAAGAGGGCTCCGGTAAATTAGATGTTACCGTTGCAGCTGTAACTGTTGATGCAGATGGAAAAATCGTTGCATGTGCTCTTGACACAGCAAGCAACACTGTAAACTTTACCACCGCTGGTAAAGCTGTTGCAAAAACCGAGTTCAAAACAAAGTATGAATTAGGTAAAGACTATAATATGGTTACCTATGGCGGCGCTAAAAAAGAGTGGTTTGAGCAGGCAGATGCTTTCGAGGCACTTGTTGCAGGCAAAACTCTCAATGAGGTTAAGGCTTTAGTCGCTGAGGGAAACAAAGGAACCCAGGACGTTGTTAACGCTGGTTGCACCATTATGATTCACGAGTTTGTTGGCGCTATCGAAAAGGCTTACAACGCTGCAAAAGAGTCTAATGTTACCGCTGAGAACACCTTAAAGGTTACCGCTGCTACCGAGCAGACCTGCACCGATGCAACTGCAGATAAAGATGGTAGCAACAAGATTTCTACAACCTTCTTTGCTGCTGCTGTTGATGCAGAGGGCAAGGTTGTAGCTGCTCAGAGTGACTGCGTTGAGCTTTCCTTTACATTTAACACCAAGGGTGCTTCCACTCTTGACACCAGCAAGGCTGTTGTTTCCAAGAAGGAATTAGGCACCGATTATGGTATGGTTGCTTATGGCGGCGCTAAAAAAGAGTGGTTTGAGCAGGCTGCTGCATTTGATGCTGCTTGCATCGGCAAAACTGCTTCCGAAATCGCTGGTTTAATCGGCAATGATGGAAAAGCAACTGCTGACGTTCAGGCTGCAGGCTGCACCATCTATGTAAGCGGTTTTGTAAAGGCTGCTTCCAAGATCTAAGTAAGCTAAAACAAATATATAACGCAAAAGAGGGGGATTAAATCCCCCTTTTTTGTCATTTAGGATTATTATGATGAAAAGATTTTTTTGCCTTGTTGTAGCGCTTTTTGTGCTTACAAGTGTGCTTTGCTCTTGCACGCCTAATAAACAAAAAAATAAATATACAGCTCATTCAATGGACTATTTCGATACTGTTATTACCATAACGGGTTACGAAAATAGTCAGGAAGAATTTGATGCGGTAGCAAATGAAATGCTCTCGCAGCTTAAGGAATATCATCAGCTGTATTCTATATACCACCGCTTTGATGGTATAGAAAATCTCTTTGCAATCAATGAGCTTGTAGATGGCGCGCATCGCACCGTTAAGGTTGATCGCCGCATTATCGATATGCTGCTCTATGCAAAAGAAATGTACACCAAAACGGGCGGTATAATGAACGTTGCTATGGGAAGTGTGCTTTCGATTTGGCATGATTACCGCACAATCGGTAAAGATAATCCCGACGAGGCCTCACTTCCGCCAATGAACGCTTTAAAAGCTGCCGCAAAGCACACCGATATTTCCAAAATGGTAATCGATGAGGCTAACAATACAGTTACGTTAACAGACCCTCAAATGAAGCTTGACGTCGGTGCTGTCGCAAAAGGCTATGCCACAGAGCAGATTGCTCTCTATTTTGAGAAAAAAGGTGTTACCGGATATGTGCTCAATGTTGGTGGTAATGTTCGAACTATTGGCAACAAGGCGGACGGCGAAAAATGGAACATCGGAATTGAAAACCCTAATGGAGAGGATTACCTCTCATATTTAAAGTTGAGTGGTCAATCGGTTGTAACAAGCGGCTCATATCAGCGATTTTATTATGTAGACGGCAAGCCGTATCATCATATAATTCATCCCGACACGCTTATGCCTGCTAAGGGGTATTTGTCGGTATCAATAGTATGTAATGACTCGGGATTAGGAGATGCGCTCTCCACAGCATTGTTTTGTCTGCCGCAAAAAGAAGGTATGGCCTTGATAGAAACGATAGGCGGCGCAGAGGCAATGTGGGTGACCGAGGACGGCAATAAAACCTTTTCATCGGGCTGGAAAAATTTTGAAAAATAGGGAAGGGCAAAATTATGACTAACTTTGTATTGCAATTTAAAGAGTTCTTGAATCCTGTTGCTGAAATATCGGCAGGTGTCCTTGAAATGATCGGAATAATCATCATTATTATTGGATCGTTTCGTGCGTTAGTTCGCCTTGTTCAAAGTATGCTTAAAAAACAGCCCTTTCACGTGGTAATTGACCTCGGTAAAGCTCTTTCCCTGGCGCTTGAATTTAAAATGGGCGCAGAGATTATTAAAACGGTAATTATCCATAATTTAGAGGAATTAGCAATACTCGGAGTTGTAATTATAATTCGTGCTCTATTAGCATTTATTATCCATTGGGAGATACGTCTGGAAGAAAAAACAGAGTCAGCTACCCCAACAAAAAAAGAAAAATAACCTATTAAATCCCCTTGGAAAAACCGAGGGGATTGTTTATTTTTTGCCTTAAATTTTGTGATTTTTTTATTAATTTAGAGGCCAAAATTAGACAAATTTTTAACACTCGATTTGTTAAAAAAATAGCATACATTTGGCATTAAATAAAGCCCCATTTTGCTTGACACAGAGCCATTTTTATTATAAAATATAATACGTATTGTTGTGCTTAGATTTTTATTAAATAGAAAGGTTTTTGTGATTATGAGTTTTCTTCTTCATGGAATACACACACCTCATAGAAAAGGCACTACGAATAGCTTGCCCATCCGTATGGATGCGCCCAAAACGGTAACTATTCCGATGTCTATGCATATCGGTAAACCTGCCGTTCCCACTGTGAAGGTAGGGGACTTAGTTAAGGTCGGTACAAAGATTGGCGCTGCGGATGGATATATCTCTTCCGACGTTTATTCGAGCGTTTCGGGAAAGGTAGTTAAGCTTTCTGATTATTTAATGTACAATGGAGCAACCACAACTGCAGTTGTAATCGAATCTGATGGCGAGATGACCCCTGATGAGTCAATTACACCTCCCGTTGTAAATGATAAAAAGGACTTGGTAGAGGCTGTAAAGACATCTGGTATCGTTGGTCTTGGTGGTGCAGGCTTCCCAACTCATGTGAAGTTAGACGTTGATCCCGAACGCATTGATTACCTCATTATAAACGGTGCTGAATGTGAGCCTTATATCACAAGCGACTCGATGACTATGCTTACTCGTGCTGAGGATATGTCTTATGCTCTTGAGGCATTAGGTAAATACCTTGGCATTAAAAACGTTATTATCGGAATTGAAAATAACAATAAAAAAGCAATTGACTCTATGAAAAAGATGGCAGCAGCTGTTGATGGCTTGTCGGTTAAGGTTCAGGTTCTTCCTGCTCTTTATCCTCAGGGTGGTGAAAAGGTGCTTATCTATCACACAACCGGTCGTAAAATAGCTGCAAATCAGCTTCCTATTGACGTTGGCTGCGTCCTGCTTAACTGCACCACACTTGCTGCAATCGGCGCATATCTCAAAACCGGTATGCCGTTAGTTGAAAAATGTGTAACTGTTGAAGGCGGCGCCGTAAGGGAGCCTAAAAACGTTATTGCTCCTATCGGAACCACACTTACAGATTTATTCGATTTCTGCGGTGGACTTGTAGAGGAACCTTCCAAACTTATCTATGGCGGACCTATGATGGGTGTCACAGTTTGCAAGACCGATATGCCCATTGTTAAAAACACCAATGCCATTCTTGCGTTAACCGAAAAGGAAACAAGACTTCCTAAAACAACCGCTTGCATTCGTTGCGGCGCATGCATCAACACATGCCCGTTCGGGCTCGCTCCCGCAAGCATTTCTTCGGCTTTTGAAAAGAAGGATGTTGAGGCCTTAAACGAACTTTCGGTTATGTCTTGTATGGAATGCGGATGCTGTAGCTTTGTGTGCCCGGCAAACCGTCCTCTTGTACAAATGAACAAGCTTTCAAAACAGTTTGTCAGAGATGAAGCAAAAAAGGAGAGTAGCAAATCATGAGTTCATTAACCAAGGTAATGATTTCTCCCCATATTCATAGCGGAAGATCCACCTCAAGAATTATGCTTGACGTTATAATCGCACTTCTTCCTGCCGCTATTGCAGGTACCGTGATTTTTGGTCTGCGTGCACTGATTGTTATTGCCGTTTGTGTAGCCTGCTCGGTAGGATTTGAAGCTCTTTTTAATCTTATTGTTAAAAAAGAGCAGACGGTAGGTGACTTATCCGCCGCCGTTACAGGCATTTTATTAGCCCTTAACCTTGCAGTAGATACTCCGATTTGGCAGTGTGTTATTGGTTCGCTTTTTGCTATTATTGTCGTAAAATGTCTGTTTGGCGGAATCGGCCAAAACCTTGTTAACCCTGCAATGACTGCTCGTGTATTTATGCTTGTAGCATTCGCATCAACCGCAAAGCCTTCTTTCCCCGTTGACTCTGTTGCAACCGCAACACCATTAGCGGCAGAGAAGATGCCTGCGCTTCTTGATTTACTGCTTGGAAATTATGGCGGAGCAATCGGTGAAACCTGCACAGCAGCTCTTCTTCTCGGCGCAATTTACTTACTTGTTCGCCGCGTTATTACTTGGCAGATTCCTGTCGCTTTTATTGGCACAGTATTTGTATTCTCGCTTCTTATGGAGGGCTTTAATGCAGTAGATGCTCTTTCGCTCATTATGTCAGGTGGTGTGTTCTTAGGCGCAATCTTTATGGCAACTGATTACACAACCTCACCTCCGACAGCCTCTGGCAAAATCATATTCGGCCTCGGCGCAGGCCTTATAACCTGCCTTATCAGATATTTTGGAAACTATCCCGAGGGTGTTTCCTTTGCAATCCTCTTTATGAATATCCTTACACCTTACATATGCCAGTGGACAAGACGCAAGGTGTTCACCAAAGGAGGACACTAAACTATGAAAACTAACGTTAGAAATCTTGGTATATTTGTTGCTATCTGCACAGTAATAACTCTGCTTTTAGCAACTACTAACTTTATAACCGAGCCTATCATTCTTAAAAACCAAAATGCCGCGGCAAACGAAGCTCTTTTAGAGGTTATGCCCGATGGTGAGAACTTTGAAGTGATGGATATTTCAAGCTTCACACTTCCCGGTACCGTTACCGAGGTAAACCGCGAAACCTCCGGAAAAGGTTACGTAGTCAAACTCAATACAACTGGCTATGGAAACAATATGATAATTATGTGCGGCGTTAATGCACAGGGTACTGTAACTGGCGCCGTATGCCTTTCATCTAATGAAACACTCAGCCACGAAAAGACCTATGGTGTAAACTTTACAGATAAGGATGCTGCGGGAGTTGATGCGGTAGATACAATCTCAGGCGCAACTAAGACAACCGCTGCATATAAAAGCGCCATTAAGGATGCTCTCAATGCCGCAATCATCTTAGGCGGCGGCTCGGTTGATATTCGAACCGAAGAAGAAATCTTAAATGACAATCTCAGCGCAGCTTTCCCCGAAGCTAATAAGGAATTCGAAAAAATATTCCTTACTGAAGTTTTAGAGGGTATTGACGCTGTTTATGCCGCTAAAAACGCAGCTGGCTACGTCTTTGTAAAGGGTGAAAGCTTTGTCGGTGTTAAAGCTGATGGCACTGTTGTTGTAGAGGGAAGTGCCGACAGCCCATTCTATGCCGATGCCGTAAACAAAATTAAGTCCTCGACACTTACAGATATTGACCTTTCTAAATATGCTGATCTGCAGGCAACAATAGTTTCTGCAAAGAAAACCCAAAGCGGTAACTTTGTTATTGAAGCTAAGGGCGCAGGCTATGGTATCAAGGGCGGCGACGAATGGCATCCCGCATCGGGCGAGTATATTATTGTTCGCGTTGCTGTAACACCTGACCTTAAGGTTATCGACTGTCTGACTGTTTCTGAGGCAGAAACTGATGGACTCGGTGATGCTTGTGCCGATGAGAAGTTCTATGGACAGTTCGTTGGCAAAACCGAAGATAACTACACTGAAATTGATGCAATCAGCGGCGCTACTATGACCACTGATGGTTATAAGCAGGCTATTGAGCGTGCATTCTCGGCCGTAAAGGTATTAAAAGGAGGTGCCCGATAATGAACAAAAATTCTTCGCTTTCCACTATGCTCAACGGAATTATAAAAGAAAACCCCGTTTTAGTGCTCATTCTCGGAACCTGCCCCACACTTGCAACTACAACCACGGTTGACGGCGCATTTGGTATGGGACTTGCTGCAATGGCAGTTCTAATTTGCTCCAACGTGTTCATTTCGCTTCTTAGAAAAGTTATTCCCGAAACAATGCGTATTCCTTGCTATATCGTTATTATCGCAGGCTTTGTTACCATTGTTAAAATGTTAGTTCAGGCTTATATGCCTTCGCTTTATGAAACTCTCGGCGTATATCTTGACCTGATTACAGTTAACTGTATCATCTTAGGCCGTGCTGAAATGTTTGCTAACAAGAATCCCATTGTTGCTTCGGCGCTTGACGGAATTGGAATGGGCATAGGATTTACCCTTGCTCTTACACTTATGGCAACAATTCGCGAGGTATTTGGTGGCGCTTCGTTTGCAGGAGTTGAGATTCCTTTCCTTGTAGACTACAAAATTGAATTTTTAACCAAGGCCCCCGGTGGACTTATGGTTTACGGCTTACTTATTGCACTCATTTATGTCGTCTCACACGGAAAAGCGCCCCTTAAGAAATCCTTCTCATGCGAAGGATGTCCTCATGCACATAGCTGCAGCTCTAATAGCTGCGCAAAGGAAGGAGCTGAGAACTAATGGAAAATTTCAAATTTTTAGTTGTAATCCTCCTTTCTTCTGTTTTAGTTGATAACTATGTTCTTAGTCGTTTCTTAGGCATTTGTCCTTTCCTCGGCGTTTCCAAGAAGCTCGATCAGGCAACCGGTATGGGTGTTGCAGTTACAATCGTTATGCTCGTTGCAACGGCAGTAACCTGGCCCATTCAGTATTTTGTTCTTAACACATTAAATCTCGGATATCTTCAGAACATTGCCTTCATTCTTATCATTGCGGCTCTTGTTCAGATATTAGAGATGTTCCTTAAAAAATTCTCGCCTGCTCTTTATAAGGGTCTCGGCGTATATCTGCCGCTCATCACAACTAACTGTGCTGTGCTCGGCGTTACCATCAATAACATCAACGACGGCTACAACTTCTTAGAATCGATGGTTAGTTCATTAGGTTGTGGACTCGGATTTTTGCTTGCAATGGTTCTTTTCTCGGGTCTGCGTTCACGAATTGATGATACCAAAGCCCCCGCACCCTTCAAGGGACTTCCTGTTACCCTTATTGCCGCATCCTTTATTTCGCTTGCATTTATGGGCTTCGGCGGTATTATCGAAAATATTTTTGCTTAATAAGAGGTGCTGAAAATGAATATATTAATTGCATTTCTTGTAATGCTTGCAGCCGCTTTAGTAATTGGAATTTTAATTCTCGTTTGCTCATATTTCTTCGCAGTTGAAGAAAATCCTTTGCAGAAGCAAATTCGTGCCTGCCTGCCCGGTGTAAACTGCGGAGCTTGTGGATTCAGCGGATGTGATGGTTATGCTGCTGCATTAGCAGAGGGAAAAAGTGAGCCCAATCTTTGTATTCCTGGTGCTCAAGCCGTTGCAGATGAAATTGGCGCAATTCTCGGAGTTGAGGTTGAGCCTTTTAAGGATGTTGTCGCTTTCGTTGCTTGTAATGGCACCTGCGATGCAATCTTTAAAACGGCAGAGTATAGAGGTATAAAAACCTGCGCTGCTGCTTCTATGATTTACGGCGGTAATAATTCTTGTAAATATGGCTGCTTAGGTTTTGGCGACTGTGCTGCAGTTTGCCCCTCAGATGCTATTTGTTTAGCCGATGGAATTGCTCGCATCGATACTTCTCGTTGTGTAGGCTGCACAATGTGTGCAAAGACCTGCCCCAAACACATTATTTCAATGGTTTCACAGAATACAGAAACTGTTGTTATGTGTAGTAATACCCAAAAGGGCGCAGATGCAAGAAAGAATTGTAAAAATGCCTGCATAGGCTGTAAAAAGTGTGAAAAAACCTGCCCCAATGGCGCAATCGTTGTAACTAATAACTTGGCAGTTATTGATTACACTAAATGTACAAACTGTGGCGCTTGTGTAAGTCAGTGTCCCACAGGTTGCCTCAAAACCGTATTTTTCCCCAATATACCCGATGGAGTAGATTTAATTGATTAATAAAGAAGCTTCGACAAAGCGCAATGTACGAAACGATATAATCCTGGTTGGCGGTCTTTTAATAATCGCCGCTATCGGTATATTTTATCTTTTTGTCCTGCGCAAGACGGGGGACAGTGTCAACGTAACTGTCAGCGGCAAGACTTACAAAACCTTTTCTTTGTCAGAAAACGTAACAGAAGATATCTATACGGGCGAAAACAAAGAGCATCTTAATCGCTTGATTATTAAGGATGGTAAGGCGTACATGGAAACTGCCACCTGTCCCGACGGGATTTGCGTGGAGCACAATCCGATTTATCGTGATGGCGAAAGTATTGTATGCCTGCCTAACCGCGTTGTAGTTACTGTAACCACGCAAAACAATAACGACGACCCCGATATTGTGATTTAGGAGGCTTGTTGTGAAAAACAAACCCAAAACCATAGCATTTTTAGGCGTTTGCACAGCTTTGGCAATGGTATTGGCCTACGTAGAGATACTTCTTCCGCCATTATTTCCATCCATTCCGGGCATAAAGATGGGACTGCCTAATATCATTATTGTGTTCTTGCTATATAGATACGGACCCACCTTTGCCGCTACAGTTTCGCTTGTGAGAATTGTGCTTGTAAGTATGCTGTTTGGCAATATAATGGCTCTTGCTTATAGCTTAGCAGGTGGAATACTTAGTCTGCTTGTCATGATTGTCCTCCGCCGCCTTAAATTTTTATCCACGGTTGGTGTCAGCGTCGCAGGCGCTGTTTCTCACAATGTTGGACAGATTTTAATGGCAATGTTCCTTTTGAATACATCGGAACTCGGATATTATCTTGTGGTTCTTATCGTAACGGGAACAATCGCAGGTATACTTATTGGTTTATGCACAGCGGCACTTATAAAACGCGTTCCTAAAAACATATAAATTTCTTTATAAAATAAAAAAGCGTGCGCCTCGGCGCACGCTTTTTTCTATAAAAACATATGTATTTTTCTGTATTGGGAGGGGGAACAGCCGCAGAATTTAGAAAAACATCTACTAAAATAAAATGTGTCATCAAATCCTGATTTTTCGGCTATTTCGCTGATTGATAAGGTGCTTTCAAGCAGAAGTTTTTTTGCGGCATTTATTCTTATTGAGGTTAAATATTTCTTTGGTGAAACCCCTGAAATCTCATTAAGATTCTTTCTAACAGATGAAATAGAGCATTGAAAATCCTTGCAAATATCGCTGATTTTTAAGCACGGATCCATAAAATTCTCTTGCATATATTGCTGAATTTCTAAAATAGTTTTGTATGTTTTTGTATCAAAAAAGTTATGCTGCATAGAGGTGTGAATTAAATCGGCGATTTTGTAAACTTCAGAAAAAATAGCATAACTAAAATCGTTGTGTCTCTTTGACCAAAGAGTTTCAAGATTTTCAAATAAACTTCTTATTTGGCTTCCCTTGGAAGCCTCAAAGCAAAATGGTGGTATATCAAGATCGTCCTCGGTTTGAAAATTTATTGCAATACATTCTCCGAGAATGATGTTTTCAATTGTAAAATCACTTCCCTTAGGAAAATAGCAGATACAACCTGGGGTGAAATTCAGGGTTATTCCATCAAAATGATAGTTTACCTCGCCTGAAATTTTGTAAACAAAAGCGTGCGCAAAACGGTTGCGATTTACTAATTTATTCGGACGAAGCAGGGTATTAACATGCTCGATGTTTTCGATTTTGGTAATTTTAAATTCATCGCCTGATAGAATCGTCATAAATATCACCTCAAAAACAATATACCACGATATAAAAACAAAATCAATAAAAATGGCGAAAAGTCCATATTTATATCTTTGTGCATTTACATAATGCATTATATAGGCTAATATATCAGTATAGCGATGGTAGCTTATCTAAGTGCTAAATAGCGTTTTTGTAAACAATATTTCAAGAGGTGTAATATATGAAAATTATAATGGGTGAAGAAAAGCTAATTGTTCAGGGAATGACTCCGGAGGAAAATTCCTGGGGCTCATATCAGTTTCCCGCACCCTATAAATTAAAGGATGGTATTGTTGTCTCAGTTCATGTCACAGAGGACGGAATTGAGCATTTTTGTACAGAGACAAAGCGATGGTTTAAAAGTACCGATAATGGAGAAACATGGTTTGAGGTAGACGCCTCAATTTCTGCTCAGTGCGGAGTTGAGCTTGATAATGGAGAAAAACTATTTTTCCCTCAGGTAAAAAGTCAAAATGTCGATGAATACGAGCCAACACCACTCATTTATCGTACACCGGCAACCGATACATCTAAGAAAGCTAAGGAGGGAACGCTGCCTCTGCCCGATGGTATGACATTTAACTTTAACAGTGATGTAATTTTTGCCTATCTTGCAGATCGCCTGCCCGAGAGCTTAGATAAAAAAGAGTGGCTTGCTCTGAGAACCTCTGCTGATGGCTCAGCAGTCACTGAGGAAAAGGTTAGACTTGTTTGGCCGTATCTTACTCGAGTTGTATTCAATAGGGAAGGAAAAAAGATAATGCGTGCCATTTTCCCACACGGAAGGGCAAGACGTGGTCCTGATGGCGCAATTTGGATAAGTACATATTCGGGCGACGGACATATAGACCCCAAAACAGGTCTTTACAGCCCTTATTATTCGGCGCAGATTTTTCGATCGGAAGATAATGGACACACATTTGAACTTGTCGCTCATATGGGCTATCCCGCCGATGGAACACCTGAATATCCCTATCTGAGCGGAGGCTTTAGTGATAACGATTTTGAATTTATGCCCGATGGCTCAATAGTTTGGTTTATGCGCTCTGCTTGGTTTGGTCGAACAAGCTACGAATGGTCTCCTATGTATTATTGTCGCTCAACCGATGGCGGAAAAACCTTTACAAAGCCAAAGATTTTCGCAAGTACAGGCATTTATCCAAGCCTTTGCAGCCTTACAGACGGTACGAAACTAATTTGTTATGCTCGTCCCGGAATTTTTGTAACCGCATCAATGAATGAAAGTGGAACAGAGTGGTGCGAGCCGCTTGAAGTAATGACCCCCGATGATAGAAGCCACCTTGCAAATAATATCCCTGAAACTCCAACCTTTCACGAATGGGACGGAGCCTGCAATAATCCTCAGCTTCTCGCTCTCGATGATAATAGTGCGCTGATTTTTTACAGCGATTTTTATTATCCCGACGACAGTGGCGTAAAACGCAAGAGTATCCTTTGCAGAAAACTCACGATTGAAAGATAAGAAAATGATATATTTAATTTTTTCTTTTTCGCTATTACTCGGCGTGTCAAAAAATCTGCTTCCAAAACTATCTAAGGATAAATTTTCGGTAATGCAGAATATAATGACCGCAAATATATTAACTTCCTTGTCCGCGCTTTTAATTTTCAGCCTTCAGGGACTTGATTTTTCGGTTTACTACGACCTTAGATTTATCTTGATGTCTGCATTTTACGGGCTTTTTACATTAGGCTCGCAAACCTTGTATATAAAAGCAGTTAAGGATGGTCCCGTCTCTATTTGCTCAATGGTGTACGCCTTTTGTTTTTTGATTCCGACAATTATTATGGCAATATATTTTAGGGAAGGTATAAGCCTTGTCTGGGTGCTTGGGATAGCTTTAATGATTGTGTCGGTAGTGCTTGTTGCATTTAAAGGAGAAAAGGTAAAGAGCGGCTCTAAAAAGTATCTCATCTATCTTTTCGGCGCAATGTTTTCAGCAGGAACAGTGGGATTACTTCAAAAGTTTTTTGGTTTTATCTATGGTAAAGACCATTTTGATGAATACCTTTTCCTCTCGTTTTTCTTTATGCTTTTGTATTCGATTTTTGGTAAAATAAAGTCATCGCGAGGACAAGATAAATCCGCTTGTGATAAAGGCTTTTATCTTATATGCATTCTTCTTGCACTGTGCAATGTCGTTGCCAATAAGCTAAATCTTTACCTATCAGCAGTGCTTCCCGCAACGCTGTTTTTTCCAAGTATAAACGGAGCAACCGTTTTCCTATCCTCGTTATCTTCAAGAATATTTTTGAAGGAACGCATAAGCATATTGGGCTGGATAGGAATTTTAATAGGAATTTTTTCGATAGTTTTAATTGCAGTAAAATAAAAAAGCGTGCGCCTTGGCGCACGCTTTTTTGCTTTTTAATATCTACTCTGCAAGCCTTTTGCTTTTAAAATGCCTATAAATATCAGTTGCCATTCTGAAAATAGAGGAAATCAGAAGCATACCAACAGCGATAGCGCCTGCAACACCGATTGTTTCAAGTCCTTTAGAGGAAAACTCAGCCCAGTCACTTTTGGTGCAGGCAAGCATTGTGTAGTAAATTCCGCTTCCGGGAACAAGGGGAAGAATTGCGATAATCATAAACACTGTAACGGGTATTTTCATAATTCTTGCTATGCTTTCGCAGAAGATCGCTGCCGCCATTGTTGCGATAAGGCTTCGTGCAACAACGCTTTCAATTGGAACTTCAAGAATAATATAAACTGCCCAAAGAAGCACACCGCCGATGGGGGTTATAAAAAGCAGCTTACCTCTTAAGTGAAATATAAATCCAAATCCAAAACAGGCTATGTATGCGGCGACGAGAGAAATAATAAAGTTAATCATCTTCACATCCTCCTCATATCATAAACTGGAACGAAGCAAGGACGATACCTGCTCCAAGCGCCATTCCAACGGCAACGAGTATAGCCTCGGTAAGCGTATTTTTTCCTGCAATAAGGTCGCCCGCAATTATATCACGCATAGAGGTTACCAGTGCAACTCCGGGAACTAAGTTCATAAAGGTTCCGATAATAGCCTTGTCGAAGTTAACCTCCATAACGAAAGCGGAGAACAAAACGGCAAGCAGCGCAATAACTCCACTTGCTATGATATTTTTAAAGAAAATTCCCGTTTTGAGCTTATCCATGGCATAAATCATGGGATAGACTATAAGACTGATTATGAGAGCTGCAATGCACTCTAAAAAGCCACCACCAAATATAATGCAGAATGCAATCGAAATCATAGTAAATCCAAGATATTTAAGTGCAAAGGGATAGGTCTTTTTTGCTTCAATTCTGTCAAGTTCGGCCATAATTTCGTCATATTCCATCTGCTCGGTGCAAATTCTGCGACATAGGGTGTTTAATTTGTCAAGCTTGTAAAGGTCGGCACCACGAGCAGGGGAGCGGCGGATGTCTGAAACAATTGCTTCCTCTCCTGTTCTTACCGAGAGCATAACTGCTGAGTTTATAACAAAAACGTTGATTTCAACTGCTCCGAGCCCCTTTAAAACTCTTGTAAGAGAGTCTTCAATGCGGTATATCTCAGCGCCGCAGGCTTGCATGCTGCGTCCTAAACGGGACGCAATTTCAATTAGCTGTTGGTTATTCAAGGGAAAACCTCCGTTAAATCTGAATGGCTTGTATGGGCTTGTGCGTAAAGTCGATTTCTCGCTCTAAGACTTCACCGTTTTTAGCATATTTTATCTTGGTCTTGCCGTAGCCTTGAAGGGTAACAACATTAGAGGTAATGAGCAGAACCTCAACGTTTTCATCCTCCGACCAAACTGCGAGATTGTCTTTAGCAACGATCTTAAGCATACTTCCAAAAGGAACGTCAACTTTATATTTCTGCTTTCCAATTCTGAGAGTTGCTTTTCTTATAGCTTCGGGATCATTATACCAATCAACTGCAAGAACATAAAGGTGACGTGCGCCGTCCTTTTGGTCGAAAATAGTAAATCCAACATCCTTGCCGCAAGAGAGAAATACCCTTTCCTCTGCATTAAGATTGTCGGAAACCTCGCTGATTGCGGCCTCATAAAGCGGTTTTACTGCCTTGTGTGCAGGATACTCAAGCGCATTTACAAAGAAAATCTGTCCAAGTCCTATGCGGCGCACTCCCAAGAGGGGATAACCTGAATCGGTTGTGGCAATAACGTCGTCAAATTTAGCATTGGGACAAATCCTAATCTCTATGCCGTTGTAGGTATCGCTTATGAATTCAGCACAGTCAGAAGTGAGATAATCGGTAAATTTGTGCTTAATAACGGTTAAATTACCGCTTTCAACGTCTTTTCTGTTTGTTGTAACAGAAAGATGAGGCCAACCTGCGATAAGAGTACCGCCCGTGTGAACAAAGGCAAACAGATTGTTAAGGTCGCCTTCTTCAGCCTTGTTGTAGCCTGTAAAGGCGAGAGCCTTGTAGTGCTCAAATGCGCCTTTTTCAATGGGGATTATATCGAGATTTCCTCGGGGAGTTCCCGTGTAGAATCCAAGCGGCTTGTCAGAGGCAGGGAAGTGCTCGTAAATGTTGTCAAATTTGTTTACAGGATAGAAAAGCTTTAATATATCCCAGCTTTCTTCCGCATCGCAGAATTTAAAGTCATCACGACCCCAAACTCTGTCACGAGTAAATCCCGAAAAACCATCGCACCTTCCGTGCAAGAAAGCGATAGGAGTGTAAAACTCTCCCGTTCTTGTATGGGATTGTGTATATCGGTAAAAATCCTGCTGCTCTTTTAAGAAAGCCTTGCAACAATCAGAAAATCTGTTGTGATCCGAGAAATATTCTTCGATGTGATAAAGTCCTTCTTCGAGATTTATCTCAGAGATTCCGTGCATATAGCAAAGATAGAGCGCAAGGCGGTATCTTCTGAATTTTTCGGGTACGTCATGAGGATATGTGGACCACTGCAGCGCATTATGAGTGCCAAAACCATTCTTTTTGCCATAGCTTTTGTATGCGCCACGCATAGCAGCAGTTATGAATTCAAGCGGTCCGTACATATGCTCGGCGCCAACCCAATCGTATCCTGCTTCATAGAAATATTTAAACATTACCGAAGGTCCGGTATGACGTGTGGCGTGGTACTTTGTCTTTTTAAGACTATCAACGACAAAATCCTTCATACCCTGCATATCATCGGGCAGATTTTTGGGTCTGTAATATGTAATTTTGCTGCCATCGAAAAAGCGCTCCTCGGGAAGCTGCTGATCGTAAGAAGCCTTTTCTGGATCTGAGAGAAATGCGCGAGTCATAAGATCACTTATAAGGGTATCCTCGTAGGTATTTGCGCCTCTCCAAGACCAGTAGTTGTAGGAACCGTCACGCTCGTGCTTTTGCTTTCCCAAAAATCCACTTTCAATATTAGGCTCTGATTTTCCCAAAACCTCCATAGGAGGATTACATAAGTAGCCCTCGGGCTCACGTCCGTCGCAGATATTGGCATATTTTAGTCCTAATTTATCCATTAAGGGAAGTAGCTTGTCAAAAAGCTCGGCATTATAGACCCTTGTTCCCGACCAGCGATAAACAGGGCGGAATATCATAAGGTTTCCGATCCGATTTTGCATAAAGAATTTTAAGAAATTTTCCATGTCGGCCTTGTTCTGCTTTATGTAAACAGTGTCACTTGTACCGACTATAACGCCGTCCTCCTCGGGCTTCTCAACAGAGCGAAGCACCTTGCAAACCGCAGTATGAGTGGAACTTTCAAGTGTAAAGGTCAAATCATTTACAATCATATTGCATATAAGTCTGACGGCGTAAAGTCCCGGTTTATCAAATTTTAAGGCTTCGTCATCAAACTGAGAAACGATAGGGGAGTTCACCTTGATTTCACAAGGCTCATTTACCTCTAAAAGCAGAGAAAAAGGCTTTCCGGCGCCTATAATTTCAGGGCAGGCAACAACGTCAAACTCGTTTTTGGGATCCTCTAAAAGAGCAACCTCGTTTATAAGATACGAGGGAGCATCGTGAAAATCCGAAACAAGCTTTATTTCGATTTTATTGCTTCCGTCAGTTATGAATTCATCGGGAATATTTATTTCACATTCGGAATTTCTGTGGCAACGCTCAAAAATCTCGCCCTTGAAAAATGGCTTTCCGTTTGCAGATAACTCAAAACGTGGCCATTCCTTCTTGGAAAGATTCTGACCCACCCAGTTATACGCAGAACGCGCAGTTCCTGTTATAGAAAAGTCGGGCAGAATGTTAAATCCGTTTGAAGAAATGATGTATGGCTTTTCTAAATAGAGAGTGCCCTCGAATTTCTCGGCCTCAATAATAACGCAAACCGAAACAGCCTTGTCTTTGGGAATAATAATATCCTGCGAAAGCTCTGTCCAATCATAATTTCCTTCGGTAAAATCGAACTGATATGTAAGGTCGGGAGTATACTGAATGTCGTGATGGTTTACACCTTCTTTGTCAAAGCGCACTTCAACCGTCATTCTGAGCTTGCCGCCATCCTTGAGGCAAACGCTATCTGCCTTTGCAAAAATTCCGCACTTGTAGTCATCAGTGAAGTTTTTAAGAGGTAAATAGGAGAGAAGAGGTTGCCATTTTTGCGGCGAAAATGCATTTGCGGGAAGATAACCAATGTTAACCTCGCTTACGAGCTTTTTGTATATCACCTTGGGATAATCGCATCCCTCAAGCTTAACGCAATACTGCGAGCGGCAGCTTTCTTTGGTATCTAAGCTGTCATCTATTTTGGCATAAAGTGTATTAGAGTCGCTTTCACTCTTCCAGGTGTAATGATAGTTGGTTTCGCCCGTAAAAAATAAGCGGTATTTACGATTTTTAGTATCATCACAGTAGGTTTCAAACTGTGCGCCCCCAAAAGGCTTTACAACAATACGCTCATTCTCATTTTCGGCTTTAAAAATTCCAAGATACTTTTCCATAATCTCGCCTCATACTTTTTTAGATAACAACACGGCGAAATATTAAATATTTCGCCGTGTAAATGTTAGGATTAGTTTTGTTCAAGAGTTGTATCAAGCCAAGCAGCTGCGATGTCGATTGCATTGTAAAGGCCTCTCGTATCGGTCTTTTTAATAACAAGCTCGGTGGGAGCGGCATTGGGGTCGGTATTAAGAAGCTGAACGATAATTTTGCCTGCAAAATCCTCTTCGCCGTTTTTAACGGTGTCAACAATCTGCATCATAACAACATAGTCATCGTAAAGATTTCCGTAATAAAGAGTTTTGCCGCTTCGAACTAAAGGACGGCCTTTGTATTCTAAAAACTTCTGGGCTTCTGCCACAGTAATCATTCCTTTCTATTAAATTACAATATATCATAACATAAAAAAACTGATATGTAAAGTAAATTTTTAAGAAAAATACAGTTGACTATATAACAAAATAAGAATATAATGTTAGCAGTTAATTACATAGGAGGCACATCTATGAAAAATAAGAAAACAGCGCTGGTTATAATGGCTGCAGGAATGGGAAGTCGCTTTGGCGGTCTTAAGCAGCTTACCCCCGTTGGACCTGCAGGTGAGCTTATAATTGATTACTCTATTTTTGACGCAAAAAGAGCAGGCTTTGACAAGGTTTATTTTATCATCAAAGAGGAAATTTATAAGGACTTTGATGAAATTGTCGGAAGCCGAATTTCAAAATATATTGAAACTGAGTACATAATGCAGGAGCTTTCAAAGCTCCCCGAGGGCTTTACAGCTCCCGAGGGAAGAACCAAGCCTCTCGGTACAGGTCACGCCGTTTGGTGCGGCAAGGATGCTATAAAAGAGGATTTCGTCGTTATCAATGCCGATGATTATTATGGCCCTAAATGCTTCGAAATTCTGCATGATTTCCTTGTAAATAACGATGAAAATACCGATAAACTACACATGGCAATGGCCGGCTTTGTGCTTAAAAATACAGTTTCCAAAAACGGCTATACATCTCGCGGAATTTGCTGCGTAGATGACAAAAATATGCTTACAAGCGTCACCGAGCGCACCCATATCGAGTGCCGAGGCGACAAGATTGAATATACTGAGGACGACTGCAAAACTTGGACAACTCTTGACCCCGAAGTGCTTGTTTCAATGAACTGCTGGGCATTTCCTCAGAGAACTCTTAATAAATTCGAAGAGCAGCTTGTAGAGTTTCTTAAAAACCTCAATAATGAGGGCGTAAACCCCTTAAAAGCCGAGTTCTATCTGCCTTCTGTTGCCAGCCGCATCATTGAAAGTGGTGAAGGGGATATCGCGGTTTTAAGAACTGACGATCAGTGGTACGGAATGACCTATCACGAGGATCTTATCGACGTTAAAAATGCCCTTTTAGACAAAATGAAAAACGGACTTTATCCCGAAAAACTCTGGAACTAATTTTTTAAGAAAAGCGGACGCTTTTGTGCGTCCGCTTCTTTGCGTTTTTGCAAGAAATTTTGTCAAAAAAAGCCGCGTTTTTAGTCCGAAAAACAAATCTTGCAATAAGCTCAAAAAAATCTTGCAAAATACCACAAAATATGGGGTAAAAATGCTTGCAAATTTGAGGCAAATGTGGTATGGTAATATAGATGTAGTTTGCGAAAAAATTTGCGTAAATTAAGAGGTGATTTTTGTATGCAAGAAAATATCAGTTTTCCACCATACAGTGTCCTTATGTCAGTTTACGCAAAGGAAAATCCGCAATATCTAAAAGAAAGCGTAGAGAGTATGTTCTCGCAGACGATAAAGCCTTCACAGTTTGTTTTGGTAATAGACGGGCCTGTGCCACAAAATCTCCAAAACGAAATTGATATGCTCTGCAAAAGGTTTTCTATAACGCTTTGCCCACTTCCTCAAAATGTA
>JAZRHT010000154.1:0-9480 GCA_045644905.1 Oscillospiraceae bacterium
AATAATAAAGTTAAAGCTCCCGTGCCGTATGGCACGGGAGCTTTTTTAGTTTAAGCGGATTTAATTTTAAGGCAAATCTTGTCGGCAATCATAGCAACAAATTCGGAATTGGTCGGTTTACCCTTTTGGCTGTGAATTGTAAAGCCAAAGTAAGAATTTAAAACATCAACGTCACCTCTGTCCCAAGCCACCTCAATAGCATGGCGAATTGCCCTCTCCACTCTTGTGGCGGTAGTTTTAAAGCGTCTTGCAACCGTGGGGTAAAGCTCTTTGGTGATGTGATTTATCATATCTCTGTCCTCGATAGCAAGAAGAATTGAGGTCCTGAGATAGTGATATCCCTTGATATGGGCCGGCACTCCTATCTGATGTAAAATATCGGTTACGGTAACCTCTAAGTCAATATCCTCAATTGGCGTTCTTTTTTCTCTGTGCGAAACAGAAACGTTTTTGGTTATTGTGTTTATGCGCTCGCAAAGAACGTCATAATCAAAAGGCTTTAAAAGAAAATAGGAGGCGCCAGCCTGCATAACCTCTTTCTCAATAAGCCCGTTATCGTAATTGGCACTGACAATAACGGCAGGCTTTTTAAGAAGGTTTTCCTTAGCCACCGCGTCTAAAACCGCAACGGCATCCAAATTTGCCATATACATTTCAATAATAACAACGTCGGGGGCTTTTTGGCGTATTGCTTGCAAAACGGCCTTGCCATCCTTTTGACAGACCTCGACATCAAAGCCCTTTCCTTCTAAAATTTGTCCTGAAATTTTCAGGGTATCTCTTGGGTCGGTTGCGATTAATAATCTTGTTTTTTCTGCCATATTGTCTACTCCTGTTGCTTTAGATTTTATAGCTACATTTTATCACCCGAAAAGCCCTTTTTCAATGAATTTCAAGCCGTTTTTTTAATTTCGTAGGAACGCACAAATATGCCCACGTTTTGCCTTGTAATACTTGATATCCGTCTGTCGACGGGGCTCGATTTTTATCGAAAAATTAAGTCAAAACAGGGCGCAAAAATCCCCGACGCATTTTTGCGTCGGGGATTTTTAATTTTCTCGCTTAACTAAACCGAATTTTTAGGGTAAAATCTTGGCCGTGTTTTTCTTTTTAGAAGGAATCAATACTATTAACAAAATAGATTGACGCCGAAAATTATTCCTTAGGCGCCTTTGACAGTTTGTTATCAATGGCGTTAATTCTTTTGTTGATTTTGTTCATCTCATTACTTAATTCTGATTTCTTATCTTCGAGAGGCTTTATTGTATTTTCAATTTCTGCAGTTCTTTTCTCTTTTTCCTCCTTGATTTTAACTTGAAGAGCGTCGATTTTAGCTTCAAGGCCCCCAATTTCTTCGGCTATCTGTTTCTTTTCTTTACCCGCAAAAATACCCAGACTTGATTTGCGGCTGATAAGTTCTCTAACCTTAGCGTGAAGTTCTTCTTCTTCCACTTCTGCAGGGAGTTTTTCTTTTTCTTCAGATCTAACTGCATTAATTCGATTTGTTATATTAGTAATATCCTTACTAATGCCATTCTTTTTTTCGGCCAACTCTTTTTTCTCAGTCTCAAGTTTTTCCTTTTCTTCTTTATGCGCTTCCCAGTAATCCGCAATACGTTTTTTCTCAGCTTCCTCAGCCGCCTTCTTTTCAGCAGCCTCCTTTTCCTTGGCTTTATTCTCAATCTTTTTAATGGCGTTCTTAGATTCACTTACACATTTTCTGCGTGAAGCTTTTGCAGAATCGGACAAGTAATAATCTGTTACCCATTCGTATGAACTTGACCAACTACTCCACTCCTGTTTATAACATTTAGAATCCATAGGCTCTTCTAAAGCGATAATTCGATTTTTATGTCTCGTGATGATTTCTTTGTCATCTTCACCGGCAGTTTCGCCCCATTTAATTGAATCTTCAAACATGAAACGAATTTCTCCAAACCAATCTAAATACGTATCCCAAGAACTCTTATTCGGATAATCAATATCATTCCACTTAGTTCGTACCATTTTGACTGCCGCAACACCGGAAAGGTTCATCTGCTCGGCAGCATATCTTATGTGTGCCCTCAAAACATCTGTGGCATATTGACAACTTTCCAAGGATACATCATTAAATAGCGCTATTGCATTGGCGCACGCAGTTTTAAATTCGCCAAATTTTAATCTATTTTCTTCAGTTGGATTATTTCCGAAATTGCTGTTAGTAAGATTTGCTAAAGCGTTGCAAATATTTCTAATCGCATCAAGAGCCTCTTTTGCAACGTTATCTTTTTCTTCTTCAGGAGCAAAATCAACCGCTTTGCGCATTGCATTGGCACCCTCTTCCACTCTTGGGCTTCCATATGTAGACTGCCAACCAACAGCTTTACCTTTCAAGATCCAAGCCTTGTAGTGAGTGACATCCATCTCTATTATTTTATTGCAGTATCCCTCAGCCTCCTTATTATTGGCTGATTCAAAAGCATTTGTAGCAAGCACGAATAGATTATCAATCTGCTGCTGATTAGAGTTAACCGAAGGTGTACTTGACGCTGCAGCGGGGGCCTCACCCTCAACCTCTTTCATCATAGCCTTTGCTTCCTCGGGGGTGTATTTTGTGCCGCATTCCTGACACACAAACATACCGTCCTGCTTGGAAAACTCAGTGCCGTCACATAATTCGCAAACAATTTTTTTCATGATATGCCCTCCCAAATTTTTTTATTTTCGCTTCTACATCTAAAAGCGAATGCTATGAAAATATTATAAACCTTTATTTTTTAAAAGTCTTATGCTGATAGCATAGTTGAAAAAATTTGTCGAATGTGGTATGATGTATAACATAGGTGGGGTGTATATATGAAAAATACTACTAAAATAGTAAAAGAGCTCGGTCTATGTGAGGATTTTAAGACCTTTTACGATGAAAATCGCGACTATATGGTCGAAAAATCACTTTCCGAGCTTTTAAATAGTCTTATAGAAGAGAAAAATCTCAAAAAATCTCATATAGTAAAAAATTCTGAGATTTCCGAGGTTTATGCATATCAGATTTTTTCGGGTTTGCGAATTCCCGAAAGAAAGAAGCTCTTGTGCATTGCGGTTTCTATGGAGCTTAAGCTTAATGAGGTGCAGACACTTTTGAAATGTGCAGGCTATTCTCCTCTTTACGTCAAAATCCCGTTTGACAGCGTTGTTATGTACGGAATCTGCAAAAAACTGACGGTTATAGAAATCAACAAGCTTTTATTTGAATACGACCTTGATACTCTGGGGTAACATAAATGAAAAATTGTCCCTTTTGCAAGGCACAAATCGAAGATAATGCTCGGTTTTGCCTGTATTGTATGAGCCCGCTTACCGAGAAAAAAGCGGCTAAAAAAATAAAGCCTTCTAAAAAAGGGTGGCAGATAATATCTGCCGTCCTTTTAGTGTTTACAACGGCCATCGTTTTGCTTCTATCGGCGGGCGAAGGAAAATCTGAGCCGACGCTGAGCTTCTCGCAAATTCAGACCGAAACAGATATTTCGGATATTTTTGAAAACTCTCCCCTCCCCTCCGAAAGCGGCGGCTACGAAAGGCCGAGCGAAAGTACAAACAAGGGTGCAGACACAAGCACAAACTCACGTGTTCCTATTGTAAGACCGCATTATTCGGGTTCGAATTCCTCGGACGGTTACAGTTATCCTGAATACGAAGTGCCATCCTGGTATGAAGATTTGTTTGGCACATCTTCAAATTCCGGTAGCACTTCTTCTGCTTCGACTTCAGCATCGAGCAAGGTAAATTCCACTACCGCATCTACTTCGAGCAGAACTTCGCCCGCTTCCAATTCGCCCTCGAGCAAAGTTTCTTCTACTTCAGCCGCAACCTCAAGCAAGGCGGCATCCACCTCTAACACTACAATTACAAACCTTACAGACGGATATTATACCTATTCGGTTTTAAACAGCAAAGCAACGATAACCGAAGTGCGTGCAAACAAAATCAGCGGCGCAGTTACTATTCCGAGTAAGCTCGGCGGATATGATGTCGTGAGTTTGGGCGAGGAATGCTTTAGAGGCTGTAATAAAATCACATCTCTTGTGATTCCTGAGGGCGTAACGCACATTGGAATGTACGCATTTTCAGGTTGCACTGCCATAACGCGCGTTACAATTCCCGAAAGCATTTACAGGATAGATATGCAAGCATTCAGCGGATGCCATGCCCTTATTGACATTAATCTTCCCGACAAAATAATAAGCATCGGAGACAGTGCCTTCAGCGGCACCGCTTACTACCAGAATTATGAGGCTTGGGAAGCAAACGACACGTTATATTTAAACGACTATCTTATTGCAACATACATGACTGCCACAACTCGTTGTGAGCCCAAGGAGGGAACAAAAGCTCTTATAGATCAGGTCTATTATGGCTGTGACCTTAAAAGCTTTAAGCTTCCCAAAAGCCTAATTTACATTGGCGAAGGCGCCTTCAGCAGTTGCAGCGGACTTACGAGCATCACCATTCCCGGACACATCAAATACATTGGTCCAAACGCTTTTTGTTTTTTCGATAGCCTTGAAAACGTTACGATTGAAAGCGGAATAACTACCATCAGCGCCGGTATGTTTTACGAGTGCAAAAATCTTGAAACCATCAAAATTCCTAAAAGCGTAACAAGTATTGAAATGTGTGCCTTTACAGGCTGCAAGTATCTTACTGACATTTACTACGAAGGAAGCAAGGCAGACAGAGATAAGATGCTGATCGACAGCAAGGAAAACTCCTATTTACTTAACGCAACCTGGCACTATAACAGCTGATGATATTTGCAGAATAAAAATCTTGAGGTATAAAATGAAAAAATGTCCATTTTGCAAGGCGGAAATTGAGGAAAATTCCCGCTTTTGCATACACTGTATGAGTCCGCTTGAGCCTAAAAAGGCGGCGGCGAAAATAAGGCCTTCTAAAAAAAGGTGGCAGATAATATCTGCCGTCCTTTTAGTGTTTACAACGGCCATCGTTTTGGTTTTATCGACAGCTGAAAAAGGAGCTGACGCAACTCTTGGCTTTTTGCAGGTACAAACCGAAACGGATACCTCGGATATTTTGGGCTCTAACCTTGTATCCACCGATAGCGACAGCTCGCAAAATTCAACCCAAGACACAAGCAATGGCGATAAATTGAGCACCAACTCGCGCCTCCCTATCGCAAGACCGCACCACACAAGCTCAAGCTTTTCAAATAGCTCCGACTACCCCGAATATGAGCTGCCTGATTGGTACGAGGATTTGTTCTCCTCGGATCTCGGCGATGTGTCGTCGGTTTCAGCATCAACTTCGAGCAAGACAAATTCCACTACCGCATCTACTTCGAGCAGGGTTTCTTCCACATCCGCCTCGACCTCGAGCAAGGCTACCTCAACCTCAAGCAGTACACCTCAGAGCTTTACAGAAGGATATTATACTTATTCGGTTTCAGACGGCAAAGCGACGATAACCGACGTTTATAATAAAATAAGCGGGGCCGTTACCATTCCAAGCACACTCGGCGGATATCCCGTCGTTACCATAGGCAGCTACGCCTTCAGCGGGTGCACCCTTATTACCTCTGTTGTAATCCCTAATAGTGTGACAGTTATAAAGGACAGAGGATTTGAAGAGTGCAGTTCGCTTAAAAAGATTACTATTCCTGATAGCGTCAAAGACATAGGAGTTGCGGCTTTCACAAACTGTGTCGCTCTAACAAGCATCAAAATTCCTTATGGTGTGCCGAGCATCGGAAACAGAATGTTTGAAGGCTGCTCAAGCCTCGCAAGCATTACGATCCCCAATAGCGTCACAAGTATAGGCATAGGATCATTTGGCTATTGCAGATCACTTAAGAATATTGAAATTCCAAACAGTGTAAAAAGCTTGGGCTGGTATTCTTTTTGGTACTGTGATAAGCTTGAAAATATGGTTATCCCCAATTCTGTAACAAGCATAGGCATGGAATCGTTTTATTACTGTGATAATCTTAAGAGCATAACCTTTGGTAGCGGTATTGAGGTCATAGGAGCTTGGTTTAAGAATTGCAATGTCCTTGAGAGCGTGACTATCAAGGAAGGGGCAACTAAAATAGCATCAAATGCATTTTCAGGTTACACAAGTCTTAAAAGGATTTACATCCCCGAGAGTCTTACTCAAATCTCGAATGACGCCTTTGAGTCTTGCAATTTTCTTACCGACATCTATTATGCAGGAAGCTCAGAGCAAAGGAGCAGCATCAATATCGGAACCAATAATGATGCTCTCAATTATTCAGCCACATGGCATTACAACAGCAACTATTAAACGGTGATTTTATGACAAGAGATCAGTACATAAATAACTTATTTTCAACATACGAGCTGGTGTCGGTTTTAAGCTCAAAAAATGACTGCAAGGTTTTAAGGCTTCGGAACAAAAGGCTCGGGCGAGATATAGTTTTAAGGAGCTATAGCTCTACCGTAGCTGCTTACGAGCTAATCTCGGATATTAATTGTGAAAATCTTCCGCTTATATACGACGTTAAAAACCTCGACGACGGGCAGATTGTCTTGGAAGAATTTATAGACGGAATGAACGTCTCGCAGATAATGGAAGCCGAAAAATATCGATACAAAAGTGCTAAAAAGGTTATTCTTGGAATTTGCAATGCCCTCTATGCCCTACATTCGCTCTCTATAGTTCACAGAGATATCAAGCCCGAAAACGTTATGATTGACAAAAACGGCAGAGTCGTTTTAATTGATTTAAACGCTTCTCGAAAGGTGTCAGCATCGAGCCGTGATACAGTTATTATGGGAACGGTTGGCTACGTTTCTCCCGAGCAGCTTGGTATCTCACAAAGCGATGCGAGAACCGATATATATTCTCTCGGTGTGATGCTCAACGTTATGATTACAGGGATTCACCCAAGCTCCAAAATGGCTAAGGGCAGAATTGGAAAAATTGTTCGCAAATGCACAAGTCTTAATCCCGACGAGCGCTTTCAGTCGGCGGAAAAGCTTGCACATGCATTTAATATATTCTAAATTTAAAGCCGACCCTATAGGGTCGGCTGATTTTTATTTTGCTATTGAATTTACTTTTTGTGTATGTTAAAATTTAATAAAGATATCAAAAAGGGAGTTTTTTGTTATGAAAATAAAGCTCTATGAAACAAACGGCTACGGCGCTCACATTTCCAAGTTTGCACAGACCGAAATGAGTTACAAAAACATTGATATTGTAGAGGAGCAGGGTCACCCCGGTGACGTCGAGGCTTTTCTTATAAACATTCACGATGACATAGAATTTCAGGAGTTTGGCGGAATCGGCGGTGCGTTTTCGGATTCGAGCGCAAGCCTCTATGCACAAATGCCCGAGGATAAAAAAGAAGAAGTTATCCGTGCCTATTTTGACAGAGAAAAGGGCATTGGATACACCTTTGGGCGACTTACCATAGGCAGCTGCGACTTTTCTAAAGATTACTATACCTATATTGACGAGGGCGATATGGCCCTTGACACATTCTCTCTTGAGCACGACGAAAAAGAGATTTTCCCGATGGTTAAGGACGCGCAGAAATATGCTGACCTTACCCTCTTTGCATCCCCTTGGTCGCCGCCTTCATATATGAAGACAAACGGTAGCCGCATAGGCGGGCATCTTAAAAAGGATTGTTATGCTCTTTGGGCAAAGCACTTTAAGAAGTATATCGACGGCTGCAAGCAAAACGGCATTGATATTTGGGGCGTTACTATGCAAAACGAGCCTCGCCATCATCAGACCTGGGAATCCTGCCTTTACACTCCCGAAGAAGAAGCAGAGTTTTTAGGATATCTCGGACGTGAGCTTGAAGGAAGCGGAGTTAAGATTCTTTGCTACGATCACTGCCGTGAGAGAGTTTATGAGTGGGCTAAATACGTTTACGAGAGCGAAAACGGAAAATACTGCGACGGAATTGCTAATCACTGGTACTCGGGTGACCATTTTGGTGAGCTTAGAGCCCACGCGAAAAAATATCCCGACAAGATTAGTGTTGCAAGCGAGAGCTGTAATGCAGTTGCTAAAAAAGGAATTTACAAGGATGTCGATTTAGGCTTCGCCGAGGCTTATGCCCACGATATTATGGGTTGTTTTAATAACGGACTTCATTATTACTGTGACTGGAATCTCATTTTAGACGAGAACAACGGGCCGCACCACAACAGAGTGGACAGAGAGTTTTCGGTTGATCCGCTCGTTTACTACCACACTAAGAAAAATGAGCTTATTTACAGGCTTACCTATTACTACGTCGGACAGATTAGCAAGTTTGCTAAACCCGGAGCAAAGGTTATTTCCTCAAGCTCGTATTCCTACGACCTTGAAACCCTCGCTCTTAAAAACCCCGACGGCGAGATTGTCTGCATAGTTTTAAACCGCACCGACAAGGAAATGCCCGCTATAATTAGACTTAACGGACATATTTACAAATTCACTTCGCACCCGCACTCAATCGTTACTGCAGTTATTGAGAAATAAAGCTTTCAGAAATCGTCCCAAGGCGCACTCGCCTTGGGACTTGTTTTTTAGGTGATAAATCTAATTTACAAAATGTGTGCGGTTTTTTACAAATAAAGTTATTATAATTGCATTGATTATTTAGGCAGAGGCTGATATAATTTTATATATGCAGAGGCTTTTTACAAAATACCGTGCAGTTTAAATGCGAAAGGAAGAAAATTATGCTTCTTGATTTCAGAATTGACTTTGGTTATCAGATGTTATATACAAGAAAGCACTACCACCCCGTTTTTGTGTGGGACGGCCACTTAGAATGCGAAAACGGCGAGATAGTAAATTCCTATCTTTTAGAATATCCTTATCTTTTTGTTGCCCCCGGACTTAGTGCAAAGAAAAAGAAAATTGATGAGCCTAAATGGGAAATCAGAACAAAGAGAGAATTTAAGGGCGTTAGCTTTGAGGCTGAAGTTAATGATGATACTATTTTTCATCTTAAAACTAAGAGCTGTGATATCACCTTCTCAGCAAAGGACCTTATCGAAAAGGGCGCACTTGATATTTCAGTTGGACCTAAATACCTAAACTGCTCGGTTGTTATAACCAAGAAAGACTATCTTTGGTTTAGAAATGAGCTTACCGAAAACGAAACCGAATTCCCTGCCCATACATTAGGCTTGCCCGTTCATGACTGGGCAAGAATGCGCCTTGCTTTCTTAGAGCCCGGCCAAACGGCAAAATGGGAATACGAGGTCAAAAACAAGGAATGCGACTTTGCGCAGACGCTTTTCCACCTTGTTGCTATGGCGGCGCCGAAATATACTGACGAGGGCGAGAGCCCCGTTAAGGACAATATGCCTCTCGAGCTTTTTTGCGACGGCGAAAGCATCTTAAATTTCGAGAAATTCTATCGCTGGCACGGAATGAGAATGCAAATTCTCGATGACGAATGGAGAAGGCTCTCTATCCCCGACGGAAAGCACGTCTTTGAGCTTAAAAACAACC
>JAZRHT010000155.1:0-9500 GCA_045644905.1 Oscillospiraceae bacterium
CACATTTACAATAGGCCTTCTTGTCGGCGCCTCCATCGCCGCAACAGTCCTTGCAAACCTCGCAACCTTCATTGTCCTCGCCGTTATTTTCTTCGTCCTGCTCGTTATCTTTGCGATAGCCTATTTCTGCCGCTGCGCAAGATATAACGATTAGTCTTTTTGCCTCCAATAAAAAACCGCCTCTTTTTTAAGAGGCGGCTTTATTTTTTGAATTTAGTTTTTCTCAAAATATTTTATTAGATACAAAATCAGCGCAGAGAATACAACGAGGAAAACGGCTCCGATGGCGGTCGCAGTAGGCGTCGTCATAAATTCTTCTATCGAAAGAGCAATGTTATTTATAAATTCAAACATAGTATTTCTCCTGGGCAGTTTTTTATAGTATAACACATAAAAAGTTAAAGCGCAAGTCAAAAGAAAATGTTGCACACCGAACGAAAAAATGGTATAATCTAAGGTAAGATTTAATTTGAGGTGATATTTTTGCCCGATTACAAGGAAAAACTAAGAAATTTCTGCATAATTGCTCATATCGACCACGGAAAGTCCACCCTTGCGGATAGACTTTTAGAGCTTACAAGCGCCGTAAGTCTTCGTGATATGAGCGAGCAGCTTCTTGATAATATGGACATCGAAAAGGAAAGAGGTATAACCATCAAGGCTCGTGCCGTTCGCCTTAATTACAAGGCGCAGGATGGCGAAACCTACGTTCTTAACCTTATCGACACTCCGGGCCACGTTGACTTTAACTATGAGGTTTCCCGCTCTCTTGCCGCCTGCGAGGGTGCACTACTTGTTGTTGACGCATCGCAGGGCATCGAGGCGCAAACCCTTGCTAACACATATCTTGCCTTAGAGCATGACCTTGAAATTCTGCCGGTTATAAATAAAATTGACCTTCAGTCTGCCGACCCCGAGAGAGTCGCACACGAGGTTGAGGATGTTATCGGAATCGAAGCTATGGATGCCCCAAGAATTTCAGCAAAAGAAGGCCTTAACGTCGAGGCTGTTTTAGAGCAGATTGTAAATGGCATTCCTGCTCCTAAGGGCGACGAAAACGCGCCCCTCTCGGCTCTTATCTTTGACTCGGTTTATGATAGCTATAAGGGCGTTATCGTTTATCTTCGTGTTATGAATGGCACACTCAAAGCAGGCGACCACATCAAAATGATGGCAACAGGCGCTGATTTTGAGGTTGTCGAATGCGGATATATGGGCGCAAACGACCTTATCCCCAGCGCAGACGGACTCAAAGCGGGCGAGGTTGGATATCTTACCGCAAGCATTAAAAACGTCCGTGACACCCGCGTTGGCGATACAGTTACTCACTATGATGCTCCCACAAAAGAGGCGCTCCCCGGCTATAAAAAGGTAAATCCGATGGTTTATTCGGGTGTTTATCCTGCTGATGGCGCAAAGTATGGCGACTTAAGAGATGCCCTTGAAAAATTACAGCTCAACGATGCTTCATTCTCATTTGAGCCCGAAACCTCGCTTGCATTAGGCTTTGGCTTCCGCTGTGGCTTCTTAGGACTTCTTCACATGGAAATCTTCCAGGAAAGACTTGAGCGCGAATTTAATCTCGACCTTATTACAACCGCCCCCAGCGTTGTTTATAAGCTGACCTTAACGAGCGGCGAGACCATAACCATTGATAACCCCACTAACTATCCCGACCCTGCAACCATTCAGACTGCGGCAGAGCCCATCGTGCGTGCCAACGTCTACACCCCGACCGATTTCATCGGCGCAATTATGGAGCTTTGTCAGGAACGCCGAGGCGTTTTCAAGGATATGAAGTATCTCGATGCAAACCGTGCCGAATTACACTATGAGCTCCCCCTTAATGAGATTATCTATGACTTTTTCGACGTTTTAAAATCGAGAACCCGAGGCTATGCCTCGTTTGATTATGAGCTATTAGAGTATCGTCCTTCTAAGCTTGTAAAGCTCGATATTCTTCTAAACGGCGAAACTGTCGATGCGCTCTCATTCATTGTTCATGCTGACAGCGCTTACACAAGGGCTCGCAAAATGGCGGAAAAATTAAAGGAGCACATTCCCCGCCAGCTCTTTGAGGTTCCCATTCAGGCTGCTATTGGCGGCAAGGTTATCGCAAGAGAAACCGTTAAGGCAATGCGCAAGGATGTTCTTGCTAAGTGCTACGGCGGCGACATAACGAGAAAGAAAAAGCTTCTTGAAAGACAGAAGGAAAGTAAAAAGAGAATGCGCCAGCTCGGAAGCGTTGAGGTTCCGCAGGAAGCATTTATGGCAGTTCTCAAGCTCGATCAATAAAACAAAATGCTCGGTGCATTGCACCGAGCATTTTTTATTTAACGTTAACCGAATTAAAAAGCACAGTTCCCGATTTATCTCTCATAAAGCCCGAGGCATTTTTCTGAGAAACAAAATAGCTGTTTTCAAAGAAAAGCGGAACCGCTAAAGAACTTGTATATAGCATATTTTCGGCTTCGGAGAATGCTTTCGCACTCGCCTCTGCATCCGTTTGGTTCTGCGCAGAAATAAATTTTGTATTAAATAAATTTCCTGCCGAAACTATGCATAGGGGAGATGAGCTCTGAAAATATTCAAGAGTTGAAGAAGGGGACTGTGCGCTTATATATAAAGGCACAAGCGCTGCGCTAAATTCTCCGCTTCTAACCTTGCTTAAAACCGACTCCTGCGAAAGATAGACGGGGGAGAAATAGAGCGAAAGCTCTCTTTGGTAAACCTGATTTAAAGCCGCGAAGGTGTCTTTGCATAGCGCCCTATCAGGCACAAGAATTTCGGCATTGAGTATCTGCGAAAGCTCAAGCTCTGAAAGAGCTTTAGAGTATAGGGCTTTTGCCTTCTCGGAATTATAACCGGGAGCCGAAACATTCTCAGTAAGCGATGCGTAATCCTTGGAGAATACAAGCGCCTTATCCGAAACTAAGCGGCTTGCTGCCGAGTGGTGCTCGCCGTTTTTCGAGCTTATAACGTTTCTGTCGGTAGAATATGCTACCGCCGAGCGAAGATTTTTATTTTTCCAAAGCTCGCTCTGTGTGTTAAAAACGACCGTCCATACAACCGAGGTGTTTTTCTCGGCATTGAAGCTGTCTTTTTTGCTTAGCTTATCGAATTTCTCAGAGCTAAGCTCTGCCGCATCTATGTCACCTTTTTCTAAAAGTGCAACATGCTCTCGTGTAGCTTTAGGCAGATATAGTGTTACCGCCTCGGGTCTTGCTTTTTCTTCGATTTGAGTATTGCGAATGAGCCTTATCGAAGATTCACCCCAGCTTGAGAGACAAAAGCTTCCGTTGAAAATAATTGTGTCGGGCGAAAGTCCGTATCTTCCCGAGGTGGAACTAAAAAACTGTTCGTTGCAGGGGAAGAGAGCACTGTCGCAAAATGCCTCCAAAAAGGCGGGATTTTTTTCGCTGAGCGAAATGGAAAGGGTTTTGTCATCCTTGCAGGAAACCGAAAGCTTGGAAATATCTGCGCCCGATAGCACCTTGTCGGCATTTTTTATGGATTTGAGTATTTTCATAACGTCGGCATTGGGATTGTCGGTAAAAACCCTTTTTATCGCAAAGGCAAAATCCTGCGCTGTAATTTCTGCGTAACGCTTTATTTCGCGCCCCTCGTAAATGCTCCAGTAAATGTCGTCGTAGAGATAGAAATTATAGTGCTTTCCGTCCTCTGAAACACCATAGTGCTCAACCATAGAGGAAAAAATTTCACCGTCGGCATTCTTTTCAAAAAGACCTTTGAAGCAGTTTTTTATAATAAGTAGCTCGCTTTCGCTCTTGGCGGTCTGTGGGTCGAGATTCCGCGGCGACTCGCTAAGAAGCCAGCTAACGCTTTTACCGCTTCCGCCACGAGCGCAGCCCGAAAAGGACGCGACACAAACGCAGGCGCAAAGTATTAGCGCAGCAAAGCGCACCGATTTTTTAAATTTAAAACGCAAAATCTCACCTCTTTTTTAGTTAGCATATATAAAAATTATAGCAAAATGCGCGCGTCTTGTAAAGAAAAAGATTTTTTACATAAAATTCGAGCTTGTGAGAAAACTATTTTTAAGATTTCAAAGAAAAGGCAGGAGCTTTAAATGAAATTTCCCACTCAGCAAGAATATAGTAAAATGTCCGAGCAGTATGCCCCTAAATCCCCCATAGTCAAAGACTGCATCTGGGCATTTGTGATAGGCGGACTTATCTGCGCATTCGGTCAGGGTCTAATCGAAGCCTATCTCGCCTTAGGCATCACCAAAGAAATTGCAACGGGACTTTGCTCGGTCACCCTCGTTTTCCTTTCAGCTTTGTTTACAGGCTTTGGACTTTACGACGACCTTGCAACCCATGCCGGCGCAGGCACATTAGTGCCTATAACCGGCTTTGCAAACGCAGTTGTTTCGCCTGCCATCGAGTTTAAAACCGAAGGATTTGTCTTAGGCCTCGGCGCAAAAATGTTCGTCATCGCCGGCCCCGTTATTGTCTACGGAATCTCTGCTTCGGTAGTTTACGGCATAATTTATTGGATCATTAAAATGATAACGGGCGGGTAATTTACCCCTGCGGTTTCTATAGGATGTTATTGCGCAGGGGGCGTTGGCACAGATCAACCTACGAAATCTTTCACAGATTGGCTAAGCCCCGACTTGCGCATATTGCACAAGCCGGGGCTTTAGTTCAATATCATCATTATACCTGGCGTTCCAGGGTGAACGAATACTTATCTGTACGGTAGTAGCCTTTCTTACATTCAATGACCTGCATATCCCTATCCAGAATAACAGAGTCCAAAATCAGCACAGCATCGCCTTCTGCCAGACCAAGCTTTTGCGCAATACCGGCAGGGGCATTTATAGCGCTGACATGCTGACGGATTTGACCGATGGCAATGCCGATTCGGGAATAGAGATCAAAGGTGGAAAATGCGGTTCCGTTTTTTTCCAGCTCTAATGCCTCTTGATACATTTTCTCACCCTCGGGCTTGCGGATCAGGGAATGATACACTACTACCGGTTCCTCCATAGAGTAGCCGATTAGATGCAGTCGGCAGGTCTGATTCCCGCTAATGCCCATCATCAAGCGATCGAGATCACTGGATTCTTCTTGTGAATACAGTTCGATTTTTGTATGACCGTGATAGCCTTTGACAGCGAGCGTTTCACCGAATGAGCGTATTTTTTGCAGGGTGGAATCAATCTTATTTGCTTTTACAAAGGTACCTTTTCCGTGAACAGAGGAGGTTAATCCCATAGCTTCCAAAAGTTCCAATGCCTGACGGATTGTGATGCGACTTACACCAAATTCGTCGCATAACTCCTTTTCGGAGGGCATCTTTCCGCCCTTGGGATAGACCTGTGTGCGGATTCTTTCTTCCAGACACTCTTTCACCTGAAGATATAAGGGTTTTTCGGAGTTGTGAGTGACCATAATCCAAAACCTTTCGAAACGTAATTGTTAATCTTTCCGTGATTATATCATACAATACGCAATAATGCAAGCACGAATGCGACAACAACAAGAGACCTATGCTATTTCACGGTGGTTTTGTGTTTGGAGCGATTTACCAAAAAGCCTGCTGCCATAATCACAACGCTTGCCAGAACGCCGGCAAACAGAGGGTCAAAGGGAAGTACATCCCACAGACCGAAAAGTAGGACCACCAAAGGGCCGGAAAGTATGGAAAGCAGGGCGTAGCGTTTATCCACCCTGCCAGGCAGCCAAAGCGCACAGCATAGGGGCAGGAATATGGTTGCGCCACGCAGTCCCATAGATAAGAACGCAAAGGACAGAATCATATCGCCCAGTGAGCCCGTGGAAAGCAAAACGGCTAAGCAAAGTATCAATATGATTAAAATTCTTTCCCAAGCGCTGCTGTGGGTTTCTTTTTTGACTGCGGGCAGCAAAGGTGGAAGAATGTCTTTTTTCAGAACGGTTGCGATTCCTAAGGCGAGACCGGCACCTGTGCCGACGACCGCAATGAATAGGGCACCCAGCACAAGACCGCCCACCAGGGGAGGCATATACTCTGTGACAAAAAGGGTCAGAGCTGTCTTTGCTACAATTCCCGGATGGACAGCACGCATATAAAGACCCACGAGAATGCCACCGATACCTACGGGAGGGATCATTACCGCGCTGAGCAATGCGCCCTTTTTTGCTTGTGCTGTACTATCTGCCATGAAAATTGCCTGGGCATAGGATTGGGTGGTGATGACACCAAGTGCCAAGGACAGACAAGCGCCCAAGTCGGTGCCGGCGCCCCGAGCAAACAGACTGTAGAAATGAATGTTATCGGGGTTTTCAATCCCATCCACCAGATGAATGATACCGTCAAGCCCACCGCTAAGGGACAGTACTATGACACCGCTGGATAGCATTGTCATATAAAGAAGGAACATTTTTAAAGTTCCTACGATACCGCTGCCTTTTGTGCCGCCAAAAATGATGTACAGTACCATAAATATTGCACTGATCAAAAGGGAGAGCGGCAGGGAAAGGTCGGGACAGATCACCGCAATGATAGCGGTGGCTGCAATCAACTGGGAGATGATGTTTATAAAACTACCAAAAGAGGACAGAATGGATGCAGCCATCCCGCAGCCGGGGCCATATTCCTGACGGATAATTGCTGTCAGAGTGCTGCATCTGGTGTTACGCAGCGGCTTCACATATAAAAGGGCAAGGATCAGACAGGCAATACCGCTGCCCAATGTAAACCACCACGCACTCATACCGTAGTGATAGGCAAGCTGAGCGGTTCCTACGGTGGAAGATCCGCCAACCAGTGTTCCCATAATTGCCCCGGACACGATCCAGGATTTTGCGCCCCGGCTCTTTTTTGCAAATTTTCCGGAATAGATGCTTAATGCAAGTATGGCGATCAGAGAGATACTGATTCCAATGATGTGCATAAGTTCCAAGCGCATCACACCTCCTTACAATGAAATATGGGCAGCAGCTAAGCTGCTGCCCATAAGATATTAGGGTACCTGAAATTAATCCTCGACAGGGATCTCAATATCGTACAGAGGGGGATACTGCTGACAGCCGAACACGTCGCCTTCGCCGAAGGAGCCGGAGGGCTTAATGCGGTTTATGGTGAACTTGATCGCATAAGCGGGATCAAACTCAACAAAGTCAGCGATGCGGCTTTCAGGAATGCCATAAATCTCACAAACAGTTTTTCTTGTCAGTGCGCCGGAGTTTTTAACTAACTCGTAGTTTTCCTTTTCGCGGAAAATGATATCAAAGGTGATGCGGTCAGTGCCGGCGTTCTTACTGCGGATGGTCTTAGCTAAATCAACTAATTTCTTGGTTGCCATATCATTACTCTCCAATCTCGATCATAGTGATGGGGAACAATTCCAGAGGATCGTCCACTTCAACTGTGTGGTCCATTGTCCATGTGTATGCGGGTGAAATCTCGACCACTTCATCCATTACGAAAGCGGCAGTACCGGCAGTACCCTTAACCTCAGGCAGACGTGCATAGAAAATCTGACGAGTACCGATCAGGGTTACTTCCTCAGCAACTTCCTTAGTCTTGGCAACGCCTTCAACTACTACCAGAAGCTCATGGGACTTGGTTTCCTTGATGGGCTCAAGATCACCCATAACGCCGTTCTTACCGAATACACGGTAGCTTATCTCGTAATCGTCAGTGATGCGCTCTTTAACCTGAGATTTTGCCCAATCCAGCACCTTGTCAATGTTTTGAATGGTGTAGGGGTCGCGGATACCGGCCATGCCCATGTAGCGATAGCCAACGAAGCCGGAACCTTCCAGTTTTACTTTGACACGTCCTTCGACGGGAACGAACTCTGCGCCAGTGATACGGCAGGTCTTTTCGTCGTACTGCTCATATACACAGTTGCGCATATCCATCATACCGCCGGCTACATACTCGTAGTAGGGGTTGGTACGCTCGTACATAGCGTGACCTGCAACAGAAGCAGGGGTACATCTCTGGAAGGGAGCCATTGCGGTAACCTTCACGTCGTCCTTGGTGACAGTGCCGATGACACTTTCTTTTGCACCGTAGGGCTCGCAGCAGAAGGAAGCGCATTCCAGAACCTTACCAGTGTAGTATGCCATGTTTTCGGGAATGCCTTCATAGATTGCAGGTGCGGCAAATACGCAAGCGTCGGAGGTTCGTCCGCCGATGATTACGTCAGCGCCCATTTCCAGCGCCTTAATGAAGGGATGTACACCGGCAACAGCAACGATGCGATTGGTGCTGTCCAGCTCCTCGATGGTAAGCTCGGAGCGACCGTCCAAACCTTCGATGTGCTCGCCGTTGTTCATCTTGTTGCGCAAGTATTCCTTGTCAACCTCAGAATAGAAGTAAGCCAGTTTGAAGGGAGGCAGATTATGCTTTTTGGCCATATCCTTGATAAAGCCAACATACATATCTACACGGCTGTTGGTGCCTGTATCACCGGCAGAGCCGATGATCATGGGAACGCCCTGCTCACGGGACTTTAAGAGCATCAGCTCCAAATCGTGATATTGGTGGGCAGGATGGCTGGCGCACTTATCAGCACCCAGGGGTACAGGACCGATATCGTCACTGCCACTGTCGCAGCAGTAGTAGTCGGGCTTGGTTGCGGCGCCGAGATAGAAACTCTCTTCCTTGGTGGGCGCAAAACCAAGGTGTCCATTGGGGGATATAATTCTAACTGAATCCTTTGCCATATTGTAGATCTCCTTGTGTTATTACTTGATATAACAAGTTATATCACTCACAGTATAGCGCGTATATTTTGATATGTCAATATTTTTTGCTGTATTCGTTAAAAAATAATGTGTCCTATATTGACAGCAGCATGGGGCTTTACCTAATAAACTTGTTGACATTTCAACAAGTTTGTGCTACACTTTATACTTGTTGAGGTTTCAACAAGTGTTGTGGAGGTGGCAAAATGATAGAAAGATTTGAAACTTTTACTGTGCTTATTAACAGAATTAGTCGTAATATTCGAAAGATTAAGAATCAGGAAATGGCGGAATACCATTTGAGAAGCGCTCACGTTTCCTGCTTGTATTATCTTTACACGAATAAGGGCGCAACGGCTACCGATCTTTGTGAACGTTGCGAAGAAGATAAAGCAACCATTTCCCGTGCGCTCGATTATCTTGAAACAAACGGATATCTGACCTGTGAATCTAAAAGTATCAAGAGGTATAAAAGTCCGCTTATCCTGACCGACAAAGGAAACGAGGTTGGTAAAAAGATTGCAGATAAAATCAGCAGCGTTCTTGATGCAATCAGCGATGGCCTTACAGAGGAAGAAAGAGTGGCGTTTTATCGCAGTCTTTCCATTATTAGTGAAAGTTTAGATGCTGTTTCTAAAAATGGAGAAAAATAAGGAGTAAAATTTATGAAGACAAGAATTATTGTAGATTCCACCGCAGATTTAATGCCTGAATTTAAAAACCGTGTGCATATTGTTCCGCTTACAGTGAATTTTGGTACAGAGGAATATATTGACGGCGTTACCATTGATC
>JAZRHT010000156.1:0-5529 GCA_045644905.1 Oscillospiraceae bacterium
AAAGGACCTTCGAATTTTTCAAGCTTAAATTCGGGCGCTGCCAAATTTGTCACCCTCTCTAAAAATTAGTTAAGAAAAAAGGATAGGGGATAGTAATATGCGTTTCCAAGGAAAAATGTCATCTTATCAAAAAGCCAAATAATGCCACTCATCGGATAAGAAAGAATATCCGAAAGGAAATCTGTTCTATTGCTGACTAAAAGAAGTCCTAAAATAATGTAGCTGCTGTAATTTTCGAGCATATCCATAAAGCCCTGAGCCTTGTAGGGCAAGAAGTAGTTTAAAACCCTTGAGCCGTCGAGCGGTGGGATAGGTAGGAGATTAAAAAACGCAAGTCCGATGTTTGCAAAGCACATCGAGGCAAGAATCCAGCCGAGGAAGTAGAAAAACTCAATCTCGGTAGCAGTGCCGAGTAAATTTGTGCATTTTAAAAGAACCATACAGATAAGCGATAAAATAAGGTTTGAAACGGGGCCTGCCAGCGCCGTCAGCGCCATGCCAAGCCTCATATTGCATTTAAATCTGATAGGGTTGACGGGAACGGGCTTTGCCCAGCCGTAACCGAAAAGCACCATTGAAATTGTGCCGAAAAGGTCAAGATGGCGAAAAGGATTTAGTGAAAGTCTGCCTTGATAGTAGGCGGTGTCGTCGCCTAATTTGTGGGCAATATATCCGTGCGCCAGCTCGTGAATGGGCAGGGAAATAAACACCATAAGTATAAAGGGAATGTGCTCGATTATGGTTAAAATAATATCGTCCATTTGTCTATTTCCTCCTTCACAGTACAATTACCCATTTTAACTAACTAATTATACCATATAGCAACTGAAAATACAATATCAAAAATAATGTATTGATATTAAAAATTCATTTTGTTATAATAACTATATAGCTTAATATTCCAAAGCCTCCCCTTGTCAGGGGAGGTGGATTTTTGCGTTGCGCCCCTTGCCTAAAGGGTAGCAAAGCGGCCGAGCAGCAATGAATGACAGTCCAGCGGACTGTCAGAACTGCGAGGTGACCGAGTCGCAACGAGAAGAGGGCCGCGCGTAAGCGTGGCGAGGGGATTTTCAAAAAGACGGAGGGGTAGTTATCATTATCTCTCCTCCGAGAAAGCTTGTTTGCCATCTAATATGATTATAGACAGTTTTTTCAGAAAATTTCAAGGAAAGAGGAAGAAAATGGCAGCTGATAAAATTATTATCAAGGGTGCGCGCGAGCACAACCTTAAAAATATAAACGTCGAGATTCCGAGGGACAAGCTTGTGGTTTTCACGGGTCCGTCGGGCTCGGGAAAAAGCAGCCTCGCTTTTGACACCATCTATGCCGATGGACAGCGCAGATATGTCGAGAGCCTTTCTTCCTATGCAAGAATGTTTTTAGGTCAGATGGACAAGCCCGATGTTGACAGCATCGAGGGTCTTTCCCCTGCCATTTCAATAGACCAGAAAACCACATCCAAAAACCCCCGCTCCACCGTCGGAACTGTAACCGAAATTTACGATTATCTGCGTCTACTTTATGCAAGAATCGGCGTTCCGCATTGTACCGTCTGCGGCAGAGAAATAAAGCAGCAGTCGGTTGACGAAATTGTGGATAAAATCAAGGCGCTTCCCGAGGGAACCCGTCTTCAGATTTTAGCCCCCATCGCTCGCCGCCGCAAAGGTGAGTTTAAAAAAGAGCTCGCCGCCGCTCAAAAATCGGGCTTTGTCAGAGCAAGGGTCGACGGCAGCGTTTACGACCTTTTGGAAGAAATCGCTCTCGACAAAAACAAAAAGCACGATATCGAAATTATAGTCGACCGCCTTGTTATTAAGGAGGGTATTTCCTCGCGCCTTGCCGACTCTGTCGAAACCGCACTAAAGCACGGCGGCGGACTTGTTATAGCCCTTACAGACGAGAGTGAAATGCTCTTTTCTCAGCATTACGCCTGCCCCGAGCACGACGTCAGCATAGGCGAGCTGTCGCCCCGTATGTTCAGCTTTAATAACCCTATGGGCGCCTGCGAAAAATGTACGGGACTTGGAAACTTTATGGAGGTTTCTCCCGACCTTATTATTCCCGACAAGACAAAATCCATAAACGAGGGAGCAATTAAGGCAAGCGGCTGGAGCATTTTTGAAAACAGCACAATCGCCTATATGTATTTTCAGGGTCTTTCTGAGCATTTTGGCTTCTCGCTTGACGCTCCCATTGAGGATTTAGACCCCAAAATCGTCGATATTCTGCTTTACGGAACGCAGGAAAAGTTTAAAATGACCCGCAAAAACGAGTATGGCAGCGGAAGCTACCTTACCACCTTTGAGGGAGTTGCAAACAACCTTTCCCGTCGCTTTAGCGAAACCTCGAGCGACTGGATGCGCAGTGAAATTGCTCGCACCATGACCGAGGTGCCCTGCCCCGAATGTAAGGGACAGAGGCTCAAGCCTCTCGCTCTTGCTGTCACCGTCGGCGGTATAAATATTATGGAATTTTGCGACCTTTCTATATCGGACGCAATAGAATTTATCAAAAATCATCCCCTTTCCGAGCGCGAAATGGCAATAGCCGATCGCATCGTTAAGGAGATTTTAAGCCGCCTTTCCTTCTTAGAGAATGTCGGCCTTGGTTATCTCACACTCTCTCGCGCCGCCGCGTCCCTTTCGGGCGGCGAAAGTCAGCGAATCAGACTTGCAACCCAGATAGGCTCGTCGCTTGTCGGCGTTCTCTATATCCTCGATGAGCCCAGTATCGGACTTCATCAGAGGGACAATGTAAGGCTTATTGAAACCTTGAAAAGACTTCGTGATTTAGGAAACACCGTCATTGTTGTCGAGCACGATGAGGACACAATCCGCGCGGCCGACTACGTTGTTGACATCGGCCCCAATGCGGGTGTTCACGGCGGCGAGGTTGTATTTACAGGCGACGTTGAGGGTCTTAAAAAGTGCGAAACCTCGCTAACGGGTGACTTTTTAAGTGGACGAAAGAAGATAGAAATCCCCGAAAACCGCAGAAAAACGGGCGATAGGTGGCTCACTGTTTACGGCGCGCAGGAGCACAACCTTAAAAATATTGACGTTAAGTTCCCGATTGGCACTGTCACCTGCGTAACGGGTGTTTCGGGCTCGGGAAAGAGTAGCCTTGTTAACGAAATTCTCTATAAAAGGCTCGCTAACGAATTAAACCGCGCCCACACCGCCCCCGGCAAGCATAGAAAAATTGAGGGCATTGACCAGCTTGACAAGGTAATTGCCATAAATCAGTCCCCCATAGGCAGAACTCCGCGCTCTAACCCTGCAACCTACACGGGAGTTTTCGACGATATTCGGGCTCTTTTTGCCTCCACGCCCGACGCAAAGCGCCGCGGCTACAGTGCAGGCAGATTTTCCTTTAACGTCAAGGGCGGACGCTGCGAATCCTGCTCGGGCGACGGAATTATCAAGATAGAAATGCATTTTCTGCCCGATGTTTTTGTGCCTTGCGAGGTCTGCGGTGGAAAAAGATACAACCGCGAAACCTTAGAGGTTAAATATAAGGATAAGAGCATTGCCGACGTGCTTAATATGACGGTTGAGGAGGCTCTCAGCTTTTTCTCGGCAATCCCCAAAATCAAAAACAAGCTTCAGACACTTTACGATGTCGGTCTTTCGTATATTACCTTAGGTCAGAGCGCAACCACCCTCTCGGGCGGTGAGGCTCAGCGAGTAAAAATTGCTTCTGAACTACTGAAAAAGCCGACGGGTAAAACAGTTTATATCCTCGACGAGCCCACAACGGGACTTCACCCTTCGGATGTTAAGGTTCTTATAAACGTTATCCAAAGGCTCTGCGAGGGCGGAAACACAGTTATTGTAATCGAGCATAACTTAGATGTTATCAAAACTGCCGATTATATCATTGACTTAGGCCCCGAGGGTGGCAGCGGCGGCGGTTTGGTGGTCGCCAAGGGAACGCCCGAAGAGGTCGCAGAGGTAGAAGGCTCGTTTACGGGTCAGTTCTTAAAACCCCTTTTAGCGAAATAAGGAGAAACAAATGACAACTTCAGCTATAGTACTCCAGCAGGTTTTAATAATTTTACTTCTTTTAATCGTGGGCGGCGTTTCCTATAAAACGGGCTTCATTAGTGAAAAAACCGCCGACCAGATGGCAGGCTTTGCCCTTAAAATCGTCACCCCCTGCGTTATCATAAACTCATTTCAGATAGACTACGACCCCAAAAAGCTCAATAATATGCTTTTTGCCGCTCTGCTTGCGCTGCTTAGCCATATTATTGCCATTGCTGTCGCGCGCTGCGCCTTTCCGAGCGATAAGGACGGCAACCGCGTGCGCCGCTTCGGCACAGTTTACACAAACTGCGGCTTTATGGGTATTCCTCTTATCGAGGGAGCGGTGGGAAAAGAGGGCGTGCTTTACGCCTGCGTCTATCTCGTTGTGCTTCAGGCGGTTTTGTGGAGTCACGGAATTGTGACCATGAAGGGCGGCTTTAGAAATGTTAAGTTCTATAAAATGTTCATAAACGCAGGCACAATCGGTATCGCAATCGGTCTGCCGCTGTTCTTTTACAGCATTTCGCTTCCCACAGTTGTTTCGGAGGCAATAAGGCACATTTCGAACTTAAATACACCGCTTGCAATGATTATTAGCGGCGTTTTTGTAGCAAAATCCGATATTTTAAAGGCGTTCGTCTCGGGCAAAAACTATCTTGTCATATTTTTAAGGCACTTGGTTTTGCCGCTAATTATGATGGGAATCGTTCTGTTTTTGCCCATTTCAAGAACAGTTGCGCTCACCATTGTTCTGCTTTCTTCCTCCTCGATTGCCTCGTCGGTAACCTTGTTTACCTCGCAGTACGGTCCTAAGGGCGATATGGAATGCGCCTCGCGCCTTTTGACCCTTTCGAGTATTCTGTCGATTGTAACAATTCCGCTTATCGTAACGGTTTACGATTATATTTCTAAGCTTATATAGGAGGCAGAAAAATGCAGGAATTTAAAATTAAGTCGAGCATAGACGGCGCCGAGCAGCCCATTTTGTTTAAAAAGGCGCAGGGCGAAGAAAAAAGACCGCTCTTAGTTTGTTTACATACCTGGAGCTGCACCCGTTTTGACCCCCTGCCGAGAGTAGAGCCCTTCGCCGAAAAACATAATTTTAATCTCTTGCTGCCCGAATTTCGCGGACCTAATTTAGTTACAAACCCAAACTGCACCGACGCCTGCGCCTCGCCCTTAGCAAGGCAGGACGTGCTCGACGCTATCGATTACGTTACAGATAATTTCGAGGTCGACACAGATAACATTCTGCTCTTTGGTTGTAGCGGCGGCGGTCACATGGCGCTTATGATGTCGGCGGTTGCACCTAAGTTATTTCGCGCGGTTGCGGCTTTTGTACCCATTACGAACCTCTCTAAATGGTACACAGAGAATGAAAATTATGCGCCGCACGTAAAGGCGTGTTGCGGCACAAAGGCAGAGATGCTTCGTCGCTCGCCCGTTTCGTTTATGGATGGTATCGCCAAGGCGAATGTTAAGATTTTCGCAGGAAAATATG
>JAZRHT010000157.1:0-14166 GCA_045644905.1 Oscillospiraceae bacterium
AAATTCAAGATAATCACAGGCTATAAGACGAAAATCTATACCGTCATAAAGACCGTCAATAGCGTATCTATAACCGCTACCGTGAATGTGACCGTAAAAGCACTTTTTAATATCGTATTTTTTTAGTACGTCATAAATTTCGTGGCAAATTTCTTCTCCGTAAAGGGGCGGATAATGAAGAAAAACAATAGGCTCTCTGCCGCTCTCGACGCAGGCGGCAATCGATGTTTCAAGGCGCATCGCTTCCCTATCGAGTATCTTCTTATCCTGAGTTTTGCCCGATTCGTTTATCCAACCACGAGAACCGCATATACCATAATTTTCGCCATACGGAAAGAAGTTGTTATGCAGTATTTTTAGTGTGGTCAGTCCATTTTGTAAAAAGAATTCCTCCATCTTTGAGCGAGAGGTCCAGAAATAGTCGTGGTTGCCTTTTAAGATTATCTTTTCCTTGCCCGGAAGCGCATCGAGAAAAGCAAAATCGGCAAGCGACTCTTTAAGATTCATTCCCCACGAAATGTCGCCGGGAATTACAACGGTATCCTCTGCTTTAACATTCAAAACCCAATTTTGCTCGAGTTTTGAAACGTAGTCCTGCCAAGCGCCTCCGAAAACGTCCATCGGCTTATCACAGGAGAGCGAAAGATGGGGATCCGAGATACAGTAGAGTGACATTGTCGCTCCTCCGTTTTAGTCTATTTTAAGATTTTCAAGTACTACCTTTTGCATATCGTCCTTATCGCAGACGTTATTAAAGCGTACTTCTTTGCTTTTAAGGTTTTTAAGCTGATTGGGAGCCTTAGTTCCGCTTATATTTTCGAGCTTTTCAATAACCTCAAATTCGTCCTCTGCCTTAAAGTCGGGCTCAAGAGCAGCGAGAACGTCGGTTGAGAATTTATAGGGGCTTGCGGTTGAAACAATAACGGTTTTGGTAAGGTCGCCAGTCTCTTTATAGTAATCCTCGTAAACCTTTACAGCAACTGCAGTGTGAGTGTCGCAGAGGTAGTTATATTTATCGAAGGTGCCCTTAATAGTTTCAAGAGTTTCTTTATCGCTGCAGCATCCGCCGACAAAAAGATTAGAAATCTTATCTTTAATCTCACTGTCAACTGTATATTTACCCTCGGTATTAAGTGAGGTCATATACTTAGTAAGTTTCTTATCATCCTTGCCGCTCATATCATAGACAAGGCGCTCGAGATTACTGGAAATGAGGATATCCATCGAGGGAGAAACTGTTGTAAAGAACTTGCGATTTTTATCGTATGTTCCTGTTTTTAAGAAATCGGTAAGAACGTTGTTTGAGTTGGAAGCGCAGATAAGTTTATTAACGGGAACACCCATCTGCATAGCATAGTAGCCAGCAAGGATATTACCAAAGTTACCTGTGGGAACAACGAAGTTTACCTTATCGCCTGCCTTGATTTCGCCGTTTTTGATAAGGCGGCAGTAGGAAGCGACATAATAAACCACCTGCGGAACGAGTCTTCCCCAGTTTATTGAGTTTGCGCTTGAGAAAATCATATTGTTTTCTGCGAGTTTTTCACGCATTTTGGAGTCGGTAAAGATTTTCTTAACACCGCTCTGAGCGTGGTCAAAGTTGCCGTTGATACCGCAAACACTGACGTTTTTACCTTCCTGAGTATTCATCTGAAGCTTCTGAATACGGCTAACGCCATCTTCGGGATAGAATACTAAAATTCCTGTTCCGTCAACGTCACGGAAGCCTTCAAGTGCAGCCTTACCGGTGTCGCCCGAGGTTGCAACGAGGATAACGATCTTTTTATTATCAAGAACTGCTTTTGCAGATGTCATCATAAGGTGGGGCAAAATCTGAAGTGCCATATCCTTAAATGCGCATGTAGGTCCGTGCCACAGCTCTAAAACCGATGCCGTGCCATTTAATTTATGCATAGGAGCAATATCATCGGACTCGAATTTTTTAGATGTATACGCACTATTTACACAGTTTTCAATTTCCTCTTTTGTAAAGTCTGTGAGGAATTTAGAAAGGACTGTTTTTGCAATGGTGCGATAATTTGCTGTTGCAAGGTCCTCAATCTGCTTAAGGCTGAGCTTGGGGATTTCGCAAGGGACAAAAAGTCCGCCCTCGGTTGAAATACCGTTTGCGATTGCAAATTTTGAAGTTTTTAAAACCTCTGAGTTTCTTGTGCTGTTGTAGTTCATATTTACACTTCCTTAAAGATTTTCCATAAAGAAATTTTCAGCGTTTTTATAAAGTATTTTATCTGTAAGCTCGCTTGAAAATCCATTCTCTTTAAATAGACTTTCAATCTTTAGTAGCTTTTTATCATTCTTAAATTCTTTTATAACACTGCAGCCATCAAAATCCGTTCCGATAGCGAGAACATCCTCTCCTCCAAGAGCTAAAATATGCTCTGCGTGGCGAAGAACATCAAATTTATTTGCTTTATCACGCTCATTATTTAAAAATACACTGTAAAGGTTTAAGCCTATAAGTCCTTTACGGTTTATAATTTCAGAAATCTGGTCATCAGTTAAATTGCGATTATGGTTTGTGATGCTTTTTGCATTGCTATGGGTTGCGATAAACGGCTTATTTGTAAGCTCGCAAACATCATAAAAACCCTTTTCAGAAAGATGTGAAACGTCCAAAATAGCTGCAGTTTCATTAAAAGCGGCTATACACTCTCTGCCAAATGGCTTTAGGCCCTTGTTTTCAAGCTGGCCGTATCCTAAAGCGTTTTCTCCGTTCCATGTAATGGTGAAAACCTTTACACCTAAGTTTATGAACTTCTCAATGTTTTTTAGGTCACCATTGAGAGCCGAACAGTTTTCAAGGGTGAGCATCATGCTGATTTTCGAATTTTTTAGTGAGTTTCTGTCGGTTATCTGTATTACATCATCTTTAAAGAGAGTTAATTGTTCTTTAAAGATGTCGTACATTTTGTAAAACTGAGAATTTGCCTCCGATTCACTTAATTTATCGTCCGTCCAAATTGCAAAAAGTCGGACACATTTATCATAGCCTTTCATTTCCGAAAGGTTAACTGAACCTTTATGGTTTTTAAGGCTCTGGCCAGTTTCATAAAGCCTATTTAATGTGTCACAATGCAAATCGAAAAGTTTCATAAATTCACCTAAAATGCATTTTCTATATAATTATGCTCTTTTACCTTGAGTTTGCTATCTTCCCTTTTTTCGAGTAGAATTTCCGAAACATCAAAGCGAGGCTGAAGTTCTACATTATTTTGCATAATATACATCTGCGCAGTTTTAATGCATTTTTGCTGTTTATAGAAATCGACCGCTTCGCGAGGAGAGTAAATGGCATTTTCGCCTCGTGTTTTAACCTCGACAAAGGCAATAATATCTTTTTTTGAAGCAATTATATCAATTTCACCAAAGCGACTATGAAAATTTTGCTCTAAAATTTTGTAGCCTTGCTTTTTAAGATATTTTGTGGTGAACTGTTCACCGAAAGCACCAACTTCGGCCTTATTACTTTTCATTTTTCTTAGCCTCGATATATTTCTTTAAAAAGCTCATTCTATGAATCTCGGAAATTCCGTGTTCATCGAGCATTTCGTAGTGCAATTTTGTGCCGTAGCCCTTATGCTTTTCAAATTGGTACTGAGGATATTCCATTGCCTTCTCAAGCATATATCTATCTCTCGAAACCTTAGCTAAAATTGAAGCAGCCGCAATGCACTTAACCTTTGCATCGCCGCCTATAACGTACTCTGAAAAAATGTTCAAATCAGGGCATTTATTACCGTCGATAAGAGCTGCATCGGCAGGAACCTCAAGTCCTTCAATGGCAGTTTTCATAGCGAGCATTGTTGCATTAAGAATGTTGATTTCATCAATAGTCTTTTCGTCTATTGCAACGATTTTATATGCAATGCTTTCCTCTATTATCTTATCAAAAAGCTCTTCCCTTTTCTTTTCGGAAAGCTTTTTAGAATCGTTGACGCCGCTTAAATCGGCGTCCTCTTTAAGAATAACCGCCGCAGCATAAACAGGGCCTGCAAGTGGTCCTCTGCCCGCTTCGTCAACTCCGCATACATACTTATAGCCATGCTCGTTTAGTGTTTTTTCAAAAGGCTGAAATTCTGCCATAAGGCTTACATCCTTTCAATATCGTCGGGACTTTCAAGGGAAATTCTGCCAATTTTGCAGCCACGAAATTCGTCTAAAACCATTATTGCGGCTCTCTCTGTATTTATCTCGCCGCCCGAAATTCGCATACCGCGTTTTGCGCCGATTTTAAGGAGAATGTCATAGCCTTCATCCTCGCTTGAAAGCTCAATTCCATATCTTTCGCAGAGCATTTTGGGATACTGCAGGGCAAGGCACTCTAAAAGGCGAACGGCTAAAAGCTCGATGTCCATAATATCATCCTTGACTGCTCCTGTAAAAGCAAGATGCTCGGAAACTGTTTGGCTTTCAAATTTAGGCCACAGCATACCAGGCATATCAAGCAGCTGAAGCGATGAGTCGACATCGACCCACTGAATACCACGGGTAACGCCCGGGCGATCCTCAACCTTTGCTTTTTTGCTTTTGGAAAGGCGGTTTATAAAGGAAGATTTGCCGACATTTGGAATACCGACAATCATTATTTTAAGCGCTTTTGTGCTCATTCCTTTATTCTGCCAGCTGTCGAGCTTATCCCTTAAAACTCGGCGTACTGCCTCGGGAAATTTATTTATTCCTTTTCCGTTTCTGCTATCGGTTACAACGGTTTCGATGCCCATAGCTCTATAGTAGTCGCACCATCTCTGAGTTGTAGCGGCATCGGCGAAGTCGGACTTATTAAGCACTAAGATACGCTTCTTATTGCCGATAAGCTTGTCTATTTCGGGGTTTTTACTGCTTAAAACTATTCTCGCGTCGCGAACTTCACAAACGGCGTCGACCATAGGAAGACACTCTTTTATAAGGCGTCTTGTTTTGGCCATATGTCCGGGAAACCATTGAATATTAGGAGTTTGACTCATAATTAAAACCTCGATTATACAATAGGTCCAAACGAATTAAATGGAAGAATTCGGTAAATTGCTTTTCCTAAAATATATCTTGTGTCAATTTCGCCGATTCCTGCATTTCGGCTATCACTTGAAGCATTTCGGTTGTCACCCATTACGAAGACTTTGCCTTTTCCAACCGTGAAGGGATAATCGATAGAATCAAGCGGAACTGAATTTATCGGTTCCATAATATAATCTTCATCGAGCACGACACCGTCAACTTTAACCTCACCGGTAACATGGTTTATGTAAACGGTTTGTCCCTCGGTTGCAATAACTCTTTTTATTAGCGGATGAGCTACAACGGTGGGTTGAGTTATAACAACTACGTCGCCTGCCTCAACCTTTGAAAATGCCGTATTTACAAGCACAAGTCTGTCTCCCTCGCGGTAATTAGGGAGCATAGAATCGCCTTCAACCTGTGCCGAACGAAAAAACAGTGTAAACACGAGAATGATGGCAACTATTGCGAAGCAAATGGCTTCAAGCCAATCGAAAATCTCGGATTTTATTGAAAATTCCTCTTGGATTTTCACTGATTTTCACTCACCTTTTTTAAAAATTATAGCAAAAAAGGGTCAATGAAGACCCTTTTTGTAAGCCGTATTTAGTTGATCTGCTCTTTAACCTTTGCAGCCTTACCAACTCTGTTTCTGAGATAGTAGAGCTTGGCTCTGCGAGCTTTACCTCTTCTAACAACTTCGAGCTTGTCGATGTTAGGAGAGTGGACAGGGAAAACTCTTTCAACGCCTACGCCATAAGATACGCGGCGAACTGTGAAGGTTTCGGAAACACCGCTGTGTTTACGAGCGATAACAGTTCCTTCAAAGGTCTGAATTCTTTCTCTGTCGCCTTCCTTGATCTTTACGTGAACCTTAACGGTATCACCGATCGAGAATTCGGGCTTGTTTTCTTTGAGGCATTCATTTGCCATCAGTTTGAGAGCATCCATCGATGTTCTTCCTCCTTAATTTTCAGACATTCTTACCAAAATCTATATGATGGCAGAGGACTATCCGCTTTAATGTCGTGACTTTCGTCAAGCATTAACCCCCACGCTACGCGCGGAAACTCAAATGCCTTAATATAATAGCATACTTCTTTATAAAAATCAAGTGTTTTTGGAAAAATATTTCAAAACTCAAGCGTTTATTTAAGCACCACTGCAGTTCCTACATCCATAAGCTTTTCTTTAGTTAAACAAACATAGTCTACTCCGTGTTTTTTCAGGAATTTTTCAATAATTTCAAAGTCCGGATGAGCCTTTATATCGCCGCAAAAAGCAAGCAGATTTTTATCTATCATAAACGAGGCGCCGCCTATCATTCCATCGTATGTATCGGCAAGGCGGATATTTCCTTTTGTTATTTTAAGGACATCTACCCTACCCTCAAGCGAAGAAAATATTGCTGGGTCGGAGGTTATGACAGCATTTTCTGATACTACACAAGCGGCGCATCGACTATAGCCCTGCGCGGTATAAATAATTTCAATGTTTCGGCTTTCTGCCTCACTTTTTAGGGCGGGGTCTATTGATTTCTCGCCGCAAAGCAGAATATTTCCTATTCTTAGAGCGTTTAAGCCTGCACATTCAGGGTACATTCCCGATAAGCTTCGCTTTGCAAAAATAACGTTAAAGCCTTTTTCCGAGAGGGTTTTATAAAGGATTTCATCTTCTTTATAAAGCATAACGTCACTACCGCCGAGATGATGAATTCTAAGGTCAGCGTGGCCTTTTTCGTAGCGCGAAAAAGAGGGCTCAATCGGGACAGAAATCACCTCTATTCCCCTATTTTTAAGCGCAAAAGAAACATCTGCAAACTCCTCGCCCAAGGCGGCTAAGCTCACCTTTTTATCAGGTAAATTAGGAATTTCTATCACAAATTTCACCTCTCAATTTCGTCTTAGAGCCTCACAGGGAGAAAGCCTTGCCGCTCTTATGGCAGGATAACTTCCAAAAACTATTCCAAACGCAGTTGTAACTGCAAGGCATACTAATATCATTTTAAAATCAAGCACCGCATTTACTGATAAAATACTGCAGCCTACAAAAGTAGCAGCGATGCCAATCCCCACTCCTATTATACCGCCAATTACACAAATAGCAACAGCTTCAGAGAGAAACTCAAAAAGAATATCAAAAAATCCCGCTCCCACAGACTTTTTTATGCCGATTTCACGCGTGCGCTCGCCTACTGAGAAAAGCATAACTGTCATAACGGAAATGCCCGAAATCACAAGAGAAATGCCTGCGATTGACGAGAGAATGAGGGATATAATATCAAGGATTTTTTCTATTGTGTCGCTGTAGGTCATCATATTTTCTATTTTAAAATTATTTTCTGTGCCGAGACGGGAAATCAGATCCTTTTGTGCTGACGTAGCTGAAATTCCATTCCTTAAATTCACCGCTATGCTGCTGAAAAACACGTCGCCCGTTCCTATCTGCATAGTAGTGTAAGGAAGATAAATAAAGCAAGGAACGTAGTCCGAAACAGCGTTTTTTATAATGCTTGATTTACCGTCAGCAATTCCAACAACCTCAAATTCCTCGTAGCTTCCGCTTATAAGAACGCTGAGCTTTTTGCCAATGATATTTTCTCTTCCAAATTTTTCACGAGCGTAGAGCGAATCGACTATGCAAACGTTATTATAACAGCGCACGTCTGCGTTATTTATTTCTCTGCCGAGTGAAATTTTGATGTGCATTATTTCATCTGCGAAGCCGTCTATTCCCCACAAAATGCAGTCATCTGTTCCGTTTAGACTATCTATCTGTGAAAAGGAATACACAATAGGAGAAGCGCCCGAAATTGCCTTGCTCTCCTCTATTTTTTCAAGGCAGGCTATATCGAGTGGAGCTTGTGTTTTAGATGAAATCATAAGTCCACCAAGCCCCAATGACTTAATTTCGCTACCGATAATTTCCCTGCCTACTGCCGATACACTTGTGATAATCACAACCGAAATAACCGATGCAGCAACCGAAATAATCGGGAAAAGCACGCGAGCTTTTAATGTTTTAAAGCGCCTTAAAAAACTCACTATTCTGCCCCCGATACTACTGTTACACTACGGGCTTCCCCGCTTATTTTTTGCGGATTTAATATAATCTTATCGCCACTTTTAATTCCCGAAATAACCTCATACCCACCGACTAACTCTCTGCCCGTTTTTACGGGAGCTAAAACGGCGCTATCGTCCTTATAGAGATAGACATACTCCTTTCCGCTTTTAAAAACAACGGCGGTGTACGGCACTAAAGTTACCTTCGCCACATCCTCCGTATAAATTCGCGCGGTTGCGGAAAAGCCTGATTTTAATGCAGTGTCAGGCTCATTTATTGAAAGAGCTACCTCAACTGCGGCAATTTTAACACCACCGATACTCACTTTTTTTGCAGTATCACCAATTTTAGTAACGGTTGCAGTATAGGTTTTATCTTTAAACCCGTTTCCGCTTATCTGAGCAGTTTGACCGAGACGTATTTTAGAGATATTGTTTTCACCAACATACGCAGTAACGTAAACCTTAGGCTCAGCAAATGTCTGAGTACTTCCGTCTGCGCCTGCAATACTATTCTCAGCCTCAAAAATGCTTCCGCTCAAAACTATCGAATCAGCATATTCAATCTCGGTTACCTCTGCGATTTCAACCTCTTTTCTGCTGTCCAAAAAAATATTAACGGCAGCCGTAAAGGCTGCCGCAGTAATTAAAATAACGAGAAAAACTCTTGATGCTTTCATAAAATTACCGCCTTACTTTTCTATATAGAAATATTGTAAGCACAAAGCGTTTTTTTATGAGCATAATATATTATTTTAGTTTATGAATAAAGAGAGTTTAGAATAGAAAAATAAAACAGGTGATGTAAAATATGAATTTAATATCATGCAATTTTCATTGCAAGTATCAAAACGAGGGATACTGCTATTTAAGCGATACCGAAAATGCAAAGCACACAGGCAATGAGCGCTGCATTTACTTTGAGCCACAGGAGGAAGCTGCACAGTCCCCTTTTAATTCTTTAGATGACTCAGAGCCTCTTTAATATTGGAAACTCCGATAATTTCCATTCCGTCAATATTCTGAGTAAGCTTAGCTAAATTCTGCTTGGGGATAATGCATTTTTTAAAGCCAAGTCTTGCAGCTTCACGAATGCGCTCCTCGGCATTCATAACAGAGCGGATTTCTCCTGCAAGACCAACCTCGCCAAAAACAATTGCATTTTCATCCACAGGTCTGTCTACAAGGCTTGAAACTAATGCGGCGGCAACTGCAAGGTCAGCAGCGGGTTCATCGAGTCTTAAGCCTCCGACTACATTGAGATATGCGTCGAGATTTCCAAAATAATAACCGACACGCTTTTCCAAAACGGCTATGAGCATTGCCATTTTACTGTAATCAAAGCCGGTTGAAACTCTTCTCGGAGCAGCAAGGCCACTCTTTGAAACGAGGGCTTGTACCTCGGCTAAAATTGGACGAGTTCCCTCCATTACACAAACAACACAGCTACCGGGAGCTCCCATAGGACGCTCAGAAAGCATCATCTGAGAGGGGTTTGGAATTTCTACAAGACCCTGCGACTGCATCTCAAAAACGCCTATTTCATTTGTTGAGCCAAAGCGGTTTTTAGTTGTTCTTAAAATGCGGTAGGACATATTTCTATCGCCCTCAAAATAGAGAACGGTGTCCACTATATGCTCTAAAACCTTAGGGCCTGCAATAGCTCCATCCTTATTGACGTGACCTACGATAAAGATGGGAATTTCGGCGGTTTTTGCGGTTTTCATAAAGGCATTTGTGCATTCACGCACCTGAGTTATGCTTCCTGCCATAGAACTTACAGAGGAAAGGCTCATTGTCTGAATAGAGTCAATCATAACAACGTCGGGTTTGAATTTTGCAATGGTGTTTATTATAGCTTCGACGTTTGTCTGAGATGCCAAAAAGAGATTTTCACTTTCAACTCCGAGGCGGTTTGCTCTGAGCTTAATCTGTCTTGCAGATTCCTCACCCGATACATACAAAACCTTTAAATCCTCGCAAAGATAGCGGCAGATTTGAAGAAGAAGAGTCGATTTTCCGATACCGGGGTCACCGCCTAAAAGTACAAGAGAGCCCTTTACAAGTCCGCCGCCGAGAACTCTGTCAAGCTCGCCAACACCCGTAAAATAGCGGTGCTCATCATCTATTCCTATTTCGTTTATGCTCTGAGGCTCGAGAGCTTCAGTGAGCAGCGCATCGTCAATTGCAGATGCATTTTTACTCGGGGCTGCGATAACCTCTTCCTCCATAGTATTCCATCTGCGGCAGGAGGGGCATTGTCCATTCCACTTGGGAGATGAGTAGCCACATTCCGTGCATACGTATGCAGTTTTAAACTTCTGCTGAGCCATTTTTTAGTTCCTTTCGACATCTTTAGATTTATAATATTCCGTAATACTTTGCGCTATTGTCAGCGCAATTTTAGTTTGGTATTTTTCATTTTGAAGCATTTGAGCCTCGTTATAATTTGAGAGAAAGCCACATTCGATAAGTACGCTCGGCTGAGGCGCCTTTTTAAACAAAAAAAGGCTTTTATCGGCGCTTTTTACTTGTCTTTCATTTTTCGGATTTAGGTTTTCTTTAAAGTTTTTTTGCAAGGTAAGAGCAATTAATTTTGCGTCCTGCTCATTATTGCTTCCGTAAAACATTTGTGCGCCCGAATACTTACCCTCCGAAAAATAATTCTGATGAATACTTACAAAAACGGAGTTAGGGTTTGAGTTTGCTATCGAGAGGCGCCTATACATATCCTCTTTTTTGGTGTCAGCAAGGGCTGTGTCATTGTCCCTTGTCATAATAACATCAAAGCCAAAAAGAGTAAGTGCATCGCGGGTTTTAAGCGCTATAGAGAGGTTAATATCCTTTTCAAGTGCACCCGTGCTTGAACTTGCTCCACCGTCAAAGCCGCCGTGGCCTGCATCGAGCACGACTGTGGGGCAAATATTGACAGTTTTAAGAGAAGTATAAAGTCCCTGTGGGCGGGAAAATGAAATCAGGCAAACGAGCAAAATAAGAGTCAGAAATACTATGCCGCCGCCCTTTATCTGCGCTCTTGCGCTTTTTGAAATGTAAAGCTTCAATAAATCGCCCCTTTGCTCTCTATCTTTTAAAGGATTATGAAAGCCGAGGATAATTTATACTTATATTATATTTCAAATGCCGCATTTTTTCAATAGCATAAAAGAAAAAACCCGCCAATGGCGGCTTTTAATGTTTTGAACTAACTTATTTCTTTTTGTCTTTAAGAAGGATTTTTTCTCCGAAGGAGAAGCCAATTCTGCCCATTTTATAGGGAAACTGAGAAATAAGAGGAATAATAACGGGAACAAATGCGGCGCAGATAGCCTGAGCGGGAGTTGCAACAGACTGTGCGATATGACCAGACTCACCCTGCTCAATATGGGTTGATGCGACAGGGAGAAGGAATGTGTAAATTCCCCAGAACTGAGCGCTGCAAACACGCATAAGGCCTGTAATATCAGGAAGGATATCAAAGGTCATAAGCGTCATAGAAATTGACATAATGAAGAACGGAATTGATGCGATAAGGCCGATTAAAAATCCGCGATACTCGGAATACTTACCCTCGCCGAGTCTTACCTTATGTGCATCGGTGTTTCCGCATTCCCAGATAACACCGTAGATAAAGATAAGCTGAACACCTAAGCCCACAAGCTGCATAAAAATGCGAACACCGGGAGCATCGCTTCCAAAGAAAAGATTGGAAGAGACTACAACGATAAGGCAGGTTAGCATAAACGAAATAAGACTTGCAAACAGCGACATCATCATTACTTTTAGCGATACCGGCAATAATTTATTATTTTTCATATTTTTTCCCTTTCTAAACTTAGAAAAATGTAATTTGATTTGATTTCGGAATATCTCCGAAGGCACCCATTTTTTCGAGAGTTTCGATAAGTCCCTTTGAGGTTTTGGTTTTCACCATAAAGTCCTCAATCGAGAAAAACTCGGTGTTTTGGGCGCTACTGTAAAGCATTTCGGCAGCGGTTTCACCAACGCCATCGATACAGTTAAAGGGTAATCTTATTCCGCCGTCCTCTACCCTATAAATCGTTGCGTGGGATTTTCGCACGTCGACGGGGAGGAACTTAACACCACGGCAGAGGGCCTCGTTTATAACAAGAAGAAGATCGAGGGTGTCGATATCCTTTTTCTCGGCCGTTTTATTCTTAACCATATCTTTAAGCTCTATGATCCTTTGTCTTGCCTTCTGTTTGCCGCCGATAGCCGACGAAACATCAATATCAGCGCCACGAACAGTAAGATACGAAGCGTAATACTCGACGGGTTTATAAAGCTTGTACCAGCCGAGGCGAACGGCGGCAATAATATAAGCCGCAGCATGCGCTTTGGGGAACATATACTTAATTTTCAGGCAGGAATCAATATACCACTGTGGAACATTATTGTCAAGCATGGTTTGTTTATGCTCATCTGTAAGAAGCTTGGGGGCTTTTCCCTTTCTTACTATCTCCATTATTTTAAATGCCGTATCGTTTGGAACACCTTTTTGAATAAGGTAGGTCATAATGGAGTCACGGGTTCCGATAACCTCGGAAATAGTGCAGGTTCCGTCACGAATGAGATCTTGTGCGTTATTGAGCCAAACGTCTGTTCCGTGTGAAAGTCCCGAAATCTGCAGAAGATCGGAGAAGGTTTTGGGCTGCGCTTCGACAAGCATCTGCTTTACAAAGTTTGTTCCCATTTCGGGCAGACTCAGGCTTCCTGTTTCGAAGAAGATATCTTCAGCGGTAACGCCTAATTCCTTGGGGCTTGTAAAGAGGCTCATAACACGTGCATCGCAGGTGTCAACCGTGGTTACGGGGACGCCTGTTAAGTCCTCAACATACTTATAGTGAGTTGGAACAACGTGACCTAAGCAGTCGAGCTTTAATATAGTATCGTGGAGCGAATGGAAGTCAAAGTGGGTTGTTATAACCTCGGAATCGGTTTTATTGGCAGGGTGCTGAATTGGGGTAAAGTCATAAACCTCGTAGCCGCCGGGGATAACGACCATTCCTCCGGGGTGCTGGCCAGTTGTTTTCTTAACGCCGGTACAGCCGACAGTAAGGCGCTGAATTTCGGCGGGAGAATACCTTAAATTATGCTCCTCCTGGAACTTTTTAACATATCCGAATGCGATTTTATCCTTAATTGCCGAGATAGTTCCCGCTTTGAAAACGTTTTCCCTGCCGAAGAGCTCTTCTGTATATCTATGGGCTCTCGACTGATATTCGCTTGCAAAGTTAAGGTCGATATCAGGCGATTTATCGCCCTTAAATCCGAGGAAGGTTTCGAATGGAATATTGTGTCCGTCACGGTTTAAAGGAGCGCCGCATTCGGGACAGTTTTTGGGAGGAAGGTCAAAGCCTGAGCCGACCTCACCATTTTCAAAGGGCTCGAAATGTTTACATTTTGGGCAAACATAATGCGGAACCAGAGGGTTAACCTCGGAAATTCCCGCCATTGTTGCAACGAAGGACGAGCCAACCGAACCACGAGAGCCTACCTGATATCCGTCTTCAACCGATTTCCAAACCAGCTTTTGAGCGATGATATAAAGAACGGCAAATCCATTCTTTATAATAGAATCAAGTTCCCTATCAAGTCTTGCTCTAACAAGCTCAGGCAGCGGATCTCCATAAATTTCCTTTGCCTTTTTATTAGTGATTTCGATAAGGCTTTCTTCTGAGCCTTCAATAGAGGGCGGATAGGTTCCCTTAGGAATGGGGCGAACGTCCTTTTCTATCATATCGGCTATTTTATTGGGATTTGTTACAACTATTTCATAGGCCTTTTGACTATCAATATAGTCAAATTCCGAAAGCATTTCTTCGGTTGTTCTAAGATACAGGGGCGCCTGCTCCTCTACCTCGCTCTTGCCCTCGGCAGGCTGAACGATTTTTCTGAAAATAGCCTCACTCGGAGACTTGAAATGCACGTCGCCCGTTGCGACAACGGGGATATTTAATTCATCACCAAGCTTTATAACAGTGCGGTTAAATTCCTTTATAATCTCTTCGCTATCAACCTTATTATCACGAACTAAGAAGGCGTTATTTCCAAGCGGCTGAACCTC
>JAZRHT010000158.1:0-4805 GCA_045644905.1 Oscillospiraceae bacterium
GAGCTTATTGAGGCGGTCTGGCTTTTTGATAAAAAGGCAGAAGATGTTGAAATCGTTGTGCATAGGGAATCTGTTATCCATTCGCTTATCGAGCTTGAGGATAATGCCGTTTTGGCTCAGCTCGGAACTCCCGATATGAAAATCCCCATTCAGTATGCTATAACATATCCCGATAGACTTCCTTCTCCCGCACCACGCCTTAGTCTTACTGATTACACCAATTTAACCTTCTATAAGCCCGATTATGAAACCTTTGAGGCTCTCGCTGCTTGTAAAAAGGCTATCGAGCTTGGCGGTCTTTATCCCTGCGCCGTAAACTGCGCAAACGAAGAAGCTGTTGCACTGTTCCTGAGCGACAAGATTAAATTCAGTCAAATTGGACAACTTGTGTCTAACGCCCTTTCGTATAAAAACTACTCGGGCGAATATACATTAAATGATATTTTAAAAACCGATGCCGAAATCAGAGAATTTGTAAGATCTCAGGCATAAAAGAAAGGTAACCTATGGATTTTATTGTAACTGTTTTGCTAACAGTTTTAATGTTCGGAATTCTCATTTTTGTTCACGAGTTCGGACATTTTATTACCGCAAAACTTTTCAAAGTTAAAGTAAACGAATTTGCTCTCGGAATGGGGCCCAAGTTATTCTCATTTGGAAAAAAGGAAACTCAATATTCACTGCGCGCGCTTCCCATCGGCGGATTTGTCAGTATGGAGGGCGAGAACGAGGAAAGTGATGACCCTCGAGCCTTCCGCAATCAAAAGGTGTGGAAAAGAATAATCATCTGCGGAGCGGGTGTTTTTATGAACTTCCTTTTAGGCTTTTTAATAGCAACTATTCTTATCGCATCCCAAAATTCGCAGTACCTTATCAGTACAACCGTTTCAAAGGTTGTTTCCGAGGACATAAGTGCAAGTCCGCTCAAAGCAGGTGATAAGATTATATCTGTTTCGGGCTATCGTGTCTTTGTAGGCGAGGATATTTCCTTCGGCGTTACAAGAAGCGATCCTACGGGAAAAACCGAGCTGATAGAACTTGAAACCGAGTTTGTCGTTATGCGTGACGGCAAGAAAACAACGCTCTCGAATGTTAAACCCTTTGCAAGAGTAACCGACGAAAACGGAGAGCAGGAGGATAGGCTCTGCTTTTACGTAGAGCCCGAAAACAAAACCTTTTTCGCCGTTATAAAGCATGGATTTTTCGAGTCGCTTTCCTATGTGCGAACAACAGTTTTAGGACTTCTTGATCTCATAACCGGCAGAGTCGGAATCGATGGACTGGGCGGAGTTGTTAAGGTCGGTCAGGTTGTCGGAGAGGCTTCAAAATATGGTCTTGCAAATCTTCTGACTCTTGCCGCAATGATCTCGGCAAACCTCGGAGTTATGAACCTGCTTCCCATTCCTGCGCTTGACGGAGGCAGAATAGTCCTTCTCGCTTATGAAGGGATTTTCCGCAAGCCACTGAACAGTAAGCTCGAATATATCTTAGTTGCAGGCAGTATGATTCTGCTGTTTGCATTAATGATTTTTGTAACAGTCAAGGATGTCGTATCATTCTTCTGATAGGAGAAAAGTAAAATGACAAAACAAGTCAAAATCGGAAATAAAATAATCGGCGGCGGCGCGAGCGTTGCTGTTCAGTCTATGCTAAATGTAATTAGCACAGATATTGAGGGAAACGTCGCTCAGGCTAAGAGAATTGAGGCAGCAGGCTGCGATATCGTGCGCGTTTCTGTGCCTGATATGGAAGCTGTAAAGCTCATTTCCGCTATTAAAAACGAGATTTCAATCCCCCTTGTTGCAGATATTCATTTTGATTATAAAATTGCCCTTGAATGCGCGCAGGCGGGTGTTGATAAAATCAGAATTAACCCCGGAAATATCGGCGATGAGGATAGGGTAAAGGCGGTAGCTAAGGCTTGCCTTAATAAAAATATCCCCATTAGAATTGGCGTAAATTCGGGTTCGCTGGATAAAGAAATCTTAAAGAAATACGGAGCCGTTACACCCTCAGCTCTCTGCGAAAGCGCTATCCAGCAGGCGAAAATGCTCGAAAAATTTGATTTTAACGATATCGTTATTTCAATCAAGTCTTCCGACGTTAGAAAAACTATAGCCGCCTATAGAGAAATCTCCCAAAAATGTGATTACCCTCTGCACCTCGGCGTAACCGAGGCGGGAAGCGCACATATGGGTCTTATAAAATCCTCTGTAGGCATAGGCTCTCTGCTTTGTGACGGAATTGGCGACACAATCAGAGTTTCCTTAACCGATATTCCCGAAAAAGAGGTCTATGCAGGCCACGATATTTTAAGGGCGATAGGTTTAGAAAAGGGAATACAAATCGTTTCCTGCCCAACCTGTGGCAGAACAAAAATTGACCTTATCTCGATTGCAAATGAGGTCGAAAATGCTCTTAAAGGCGTTAAAAAGGATATCAAGGTTGCAGTTATGGGATGTGTTGTAAATGGTCCCGGAGAAGCCTCAGATGCCGATATCGGCATAGCAGGCGGAGATAAATGCGCCGTGCTCTTTAAAAAAGGCGAGATAGTCAGGAAAATTGCGGAGGACGAGATAGTCAGCACTCTGCTTTCCGAAATAGAAAAAATGTAAAAGAATAGGAACTTTTAAATGAAACCGAATTTTAGAGAAATGTTTGATTCTTATCTCCCCGAAGAGATTTTGTCCGCATTTTCACAGTGCGAGATTTTAAAAATCGATATCGGCGAGGATAAACCGCAAATCAGCTTGGAGGCCGCCTTTTCAGAGCTTCCGAGCCTTTCTCTCGTGCAAGAGACCGAGAAAATGCTCTCTAAAATACTGACTAAAAGAGTTCGTTTTTCGCCTCGCTTTGCTCCCGAACTTTTCTCAAATTCGGCAGTTGAATATATCTTGGACGAGCTTAAATTCAGAGGCAAAACCGTAAACGGATTTTTTACAGGCTCAAGCTCGCATATATTGGGCGACACCTTAACAATATATCTTTCCCACGGCGGAAGGGATATATTAGAGCGCAATTTCTGCCCTCAAGAAATCTCTGAAATTATCCGCGAGTGGTTTTCTAAATCAGTAAACGTTGTTTTAGAAGAAGAGCACGATGCCGCCCCCGTAGAAAAGCCCTATGAGGAAAGCATCGTTTATAGAAACGCACCACCTGCACCGCCACCGCCCAAGCCTAAATTTTCGGGCAATTTCGATATGCCCTACGATGATGAGGAAGCCGAAACCGTACTCGGCAGAGCCGCAATAAGAAACGCCCCCACTCCCATAGCAGATCTTTCTTATGACACCTCTATGTGCTGCATTTGGGGAGACGTTTTCTTTAAAGATAGCCGTGAAATCAAAAATGGTGAGACTACAATTTACACCTTTTACATAAGTGACGGCACCGACTCGGTAACCTTAAAATCTTTTGTCAAAAAGGATGACGAAAGCAAAATTCCGTCTATTAAAGAGGGCGATACTCTCATTGTAGAAGGAAAATATCAGCTTGATGAGTATGCGGGCGAGTATATTATCAAGCCCACCAAAATCAAAAAGGTAAAACGCTTAGAAAAGCAGGATACCGCCGAGAATAAGCGTGTTGAACTGCATCTTCATACAAGCCTTTCTGAGCAAGATGGAGTTTCTTCGCCTAAATCTCTCATTATGCAGGCATATAAGTGGGGGCATAGAGCCGTTGCCATCACTGACCACGGAGTTGTACAAGCCTATCCCGAAGCTATGAACACAGTCGAAAGCATCTGGGAAAAGGACGAAAACTTCAAGGTTATCTATGGTATGGAGGGCTATTACGTTGACGATTCGGTAACGAGTGTAGTCGGAGATGCTGACGTTTCGCTCGATGATTCTATTGTTATTTTTGACCTTGAAACAACAGGCCTTAACGCTAACTTTAACCGCATTATCGAAATCGGTGCAGTAAGAGTGAAAAACTGCGACGTTGTCGAAACTTTTAATATTTTTGTAAACCCAAACACCCCAATTCCGCCCCATATCACTGAGCTTACTGGCATAACCGATGATATGGTAAAGGATGCCGTAGACGAAAAAACGGCATTAGAGCAGTTTTACTCATTCTGCAAGGATAGCCGCGTATTAGTTGCCCACAATGCTCCATTCGATACAGGCTTTTTAAAGGCTACCGCAGCAAGACATAATTTGCCCTATGAATTTACCTCGATAGACACAGTTCCTATTTTGAGAACTCTCTATCCCGAGCTTAAAAGGGTGACCCTTGATAACGTTGTAAAATTTTTAAAGCTCCCGCCCTTTAATCATCATAGAGCCTGCGACGATGCGCAGATGCTCTCGGATATTTTCAGAGCGGTTGTAAATAAGCTTAAAAAGGATTTCGATATTAAAACCACCCTCGAAATCAACGAAAAATTCAATACCGCAGACCCCAAAAGACTGCACCCCAATCATATGACGTTCTTAGTTAAGAATGCAGTAGGTCTTAAAAATCTCTATAAACTTGTTTCAAAATCGCATCTTGAATATTTCTTCCGTCGCCCCCTTATTCCGAGAAGTGAACTCATTAATTTAAGAGAGGGACTTCTACTCGGCAGCGCCTGCGTAGATGGCGAGCTTTACGAGGCAATTTCCTCTGGTAAACCTTATAGTGAGCTTTGCGAAATTGCAAGGTTTTACGACTACTTAGAGGTTCAGCCGCTTGGAAATAACGCCTTCTTAGTTCGTGATAATAAGGTTGATAGCGAAGAGATTATAAAGGAATTTAACCGCACTGTTATAAAGCTTGGTGATGAATTAAATATCCCCGTTGTCGCAACGGGCGACGTG
>JAZRHT010000159.1:0-6884 GCA_045644905.1 Oscillospiraceae bacterium
CTTAGTTTTCGGCGCCCAGAGCGATAAAAAAAAGTCTGGACCGCGAGGTCATCGCTTTTTTCTTAATTAAATCGTTGTGTCGGAGCAGACAATAGTGGCGTTACGGATTTCCTTAAAATCGCTTTCGTTAAATCCATATACTGGAATTCTGACTATATTCTCCCATTCCTGCTTAGTGCCGCCGTAGTAGATTGTTTTAAGATTACTGCAGCCGCAGAATACATATCTGTCAAGCGTTGAGCCGGCAGGCAGAGTGACGGTTTCCACCTTGGAATTTTTAAATGCGCCAAATCCCAATGACACGGGACCCTTAAAGCAGACGTCTGTAACTTTGGCGCCGTAAAAAGCGTCGGACTTAACTGTGGTCAGCGAGGCAGGAAGAGTTATTTTACCAAGTGTGCAATACATAAACGAGTCCTCGCCGATAGTAGTGACACCCTCGTGTATGGTGAGATTATTTATCGCGATGTCCTGAAAAGCACCGTTTGAAACGTTACTGTAAATATTAACGTTTTTAAGCAGGACTCCACTAAATGCATAGGTTCCAACAGTTCCACGCACGTTAAGATTATCGATTATAAGGCTTGAGCAGTCGTCAAAGGCATTTGAACCGTAATTTCTAATGGAATCGGGGAAATATACACTTGTCAGGGCTGAGCATTTTTTGAACATTTGAGAGGGTATGTTCTTAACTCCATCTTCTATTACGACCTTTTTTAGATTTGAGCAGCCTTGGAACACGCTTTTGCCAAACGTAACACCGGACGGAACGAAAATTTCCTCAATATTTGTGCCTGAAAATGCGCCATCCTCAACGTTTTTAACACTGTCGGGTAAAACAAGCCTAGTGAAATCATTGCCTCCAAATGCCGATTTACCAATAGTGGTAAGTCCTTCGGGCAGTTTTATCTCGCTGAGAGCGCAACCGGTAAATGCGTTCCTTTCAATAGTTTTAAGAGTTGAAGGAAATTTTACGCTTTTTAAATTTTTGCAGGATAAAAATGCTGTCCCTCCGATAGTTGTAATGCCTTCGCTTATGATGACCGACTCTATATCGGTATTACTTATGAAGGCAGAAGAGTAAATACCGTACACGGTTTTTCCGTTAACCTTGCCCGGAAGGGTAACGCTTTTATCTTTACAGTCACCAATATTGCCCAGCCAAAGCTTGCCGTCCTCAATGACGTATTCAAAACCGTTTTCGTCGTATATAAATTTATTTTCGGTCTGCGAGGAAGTGGTTTCTTCGGGCTTTGAGGGAGAAACGGGAGTTTGTTCTGTCTTTTTGTCCTCGTTATTTGATGAGGGATCTTCAGCATCAGAATAGTCGGGCAGATCAAAATCGTATAAATAATCGTCATCGCCCTCATAGTAATAATCGGGCTGACTATTTTTATTGGAGCTCGGTTTTCCGCTGCCGCTCTGGCTGATTGTATCGGGCTGCGAAGGCTTGCGAGAGCTTTCTTTTTGAGGCCTTTTGCTGCCAATTTGTGTTTCGGCCTCGCCCGATGAGGAAATAGGCAGTTCTGTATCAGTAAGGTCAGAATTTGAGCCTGCGCTCAAGGCCTGCTCACATCCGGTTAAAAGAAAGAACGCCAATATGCATACGGACACTAACAGAGCAATAAATTTCTTCATAGTATGACCTCCTGATGCAAGACCTTATTTTTAGTATATTCATTTGGGTCTGATAATTAGACAGTGTAAAATATTTCTCTCACTGTATAATTTATTATAACACATCAACATAATTATGTAAATATTTTTTTGAAACTTATATTATATTTATAACAGATGGATAATTTGGAGTAAAATAAAAGCCTTGACCGCGAGGTCAAGGCTTTTTCTTTCTGTCAATTTCAGCAAATGAATATTCGATAATAAAGTTTTTATGAATTTCCCGAGGAAAAGCAAGGGTTATTTCTGATAAATAATGCTTGTTTTCTAATTGCTTTAGGGTGTCGTGCAGCCACCAAATATCGTCTTGGATATTTAAATCGATGTCAGGGGTTTTGATTTTGTAGTTGTAAAAGTGTATTTTCTCAATACTACGATCTCCTAAGGAATGGCTACAATCCAATTCTATTTCGAAACAGTTGAATTTTGGATTTTTGTCTTTGTAGTCGGGGATTAACGGTGTTTCACTCACAGAAATAATAACAGCGTCGTGAAGCCCATATTTCCAGTACCAATCAGGAAATTGAGCATAGTATTCCTCTTTTTCCTTTGCTGCTTTAATAATTTCTCTGTTCATAATAACACCTCGCTTTATTTCATTATACCACACCGCCGTTTTAAAGTAAAGACACGCAAAAATACCCTTGAATAATAATTTTAAAAAGTCTATAATAGATACAAATGATAGGGGGAATATTTGTGAAAAAAATATTTGCCAAAATTGACGAGTTAAACGAATTTTACATAGGCGTCTGGAAGGATATTTGCAGCATTGAGAGCCCCACAGATTATAAAGAGGGCGTCGACAAGGTTGGAGAATATCTTATTGGGCTCGCTGGCGAACGTGGATTTTCGGTAAAACGCCTTGAAAATGAGGTTGCAGGAAATGCGATTGTAATCACCATAAATCCCGATTCTAAGGAGAAACCCGTTGTTTTCTCGGGACATATTGACACAGTTTTCCCCGTGGGCACATTTCCTTCCCCCACTGTCAAAACCGATGACGAAAAAATTTATGGCCCAGGAGTTAAGGATTGCAAGGGCGGAGTTGTTGCCTCTATGCTTGCTCTCGACGCTCTCTCGCAGTGCGGCTTTAAAAATCGCCCCGTAAAGCTGATTGTTCAGTCGGACGAGGAAACAAGCAGCCTTCAAAGCGGCAAAAAAACCATTGAATTTATGATTGAGGAATCTAAAGATGCTGCCGCATTTTTAAACACTGAGGGAACTCAGGGCAACACCGCAGTATTAACTCGAAAGGGTATTCTCAGATATAAATTTACCATTACCGGCAAGGCAATGCATTCATCTAAATGCACAGATGGAGCAAACGCCATAACCGATGCGGCATATAAGATTATTGAGCTTGAAAAAATGAAGGATGCCGATGGACTCACCTGCAACTGCGGAATTATTTCGGGCGGCACAAAGGCAAATTCTGTTGCCGAAATCTGCACGTTCACCGCCGATATCCGTTTTGCAAATGAAGAGCAGTATAAGGAGGCAGTTGCGGCTTGCGAGAAAATCGCAAACGAAACAAGGGTCGAGGGTTGCACTTGCGAGCTTGAGAAGGTAAGCGAGCGACCCGCTATGCATCTTTCGGATAAAAACGTCGCCCTCTTTGAAAAAATGAACGAGATTTTTAAAGAATGCGGACTTCCCACGCTCACAACCCGCCATTGTCTTAGCGGCTCGGATGCCGCCTACACAACCCAGGCAGGCATCCCCACAATTGATAACCTCGGAGTTGACGGATTGAATATTCATTCCATAAGAGAATATGCCTATCTTTCCTCGCTCTCACTATCAGCAAAAAAGCTTGCCGCAGTCGCCTTCTCGCTTTAAACAAAAAACCTGACCGTGAGGTCAGGTTTTTATTTTTGTATAAATTTTATTTCATCTTTTCAATTATGGCTTTGAGGCTTTCAATGTAAGCGTCGGCACGAAGGCGGCTGCCATAGTCCTCGGTTTGCATAGTTTCGAGAAGGGCGAGTGTTTCCTTTACTTCCTCTTTGGAACACTTGATATTGTCATAATAAGCGTAGTCGTTGCTTCTGGGAGGGATAATGCTTCCAAAGCACTTAAAGATATTAAGTCCCTCGGGAGCGTCTAAACCGAGAATAGCTCGAGTAAGGGATTTCTCATATTCCTCGTTGAAAACAAGATCGGTTCCGTTCCAGAGCTTGTCGCCCATTATAACAATGTTGGGAGCAAGGGAGCGGTAGTAATGAGGATATCCTTCTTCGTTTCCGTATTCCCAAGCGCAAACCTCACTGCCTAAAATATTTTCGGCAAGCTCGTCGTCACATTCTGGGCGCTTATCCCAACGCCAGTCAGCGATGGTTTTCTCGGACATATATTCGTCAAGGTCAATATAGGTTTCGGGGAAATGCGAGTTGATAACCTTAAAGCCCATTTTAAGCTGTGCCGCCATTGAGCAGTTTTCAACGGGACCTCTGCCTTTTTCAGCAACTCTCCAGAAATGCATAATGATATCTCTGGAAAGGGGGCACTCACGGTTGCAGTCAATCTGATCGCTCCACATAACCATCTTGCGACCTGCTGCGGTAACCATTTCGTGAATTTTAGTAATGAAGTAATAATATAACTCTTGTCTGTCCTTGAGGTTTTCCTCTTGCATCTTTTTCTTGCACTTGGAGCAGTGATCCCAGTGACACATCTGCTTTAAGTTAGGCAGGTCTGCAAACTCAAGCTCATCTCCGCCAATGTGGAAATACTCACAGGGGAAGAGCGGTACAAGCTCGGTTATAACGTTCTGATAAAGCTCGTAGGTCTTGTCAGAGCCGGGGCAAACTGTCCATTTGGTGTCCTCAATATCATCGGGAATATCACAGCTAATTTCGTCAACAACACTCGAGAGCTTCTTTGCGTGAGCGGGCATATCAAATTCGGGGATAACCTCAAGTCCGAGAACTTCGGCAAATCTTACGATTTCACGAATCTGGTCCTTGGTGTAGCAATTAGGCAGGCGAATTTCTTCGGGAAGACTATCCATTTCCATACAAACGCCCCTGGAATCAAAAAGGTGCAGATGCAGATAGTTCATTTTAGCTTTGGCGCAAAGCACCATATCAGCGAGCAGAGTTTCGTATTTTTTAACGCCTCTTGCAAGGTCGAGCATAGCGCCGCGGTGTTTTAGTACGGGGTAATCATCTATAGTAACTGTATCAAAAGCGAAGCCCTTGTCAGTTTTCTTAGCGAGTGTCGAGAGGGTTGCGGCGGCATTTCTAAGTCCAAGATAAGAGGAATATTCAATGTAAATTCCATCCGCTTTAATTTTAAGCAAGTACTGCTCGTCGCTAACCTTTTTAAGAACCTTCCTTGCCATAATGTCGGGCTTAGCTTGATAGCCAAACGTGGCGGTAGCGCCGGGGAAAAACTGGCCTAAAAGCTCGTGGAAATTTTTTCTGTAGCTTTCAGAAACGCAAACCTTCATATCGAAGGGAAGCAGAAATGCACATTCTTTTTTGCAATTTTTAACCTGAGGTATAACCATAATTATCGGCTCCTTTGGCTTGAAATTTTGTTAGCTAATTATATCACGGACAAAAAGGATAGTCAATAAAATTACATTATCTTGCTATATAAAATAGCTATTATGCTATACTAAAATAAAAATTATTTAAAGTCGAAATTGCTTTTTTTGCGTCGATGGTATATAATGGAGAAAAATAACCTTTATAGGTGGTAAAAATAATGCAGAAAATAAAAGAATTTCTTATAAAAAACTATAAGGCAATGATATTTGTTGGCATTATGCCGCTCGTTTTGTTTTATTACGAGGCACTTTTCCATATTTCCACATCTGAGGGCTTTTTTAACCTCGGAACATTGTGTACAATGCTTTTCTCGTTTGCCTACGGACTTATTTGTTATCTTTTAATAACAATTTCCAAAAAGGCAAAGCTTGTAAATATTATAACCGCAGTACTTATCGGGCTTTTTGCAGTGCCTTATCTTGTCGAGTATTTTGTATATCGTCAGTTTAAGGAGTTTTACGATCTTAACACCATTACGGGCGGAGCGGGCGACGCTCTTACAAGCTATGTAAATGAAACCCTCGCTCTCATTTTCTGCTTTGACGGAATTTCCAAAATCCTGCTGTATTTCACTCCGCTCGCTCTCTATCTTATTTTCTCAAAGCATCTAATTCCCGTTATGCCCTCGAGCGCAAAGAAAAGAATAACTGCAGCAGTAACCTCTGTTTTGTGTTATGCACTTAGCATTCTTTTAATTCTTACAAACTCGGTTTTAGCTCCGCTTTTTACAAGTCAGTATAACTTCCAATCAGCAATGCAGAAGTTTGGACTTGTAACGAGTGCAGGCCTCGATGTTAAAAAGCTTGTTTTCGGCTCGGGCGATGAGGGCTTTGAAGACCTCGCTCCCGGAAAAGATGATAATAATGCGTCTTCAATTCCACAAACCGAAGAGCTTCCCGAAAAACCGATAGAATATGGATTTAATAAATTAGAGCTTAATTTAGAGGGCGGCTCCGGACAGATTGCTCAACTAAATAAATACGTTTCGAGCATTTCCGCAAGCCGCAAAAATGAATATACGGGGCTTTTCAAAGGCAAAAACTTAATCTTTATAACCGCCGAGGCTTTCACAGCCGAGCTTATAAACCCTGAGCTTACCCCCACCCTTTACCGCCTTGCTAACAAAGGCATACAGTTTACCGATTACTATCAGCCTGCAAGCTCGGGAACTACGGGCGGCGAATATCAGAACGTTTTTGGAATGCTGCCTACGGCAGGCGGAATGTCCTTTAAAAACACTGCTGATAATTACAACTATATGACAATGGGAAGCCAGCTCGACCGCCTTGGTTATTACGGCAAGGCTTTTCACAATAACTCTTACAAATATTATTCCCGTCACCTTACCCACGTAAATTTAGGCTACTCTGACGGATTTATGGGCTACGGAAACGGAATGGAAGCCTATGTTAAAAATCGCTGGCCTCAGAGCGACAGAGAAATGTTTGAAGGTACTCTGCCCACATACATAGACAATCAGCCCTTTAACGTTTACTATATGTCGGTAAGCGGCCATAGCGGCTACACCAAGGTTGGAAATTCAATGACCTCAAGGCATTGGGATAGAGTTGCGCATCTGCCTTATTCTGATGCGGTCAAAGGTTACTTTGCCGCCAACCTCGATTTAGAGGATGCGCTCGCTCATTTAGT
>JAZRHT010000160.1:0-3829 GCA_045644905.1 Oscillospiraceae bacterium
AAAGAAAGAAGGCGCATAGGCACATTGCGGATAAAATTTTCTTCATTTGTATTTCTCCTTTTTATAGAGTCTGTTTTTATTGTGCCAAATTTTGCGAAAAGTATTCAAATAATTGACGGGAAAAGAATTTTAATGATATAATGAAAAAAATGTGTAATATTTGTATGGTAAAATCTGTCTTATATATATGAAAGGCCTTTAAAATTAAAATGAGAGGTGATGGCTTTGGAAGACAATAAAATAATTGAGCTTTATTTTGAGCGCAATGAGGCTGCCATTTCTGAAACCTCTTATAAATACGGACATTATTGCCACGCGATCGCGATTAACATTCTCTTTTCCGAACAAGACTCTCAGGAATGCTTAAACGACACGTATCTGCACGCATGGCAGTCCATTCCGCCCGCACGTCCTAATAGCTTGCGAGCATTCTTAGGCAAGCTTACAAGAAATATTGCCTTGAATCTTTTGGAAAAGAAGAATGCGCAAAAAAGGGGCGGCGGCGAGATTACACTCATTTTAAGCGAGCTTTCAGAGTGCAGAGGCTCGCTCGACTCCTTTACCGATGAGCTTGCCCTAACAGAAATAATCAACAAGTTTTTATCCTCGCTCTCCCCACAAGTGCGAAAGTTCTTTGTTGGCAGATATTTCTATGCTCGTTCGGTTAAGGAAATTGCAAGAATGTATGGTGTGAGCGAAAACAAGGTTACGGTATCGCTATTTCGCACCCGTGAAAAGCTGCGCAAGGCTCTTACAAAGGAGGGAATAGATATATGAAAGACAAAAACATTTTTTCTGCTATTGGAAACATAGATGAAAAATATATTGAAGAAGCTGCCGAGGGAAAGGCACGCCTGCGTCTTTTGGTTTCAAGATGCGTAGCGGCCGCCGCTTTGCTTATTGTTATTACATCGAGCATTATAGTTTTTGCAAATCCGTCTCAAAAAAAACATGCGCAGGTTGATGTGGAATTTTTTAATGGTTTAAGCGGGGCTGGCCACAGTGATATGCTTGGGACTCACGGTTCTGCTTCAATAAACTCTGAAATAATGCTCGAAGCTGAGACTCCTGAGTCAGTTGAGCCGGGCGGAGTACAATCAGATCTATTATCTGATAATAAGAGCCCCGATTCCGAAAATAATCAGTCTAATATCTCTACCACACGCCCCAATGGCTTAAAAGACACAAGATATATTTCGGTTTATATCAGCTTGGAAAATGGCTGCTATTACCATTATGATGCAGGAGTCGGATTTTCTGCTCACAATATACCACCAATAACTGAAGATGACCTGGGAGAAAAAATCACAGTTTTGACTGAGAATAATATTAACCGCACACACCTTGTCGGTTGTGAGATTTTTAGACACAAGCAAATTGATTGCGATGCACTTGTCATATTAAAATACAAGGATGAGCTTGTTCCTTTTGTTCTCCTCAGCTCTGAAATGAAGCCACGAGTTTTTTCCGAAATGCTCGACATATTTGGCACAGACAGCAGCTCTGACATTGAAAAAATAACAACTCAAGCATGGACACTTGAAATGGAGGAGCTAAAGACTATTACAGACAGTGAGCAAATTGAAAAAGTATACAATATTCTTAAGGATATACAATTCGACAGCGGAGCAAACATTGTGTTTGACAGTCAGCATCAAATAGACAGCGACAAAACTTATATATATTTTAAACTCCATTTCAAAAATGGACTTACCTATCGTTCCGTCTACTGCGCACACCCAAATACAGGCTATATTATCAATCACGAATTTCTTACAAAGGATGACGCCCAAACTCTAAAAGAGATCCTGCTTAATTAGTTAATTATAACAAGGGAGTGATTTTATGAAAAAGGCTATTTTATCGCTGATTTTAGTTTGTTTTATCATTTTAGCCTCTGCTTGCAGCGGCGGAGAAGCTACCACTGTTGCGGACAACAATTCCTCCGAGCTTATTTCTAATCTGCTTATTGAGGATGAGGAGCCTTCAGAAGATAAGACCACCCTACTGAGCCAAGGCTTTTTACCAAAAGCGAAGGTACAGAAGGTAAGCTTAAATGGCTCTGCCTCCAAAACCGGCTCATTTTTCAGCTACGAGCTTTTCAAAACCGCTTATTCTGAAAAAAAGAACACACTAATCTCTCCCATTTCGATAATGTACGCTCTGGCGATGGCACAAAATGGAGCAGACGGCGAAACACTAAAGCAAATAGAGAATGCCTTTGGCTGTGACAGAAACACGCTTAACGTTTATCTTAAAAGCTATCTTTCGGCATTAGACGAGAATTTGAAGCTAAATCAATCAATGTGGGTATATCCGCAGGGACAGATTAAAGACTCCTTCCTTCAGACAAATGCCGATTATTTTGATAGCGAAATTTACTCAACCCCGATGGACTCCTCCTCGCTTTATGAAATGAATAAGTGGGTCGAGAATAAAACTGACGGCGAAATCAAAAAGGCGGTTGACAGTATTCCTCCCAACACCGATATTTTCCTTATCAACGCAACACTTTTTGATGCGAAATGGGAAAAGGAATATAAAAAATTGCAGGTCAGAGAAGGCAATTTCTATAATCTCGACAATACTATATCAAAGCCTACATTCCTATACTCAACCGAGCATACCTATCTCTCGGGGGAGGGATTTAGCGGCTTCTGCAAGGCTTATGACGGAGGGCGATTCTATTTCACCGCTCTCTTGCCCGACGAAAATTCTTCGCTTTCGGAGCTTGTTTCATCACTTGACGGAAACGATTTCAGCAATCTTATAAAAAATGCGAGCTACGAAAACGTGAGCGCCGCAATTCCCGAATTTCAAATAGACTTCAAAACCGACCTCATTCCCATACTTAAAAAGTTGGGCATTGAGGATGCATTCGATGGTGACAAGGCTGACTTTTCAGACATGGGCGGTGGCGAGTTGTATCTTGCCAAGGCTCTGCATAACACCTCGATTAAACTCGACCGAAACGGAACAAAAGCTGCAGCCTCAACTGCCATAGCAGGAGCAACAAAAGGTGGCTACACTCCACCAAAGGTCGTTTATCTCGACAGACCCTTCTTATATGCAATCTACGACACTCAAGCCGATATGCCTATATTTATAGGAACAGTTACCTCGCTTAAATAGAAAACAAACCGCTCACATAAGTGAGCGGTTTTTGTTTTAGATATTGTAGATCTCTTTAAGAAGCCTTGTGATTTCCTCGAGCGACTCCATAATGAGCGTGGGCTTGTGAGGTCCGTTTATGGCATCACTGAGTGTTCCCTCGCCCGTCTGTACAAAAATCGAGGTAGCACGGCTACCCTCAGCGACAGCGATATCCGTGTAAAGTCTATCTCCTACAAAAGCGATTTTTTCCTCACGAAGTCCCGTGATATCCTTGATAAATTCAAGGGTATATTTTGATGGCTTACCGAAAAATTCGGGATATCTACCGGTTGATGCCTCAATGAGCTTTGCCATCGAGCCGCAGTCGGGCATAAATTTTCCGCCCTCTAAGGGGCAGTTAAGGTCACAGTTTACGCCGATGTAATCAACTCCGTCGCGCACAAACTGGCAGAATCGGTTAAGGCGGTCATAAGCTAAAGTGGTATCAAAACCGAGCACCATAATATTGGGGTTTTCCTCGTCAATTTCAATGCCGCGAGCCTTGAAATTTTCGATAAGTGCAGGGGTGCCAAGAACGAATGCTCGGGGGTTTTTGTAATTTTTCTCGATATAGCGAATAGCGACCTCATTCGAAATTCCAACGTCGTTATCCCCTACGCCCTCGATGCCCATTTTTTTGAGCTTATCGGCATACATTTTGGCATTTCTCGAGGAA
>JAZRHT010000161.1:0-45110 GCA_045644905.1 Oscillospiraceae bacterium
ACTCCCAAAAGCGGATACGAGGTTACAGGCTTCAAGATTACCAAAGGCTCTGCAACTGTTACTCAGAGCGGAAACACCTTTATTGTTAATGCTACAAGCGACGTTTCCATTACAATCAACTTCGCAAAAGCAACCTGCAAGCACCCAGATGCTTTCGATATTTCCGGTTCATCTGCCACATGCGATGTTGTTGGATACACTGATGGAAAGTATTGCCCTGATTGTCAAAAATACATTAGTGGTCATGCAGAAATCGCTCCTACCGGCCACAAATACACCGACTCTAAAGACACAACCTGCAACGTTTGCGGATTTAAGAAAGGCAGCGAAACAACATCCAAGCCAGCAGGCACCACAAGTAAACCCACTACTACAAGCAAACCTACTACCACAAGTAAGCCTACCACAAACAATCCCACTGAGAGTAACCCTCAGATAGAATCCAATGTTTCTAACGATACTACTTCAAGCAATGTTCAGCTTGAAAACGAAACAACCTCTTCACTCCCCGACGGTAATATAGACAATGTTCCCGAGGGCATCCCCAATATTACTCCCGACGGAATTCCCAACATTATTACCGACAACGGCAAAAATGCTTCATTCCCTTGGTGGATAATTCTTGTAGCAGTCGTTGTTCTCGGAGGCGGAGCTGCAGCAGTTGTTATCATCCTTAAAAAGAACAAAAAACTTTAATAAATAAAGAAAAGCGCCCGTGTACAACACGGGCGCTAATTTTTATTTTTGAGGTAAATATATATGTCTGGGAAGACCATCAATATAAACGGGAGTAAGCTCTGCTTGAATGAGTGGACGGGCATATGCGAGAAATTCGGGCTTCATATCGGTATGATCAGCGTTTATCCATTCAAGCGGGACTTTTTTCTCAAAATTCGCAACCTTATGAACGTCGTGGGGCTCGGTTGTGCACTGATATGGGTCGTTGGAAAGGCGCTTTAAAGCGATCATTTCGCCTGTATGACCCTCGAATGCCGCCTTAGCAGCCGCTCCGCCAACCTGAAAAGCCTCGGTTATATCGGTTCGGCTTGTCATATGACCTGCGCATCTTTGAAGCGTGCTAAGCTCAACAGAGCGTACCTTTGTGTCAAGATTTGCGGCTATCTGATTTGAAAGATAACGTGCCGTACCCGTAAGGCTTTTATGGCCGAATGCATCAACAAATCGTGCGTCATCATTAAGCTCGCAAACATATCTGCCATCCGCAAGCTTAACACCCTCAGAAACGGCAATAACAACCGATTTCTTATCCTTTTGCATTCGTTCTACTTTTTTAATGAAGTTTTCAACTCCAAACGGTATTTCGGGAAGGCATATCATATCAACACCCTCGCAGTCCTCTGCTCTCGCAAGAGCTGCTGCGGCGGTAAGCCAACCTGCGTTTCGTCCCATTATTTCAACAATTGTAACATAAGGCGTACCGTAAACTGTTGCATCTCGGATAATTTCCTTCATAATAACGCCGATATATTTCGCCGCTGAGCCATAGCCGGGGGTGTGATCGGTTACCATAAGGTCGTTATCAATGGTTTTGGGAACACCCATAAATTTTATTGTGCTTCCTATTATCTTTGCGTAATCTGAAAGCTTGCAAATAGTGTCCATACTATCGTTTCCGCCAATATAGAAAAACCACTCAATTTCAAGTTCTTTTAAGATTTTAAAAATCTTTTCATAAGTTTCTTCACTTTCATTTACATCAGGAAGTTTATAACGGCAGGAGCCCAAATAAGAGGAAGGCGTACGTTTTAAAAGTTCGATTTCAAGGCTACTTGGAAGGCTTTTATAAAGATCAACTACTCTGCCTTCCAAAAGACCTGCTATTCCGTTTTGCATACCGTAAACACAGTCTGCTCCTCTGCTTTGGCAGGCCTGAAATACACCCGCAAGGCTAGCATTTATAACCGAGGTTGGACCTCCGCTCTGTCCAACAATTGCGTTTTTTGCCATAATATCACACTCCGATTTATTTCCTTGAATATTTATTCCACCTATCTATTATATTACCCAGATTACAAATAAATGCAGCATTTCAAAATTGAAATGCTGCATTTATATTTTAAATTAAAATTTAATAAATAACCTGGCAAATTTTGCGGCTATTCGGTAAATGGGAGATTCAAGCTCTTTTTGAGCGTTCTTAAGCTCCGCTCTAATGTTTATACCTTGTGGACAATGTTTTTCACACTTACCACAGCCTATGCAGTTTGAGGCGACCGTTGAGTTTTTTCTAAGTGTTGTGCACATAAAATATTCTCTTAATGCAGGAAACCATCCTTCAGAATAAAGGCGGTTGTATGCCGAAAAGGTCCCCGGAATATCAACAGATTTAGGACAAGGAACACAGTATCCGCATCCTGTGCACCCAACCTTCATTTTGGAATTTATTGCATCGGCAACTGAGGCGAGCATTTCTTCGTCCCGAGGCGTAAACTCGCCAATTTTGGCTTCTGAGGCTGTTTTAATATTATCCAAAATCATATGTTCGCTGTTCATTCCTGAGAGAACGCAGGTCACTTCCTTTTGATTAAAAAGCCATCTAAACGCCCACTGTGCAGGAGTTCTTTTAACTTCGTAGTTTTCAAAAATTCTCTTAGCTTCTAAGGGAAGGTTCTTAACAAGCTTTCCTCCACGAAGTGGCTCCATTATCATAACGGGAAGTCCCTTTTCATTTGCATATTTTAGACCACGTCTGCCCGCCTGAGAATGTTCGTCCATATAATTGTACTGAATCATGCAAAATTCCCATTCAAAAGCGTCAATGAGTTTTATGAACATATCGGAATTACCATGGTATGAAAAACCTATCTGCCCTATCTGACCGCTTTTCTTTTTCTCGTCTATCCACTCTTTAATTCCAAGCTCACAAAGACGCTCCCACGATGCTATGTCGGTCAGCATGTGCATAAAATAATAGTCAATTCTATCGGTTTTAAGGCGAGAAAGCTCCTCGGAAAATATTCTGTCGAGGTCTTTTTTGCTTTTTATGAGATAATGAGGCATTTTGCTTGCAATATACACTTTACTGCGAACATTATTTCTACTGAAAATCTCTCCCAGAGCAGCTTCACTACCTGGATAGATATAAGCAGTATCAAAATAGTTTACACCGTTTTCAATGGCAAGCATTATCTGCTTTTCAGCTTTTTCAAGGTCAATTTTACCGCCTTTTCGCTCAAAGCGCATACAACCGAATCCCAAAACAGATATTTCGTTTCCGTATTTATCCTTGCGGTAATTCATTTTATACTCCTTAAAGAACCTTTAATGTTGCTAATAGATATTCCGAAAATTCTCTGCAGGTCGCCCCGTTAGGTGTACCCGTTACAACTACTTTTTTCTCTTTCTGCGTGCAGATTTCAAGAGCTTTTGAAAGCAAATCAGCCTTCCCTGTGTAGGATATATGGCGAAGTAACATTTCGCAAGCTTTTATAATGCTTTGAGGATTGGCATACTGCTCTATGCCCTCTTCAATCATTCTCGGAGCTGAGCCGTGAATTGCTTCAAACATAGCATATCTATCACCTATATTAGCGCTTCCTGCTGTTCCAACTCCACCCTGAAGCTGTGCCGCCTCGTCGGTTATAATATCGCCGTAGAGATTAGGCATAAGAAAAACCTGAAAGCGACTTCTTATAGCTGGATTTACAAGGTTTGCCGTCATAATATCGATATACCATTCCTCAACATTTATATCAGGATAATCTTTGGCAACCTCGTGGCATATAGCGGAAAACTTTCCGTCTGTTTTTTTCATTATGTTGGCTTTCGTTACAATTGCAACCTCAGTTTTCGAGTTGTTTTTTGCATACTCAAATGCTGCTTTTGCTATTCTTTTTGTTCCTGCATCGGTTGTGACCTTGAAATCAAAGGCAAGCTTGCCCTCGATTTCTATTCCCTTTGACCCGAGCACATACTCGCCCTCTGTGTTTTCTCTGAAAAATACCCAGTCAACTCCTTCAGAGGCAATCTCAACGGGTCTGACATTTGCATAAAGGTCGAGTTCACGGCGAAGAGCAACATTTGCGCTCTCTAAGCTGCCGCCTTTAAGTGTTGTTGTCGGTCCTTTTAATATAACATCACACTCTTTTATTGCTGCGAGTGTATCTGCGGGTATAGCAGCATTATGATTTATGCGGTTTTCAATGGTAAGACCCTCTATTTTTCGTATTTCGACCTTGCCACTGACTATTTCATCCTCTAAAAGAAGCTCCAAAACCCTTTTTGCCTCGCTGACAATTATAGGCCCTATCCCGTCTCCCTCACAAATTCCTATCACAATCCTTGAAAGAGATGTAAAGTCTTTTGCCTTGTCAGCATTATTTAATTTCTCAACACGGTTAAGCTGCTCGGTGAGTAGTTTTTTAAAGTCGTTTACAGCTGCATCTATATACTTTTGCATAGTAATCACCCATTCTTTGTATAGGCTAAAAGTCCGCCTGCTCTTAAGATTGCTCTCTGGCGCTCTGTAAAATCGGCATTCAACGAAATTTTTTCCGACGCACCATTTACACAAAGATAAATATTTCCATTTTCAAGTCCATCGAAAATATTTTCGATTTCAATGGTATCAGAAAGGCTGAGTTTGTCGTAATCCTCTACATTCTTAAATGTGAGCGGTATAATTCCTGCGTTTATGAGATTTGCGATGTGAATTCTCGCAAAGCTTTTTGCAATTACTGCCCTGACACCGAGATACATTGGAACAAGCGCCGCGTGTTCTCTCGATGAGCCCTGACCATAATTTTCGCCGCCGATTATTATGCTTTTTTTCATTTTCTCTGCTCGCTCACTAAACCCCTCGTCGCAAACCGCAAAGCAAAACTTAGAAAGATAAGGAATGTTCGAGCGATAAGGAAGAATTTTAGCTCCGGCAGGCATAATATGGTCGGTTGTTATGTTATCGCCAACCTTTAATGATATTTGCGTTTTAAGCTCATTTTCAAGGGGCTCTGTTTTAGGAAATTTCTTAATATTGGGGCCTCTCTCAATCTTAATTTCTGTTGATACGTCTGCGGGGGCAGGCGCAATTATGCCGCTATCATCAATCTTAAATGAGTCGGGAAGACTTATTTTCGGCATAGCACCAAGCTCTCTCGGGTCAGTGATTTCACCGCTTAATGCGGCGGCAACGGCTGTTTCAGGAGAAACGAGATAGACGCTTGCGTCTTTTGTGCCGCTTCGTCCTTCGAAATTCCTATTGAATGTTCTAAGCGAAACGCCATTTGAATTGGGAGAAAATCCCATTCCAATACACGGACCGCAGGCACATTCCAAAATTCTCGCTCCGCTACCTATTATATCACCGAGTGCACCGCATTCAGCGAGCATAGAAAGAACCTGCTTTGAACCGGGAGAAATGGAAAGGCTCACGCCTTCACACACTGTTTTACCTTTTAGTAGCGCAGCAACCTTTAAAAGATCTAAGAGGGACGAGTTTGTGCATGAACCAATACAAACCTGATGCACCTTAGTGCCTTTAAGACTTTTAACCTCCACAATATTATCAGGGCTGTGAGGGCAAGCGATAAGCGGCTCAATTTTTGAAAGGTTTATTTCTATAATTTTGTCATAAACTGCGTCGTCATCCGAACAAATCGGAGTGAAATCCTTTTCTCTGCCTTGTTTTTTGAGAAAATCAAGTGTAATTTCGTCCGAGGGAAAGATTGATGTTGTTGCACCGAGCTCTGTTCCCATATTGGTTATAGTCGCTCTTTCGGGAACAGACAGGGTTTTAACACCTTCCCCGCCCCATTCGATAATTGCTCCAACTCCGCCTTTAACAGACAAAATTCTAAGAAGCTCTAAGCTTACGTCCTTTGCCGTTACAAAATCGTTAAGTTTACCAATAAGATTTACCTTATACATCTTAGGCATAGTTATAAAATACGCTCCGCCACCCATTGCGACAGCGACATCAAGTCCGCCCGCTCCGAAAGCGAGCATTCCAAGACCGCCTGCTGTGGGAGTGTGGCTGTCTGAGCCTATAAGGGTTTTTGCGGGAATTCCAAAACGCTCTAAGTGAACCTGATGACAAATTCCATTTCCTGCTTTGGAAAAATATATGCCGTGTTTTTTGCAAACAGTTTGTATGTATCTGTGGTCATCAGCATTTTCAAACCCGCATTGAAGTGTATTATGATCGATATATGCAACGCTTCTCTCAGTTTTAACTCTGTCAATGCCCATACTCTCAAATTCAAGGTATGCCATTGTACCAGTTGCGTCCTGAGTAAGTGTCTGATCAATTTTCAGAGAAATTTCGCTTCCGGCTTTCATTTCTCCACTCATTAAATGTGATTTTATTATTTTCTGGGCAATGGTGAGTCCCATTTAAATCAGCTCCTCATTATCCCCCGAAATGCTGTGATATGCGTTTATTACGTGCTGAGTCATTGTTTTCATTGCAAGCTCGCTGTCATGAGCTTTAAGGGCATTTAAAATTTCACGGTGTTCTTTTACTGAATCGAGCGCACGCTCTGAATTCTGAACAGAAACCTGACGGTATTTCTGCACCTTTTTATGAAGCGGTTTTAATGTGTTGTAAATAACATTACTGCCGCTATATTTATAAATAAGCTCATGAAACTGATGGTCTACACCCTTTATATGAATGGCATCGCCGCGGCTTGCATAAAACTCCTGCAAATCAAGAATTTCGGAGAGTTCGTTTAATTTTTCATCGGTTATGATCTTGGCGGCTTTATATGCCGCAAGACCTTCTATATTCTGACGGATGAGATAAATATCTTTTAAATCCTCGGGAGTTATTCCCAAAACAAGAGAGCCCTTGCTCGTTTCCTCGATTATGTGTTCTTGTTCAAGACGCCTTAACGCTTCTCGGACGGGAGTGCGGCTTACGCCGAGGCTCTCGCTGAGTTTTATTTCAGTTAGAAGCTGACCTCTCTGATATTTTCCTGTGAGAATATCATTTTCAAGTTTATCAAAAATCTGGTCTGCAAGTGAAACGGGTTTATGGTCTCTCATATTTATTCCTCCGTAAGTTACAGGCGGCACAGTCGCCCACCTGAAAGTTTTTCAATCTGTGATTCAAGTTCGTGTGTTGAAAGGCTGGTTTGCCTTCCATTTTCATATTGACCGGATATCCACTCTTTTAAGGATACTACGAGTGGGTCTCTCTTGTCAATCGCCTCATCGCCCGAAAGGTTATAATTTTCGTTAATCCAGTAAGCGATTCCTGCAAGTCCCGACGTTTCGCTTATTATAACCGAAGGCTTTTTGTTAAGGATTTTATCGGTATTGAAGATGTTGTATATCTCTTCATCCTTTAAAAGTCCGTCTGCGTGAATTCCGGCGCGTGTAACATTAAAATACCTTCCTACAAAAGGAGTCATCGGGGGGATATCATATCCCATTTGATTTTTAAAGTAATCGGCAATTTCTGTTATAACGGTCGCGTCCATTCCATCAAGCGATCCTCTTAGCGAAGCATACTCCATTACCATTGCTTCAAGGGGAATATTCCCCGTTCTCTCGCCTATTCCAAGTAGCGAGCAGTTTACCGCACACGCTCCATAAAGCCAAGCTGTACTTGCATTTGAAACCGCTTTATAGAAATCGTTGTGTCCGTGCCACTCAAGCATTTCGCTGGGCACATCGGAATAGTGTTTAAGACCGTAAATTATTCCCGGTACGCTTCGGGGGAGCGCTACCTCGGTGAATGGTACTCCGAGCCCCATTGTGTCGCAGGCGCGAATCTTAACAGGTATTCCCGCATCCTGAGACATTTTCATAAGCTCATTTACAAAAGGGACAACAAAACCGTAAAAATCCGCTCTTGTTATATCCTCCAAGTGACACCGAGGCATTACTCCCGCCTCAAAAGCGAGAGATACAGCTGAAAGATAATGGTTTAACGCTTGTTTCCTTGTCATTTTAAGTTTTTTGAAGATATGATAATCGCTGCATGAAACCAAAATTCCCGTTTCCCTTATCCCAAGGTCTTTTACGAGCTTAAAATCCTCTTTGCTTGCTCTTATCCAGGTTGTTATCTCGGGAAATTTTAGACCGAGCTCGCGGCATTTTTCAAGCGCCTCTCTATCCTTTTTGCTGTAAACAAAAAATTCTGTCTGTCTGATAATACCGTAAGGACCTCCGAGCTTGCTCATAAGCTTATAAAGGTCTACAATCTGCTGTACGGTATATGGATTAGCAGATTGCTGTCCGTCGCGAAGCGATGTGTCTGTTATCCAGATTTCCTTGGGCATTCCTATCGGCACGCGGCGGTGGTTAAAAGGAATTTTGGGAATGTCATCATAAGGAAACAGTTCCCTATATAAGTTCGGACTATCTACATCCTGCAAGGAATATTTATATATATTCTGCTCTAACAGGTTGGTTTGTAATGACGTTTCGAGCATATCATCATCTCCTTTTGTATATTTGTATACAATTATACATAGAACTTTTTATAAAGTCAATAGAAAAAATAAAAAAATCGGAGAAAAACTCCGATTTTTTCTATTTACTCATATTTTATAATACTAAAATGATTTTTATTCGCAGTTATTATTCCGTCGCGGCGAAGTTTACTGATTTCGGCAGACATTGCGCTTCGCTCCACGCCGAGGTAATCAGCAAGCCTTTGTCGGTCAAGCGGAATATCAAACTCATTCTTCCCTGCCTTTTTAGACTCAGAAAGAAGATAGGCCATAATTTTTTCTCTTGTTGTGCGTTTAGAAAGAAGATTTATTTTCGCACGCAGAATAAGATTTTTCTGCGCAATAATATGTAATAGATTCTTAAGTATTGTGCTGTGGTAGGTAGAATTTACAAGCCTATCTCCCATTATTCCCTTGCAATCGAAAAACAGTATTATAGTGTTTTCCGCCGCATAAATTCCGACTGGAAGGGTTTCTGCCTCGGTGCAGCAGAGTGCTTCACCGAACATCTGACCTGTATAAAGCGTTTGAAGCAGGCTTCTGTTGCCGTGGTAATCCTCTTTTCGAAGCTCTGCACTTCCCTTTAAGATTATTCCCGCAACCTTAACCGGTTCGCCTTCACGGAAAATGGGCTCATTCTTTTGAAATTCTGTTACTTTTGCGCCCATCAAATCAAGAGCCTCTGGAATGTCATCAAATTTTATATTAGAAAATAAAGATACCTTGCTAATAAGGTCTATATATTTTTGCATATTATCCCCCTTGTTGGAAATCCAACATAGTTTATATTCAGATTATAATACAAAAAAATAGATTGGTCAAGTGCGAACAAAATAACGAAATACGTAAACAAAAAAGAGCCTGCAAACGCAGGCTCTTTAATTTTATGCCCAGAGTTTCTTTTCGATTTCTCTGAATTTAGCATATTTTTTATTGTAGGCATCTTGTCTCTCGGAAGGCTCGTAAACCTTTATAACTTCGAGAGGCTCGAGATTTTCGCCTATTGCCTTAGCGGCGAGCATTGCTGCTCCTGCGCCTGCGGCTTCGGGAGTTTTGGGGATTGCGATTTTAAGACCCGTTACATCTGCGATTATCTGGCTCCAAAGCTCACTATTTGCTCCACCACCGAAAATAATCAGAGTGTGAACGTTTCCATAAGCTTCCATAGCCTCTAAGATAACTCTTATCTGGAAAGCAATGCCCTCCATAACTGCAAGAGCAAAGTTTCCCCTATTTGTTGCAAGGCCTATTCCGTAGAAAACGCCCGTAGAATCGGGATAAAAATCGGGATCGCCCGCTCCGCTTAAATGAGGATAGAAAAGAAGCGAGCTTCCTCTCTCCAAAGCAGCTAATGCTTCCTCATCAATAAGTCTGTACTTTTCACCCTTAAAGAACTGGTCACGAACCCATCTTAGGCAGGTTCCTGCTGTGCCGATAACACCTTCAGTTACAAATGCGTTATCCTCAACATATCCGCACCAGCTAACACCGTGATTTTCCTCGGTTTTAGCCTCGCTCCAACGTTTTTCAATAGCGGTTGCAGTACCGAGCGAGATAGTCATAATTCCATCCCTAAGGCCTGCCGCAAGAGCGGCACACTTCTGATCCTGCGCACCAATAGAAACGATACACTCCTCACTTACTCCGAGAAGCTTTGCAGCCTCAGGAAGAACCTTGCCGACATTTTTGCCCGCATAGGTTATTTCGGGAAGTCTTTCTTCCTCAATGCCATAAAAATCAAGAAATTCCTTGTACCAGCAGAAATTCTTTAAGTCGTAAAGCAAGGTTCCCGATGCCATGCTGTAATCGGTTGCGCATTTTCCCGTAAGCTTAGCTATAAGGAAATCCATAGGCATCAAGAATTTATATGCTGATTTAAAAATTTCGGGCTGATGCTTTTTAAGCCACATAAGTTTGGGAAGTGTGTATGTAGTTGTTGCAGGCTTACCCATAACCTCGCAGATTTTTTCATTGCCGAAATCCTTAACAATTTCGTCGACCTCTGCGCCCGTTCTATTATCAAGCCAGCTAATTGCATTGCAAAGAGGCTTGAAGTTCTTATCAACGGGAACAAGGGTTTCGGACTGCGAAGAAATGGAAATGGCACGAATTTCTTCTGCCTTAACATTAGACTGAGCGATGGCATTTTGTGAGGTGCGAACCATAAGCTCCCACCAAAGCTCTGCGTCCTGCTCTACCCAATCCTCACGAGGAGTTATAAGACCATATTCTTCATAGGACGAGGACAGCTCGCAGAGTTTTTCATCAAATAAAATACTGCGGCATCCGGTTGTTCCTAAATCAACTGCCAAATAAACAGACACTGTTATTTCTCACTTTCGTAAAAAATTAGTTTATCTCTTTTTAAGCTGGAGATCAAATCTCTCGTCGTAAGCAACTTCTTCGTCAGTGAACTTGCGGAGAGTGTTGATAACCTCGCCGTTGTTCCACTTTCTATCCTCAACGTCCTCAGTTGTACCCATAACGGTTACGTTGAGCTGACGGCGACGTGCACGAACGTGGTCCCAGTCAATGAAATAGATGTGAGCAAACTCACCACCGTCAAGGATACCATCCTTAATGGTCATGGTTTCGCTTCTGCCAAAGAATACGCTGCGGAGGTGTCCGTCAGTGTTCATGCTGGTGTAGTTACCGGGCTCTTTAACATAGCGGCCAAACTGAGCGTGGATGGGGCCGGGATGACGATAATCGCCCTCATCGGTGTAGTCAGGGATGAGGTTACGCATAATGTCGAGAAGGTCGTGCTGTAAGTACTCGAGGTCGAAAGTATCGATATCGTGAGAGCACTCCTGAATCATAACAGAGCAGGTTGTGTGATGGGAAGCGATGCAGACAGTTCCGTTCTTAACGCCGGAAGCCTTAACGATTTCCATAATCTCCTTGGAAACATCGTGGAAGGTGGGAATCCAACCGCGAGACTGAAGTTCTAACTCTTTTTGAAATACTTTAAATTCCATTTTCTTTTCCTCCAAAAATAATTTGATAATAATAATTTATTTATGACGCTCGTCGTACGCACGGCGTACAGCAGCGATCATTTCGTCTACCATTGCGGCTCTGTCCTCTGCTTTTGCGATACCCGAGGAAGAACCAGTTGCGTCAGCGCCCGAAATAATGGTGTTGTAAACGTCCTCGCCATTGGAGATACCAGCAGCGGTGAGAACTAAGATTTCGGGGTTTACGTCCTTAACGGACTTTGTTGCAGCCTCAACATACTCTGTACCAACGCTGACACCTGTTCCGATAAGCTCGGAAGGCTCTGCAACGATGATATCGGGATTTAAGGTTGCAATTTTGCTTGCATCTGCAAGAGAATCGGCACAAACGATAGTTGTAAGGCCAACTTCGTCTGCACGAGCGATAGTTTCTTTGAGAACCTCAAAATCGAGAGGCTTCTCGCAGTGATTGAGCATAACTCCGTCTGCCCCTGCGGCAACTAAGGACTCGGGAAGTGTGTCAGCAAGTCCACGACCGGGATAGATGGGGTCCATGTGAGGAGCATACACGTGAATGTTCTTGGTATTCTCCTTGACTCTTCTGATATCTACAACGGGAGTTGTAAAAATAATATTTACATCGTATTTCTCGGCGGCTTTGTCTGCTGCAAGAGCAAGCTCTAAAACCTCGTCACCATAAAGATACGACTTGGGGCCGATCTCAAAAAAGGGCACTTGAATTTTTCTTTTTTCTGCCAAAAAAATCTCCTTCTTTCGTCATATTTTTTCACATTAAATTATACTTTAAATTTCCAAATCATTCAATATATTTTTTAAATGTTTTTTAAAAAAACATCTCTTTCGTTATTTAGCACAAAAACGAGCCTATTTTTTAGTAAATACTTGTTACATTTGCAACTTGAAAACATGTTTATAAAATTTTATTATTATATAAGGTAATAAAATAATTTAAAAGTGAGGATTTTTTATGATTAGTAATGAAGCTTTAGCTGCTGCAAAAGCAGCATACGATATTGAGGCTCAGTGCATAGTCGAAATGAAAGACTATCTTGACGAGGCAGAATTTTCTAAGGCTGTTGAGCTCCTTAGCTCTGCCGAGCGCATCGGCGCCGCAGGCTGCGGACACTCAGGAATCGCTTGCCAGCACTTCTGTCACCTTATGTGCTGCATTGAGAGACCCGCTAGATTTATCTCTCCTGCCGAGGCAGTTCACGGCGCTACAGGTTATCTGCAGAAGGATGACGTTATGGTTTTTGCATCCCGTGGTGGAAGCACAAGAGAACTCTTCCCCATTGTTGATATATGCAAGGCAAAGGGTGTAAAGATTATCACCATTACAGAGAATTTAGAGTCTCCTCTTGCCGAAGCTGCTGACGTTGTTATCAAGCAGCACGTAAATCGCGAGACAGACAAATTCAATATGCAGGGCACTACAAGTACAACCGCACTTTGCATGCTCTTCCACGCTCTTCAGACCGCTGTTATTGAGGAAACCGGTTATCAGAAAGAACAGTTTGCTCTTATTCATCCCGGCGGAGCAGTTGGAAAAAGACTTAACAATAAGGAGATTTTAAAATGAGAATCCTCTCCCCTTCAATTCTTGCAGCTAATTCCTTAGACCTTGGAAATGACATAAAAAAAACCGAGCAGAACGGCGTTAAGTGGATACATATCGATTGTATGGACGGCGCCTTTGTTCCCAACCTTTCTTTCGGCTATTCCATTGTTTCGGATATCAGAAAAATCACTGATATGGTCCTCGATGTTCATCTTATGATAAAAGAGCCTATCCGTTACGTCGAGAACTTCTGCAAGGCTGGTGCAGACTATCTTACAATTCACATTGAGGCAGATACCCTCGAAAACACCAAAGAGGCTATAAAAAAGATTAAGGAAATGGGCGTTAAGGCAGGCATTTCTATTAAGCCAGCAACCGACCTCTCCGCCATCGAGCCTATTATTAAAGACCTTGACTTAGTTCTTGTTATGACAGTTGAGCCCGGCTTTGGCGGACAAAAGTTTATGGCTGATATGATGCCCAAGCTCAAGGCTATCAGAGAAAGACTCAACGAAGTTAATCCCGAATGTAGACTCGAGGTTGACGGCGGAGTTGATCTTGTTACAGGTAAAATCTGCAAGGAAAACGGCGCAGACACCTTTGTTGCAGGCTCTGCTTACTACAAGGCCGAGGACAAAGCCGCATTCCTTAAAGAAATGGAAGCCTAAATTAAGTTTAAAACACAAAAACCGCAGACTTTCGTCTGCGGTTTTTATTTTGTTATTCGTCTATATTTGCCTTATTGTCGGCAATAACCTTTTCTTCAAGCATTGAAGGAAGCTGTTCGTAGCGTTCAAATACCATCTCAAAGCTTCCCTTGCCCTGAGTTACGGAGCGAAGGACGGTTGTGAAGTCGTCGGTTTCTGACATAGGAACCTCAGCCTCGATTTCACTCATACCGCGTCCGATAGGATTCATACCTAAAACTCTGCCGCGGCGCTTATTTAAGTCGCCCATAATGTCGCCCGTGTTAGCCTCTGGAACCTTTGCGGTTAATTTGACGATAGGCTCTAAGAGGACGGGATTGGCTTCTGCCATTGCATTTTTGTAAGCAACGTTAGCTGCGAGCTTAAAGGACATTTCGGAGGAGTCAACGGGGTGGTAGGATCCGTCAACAAGTGTGGCTTTTACACCCACCATAGGATAGCCTGCCTTAAAGCCCTTTGCCATACTATCGCGAAGACCCTTTTCAACGGCGGGGAAGAAATTCTTGGGAACAGCGCCGCCGAATACCTTCTCCTCAAATATCATATCCTCGCCCTCACAAGGCTCAAATTCAATCCAAACATCGCCATACTGACCGTGTCCGCCCGATTGTTTCTTATATTTGCCCTGAACCTTAACCTTTTTCTTGATAGTTTCACGGTAAGGAACTCTTGCTTTTTCTAAGACAACCTCAAGTCCGAACTTGGATTTAAGCTTGGAAACGACAACATCAAGATGCTGCTCACCGAGACCCGAAATAACCTGCTGACGAGTTTCGGGGTTAGTTGCAAAAACGAGGGTGGGGTCTTCCTCGCGAAGTCTCTGAATGCTCTGAGAAATCTTGCCTTCATCACCCTTGTTCTTGGGTACTACGGCCTGACTGAGTGTAGGATTAGGGAATGCAAGAGGCTTAGCCTTAAACTGACGTGAAGCAGCGCAGAGGCAGTCACCCGTTGCAGTTGTAGCAAGCTTAGCAACGGCGCCTATATCGCCTGCCGTGATGGTTTTAACATCTTCTTGCTTCTTGCCCTTAATGTAAACGAGTTTGCCGATTTTCTCGGTTTGACCCGTTGTTGTGTTTACAAGGGTATCGTCACTTGAAATTTTACCTGCGAGAACCTTGAAATACGAGAGCTTACCGACGAAGGGGTCGGCAACTGTTTTAAATATGTGAACAACTGCAGGAGCAGCTTCATCACAAGGAATTTCAACCTCATTACCCTCTTTATCAAATGCAAATTCCTTTTTATCCTTGGGAGAAGGCGCATAATGCTTTATTGCATAGAGGAACATATCAATTGCCGAGAGGAAAAGTGCGCTTCCGCAGAAAACGGGAGCAACCTTGCCCGAGCAAACGCCCTTACGAAGTCCTTTGATGATTTCCTCATCGGTAAATGACTCGCCTGCAAAATATTTTTCCATAAGCTCATCGTCCGACTCTGCGACTGTTTCAACAAGCATATCGTGTGCTTCCTGTAAAAATGCATCCTCAGGAACGGGAGTTTCGGTTTCATTTCCCTTATCGTCATAAGCGAAGGCCTTATGCTTTGCTATGTCTATGTAGCACTCAACGTGCCCTTCTTTTCCGTGCGGCACGACAACGGGACAAACGGCGTGTCCGTAAAGCTCACGAAGCTCGCCATAAACCTTCATAAAGTTTGCGCTTTCGCGGTCAAGCTTAGATATAAAGAACATAACAGATTTGCCTTGTGCCTGAGCGATATCCCAAGCTCTTTGTGCGCCGACTGTTACGCCTGATTTACCCGAAAGCTCTATAATAACGGTGTCCGATGCGGCGATGCCCTCAATAACACCGGCTTCAAAATCGAATGCGCCCGGAGTGTCAATTAGATTTACTTTACAATCCTTCCACTCGTAAGGAGCAAGAGCTGACAGAACAGAAGTTTTTCTCTTGATTTCTTCTGCATCAAAGTCACACACTGTATTTCCATCAGAAATTTTTCCGAATCTATCGGTTGCTCCTGCTTTAAAAAGCAGAGCCTCCGCTAAAGTGGTCTTTCCGCTTCCACCGTGACCGGCTAAAGCTATGTTTCTGATGTTTTCGGTCGAATACTGTTTCATTGCTATCTACGCTCCTTATTTGGTAAAAATGATAAAAATTGCTAACATTTAGAATATTTTTTATGCAATTTTCTATATTATACTATACAATTTACCATATTTCAATATAAACTTTAGATTTTTATAAAAAAAGTTGCCCTACCGATTTATATGAATCGGTAGGGCTTAAAATGTACTAATTTAAATTTTAAAGTTTCGGAACATAGGCACAACACAAACGGCGAAAAGCCAGAACATCTGATATAGCACAATGGCGCCAAGAGGAAGATTTACGCTTCCTGCAACCACCGTGAAAAATCCCATAAGAGCGAAGGCTAATATCACTCCAACGGTCTGCAGACAGACAGCGAGGGTTGCAATGGATTTTAAGCGAATAGAGGCATAAATACTCTGCACAAACGCCGAAAAACTCGAAATACTTGCAACACCACTATTTTCCCTACTGCTCGGACGAAGCAGTCTCTCAGTTTCGCCCTGCTTATCTGCAGGAACGGTTCTGATCATTTCTAAATCAACGTCAAAGATTTTAGCGATTTTCTCGGAATTTATATTGGGGTCGGTTGAAGCGACGACAACACCGATACCGAGAGCCTTAAGTGCACGCATAGCCTTTTTAATCTGAACACCGGGCTTATATTGAATAAGGAACACAGCAACAAGCTGACCCGATTCCGCGAGGTAGACCATATCCATGCCACTGTTTAGATATCTATCCTCATAATCCTTTGATGGAACATCAATTCCATGGTTACTGATAAGTTCACGGTTTCCAATAAGTATTCTCTTTGAATCGACCCATGCGCTAAGGCCCATAGACTCTTCGTAAACTATACTGTCAACTTCACGCAGTAGGTCACGTCTTCCGCCGATAACCGAAAGGAAAACCTCGGAAAGATCGCTCTCAGCACGAATTACAACGCTTGCGGCATCTAAGATAACATCGTCAATTTTACCTGCGGCAAAGGTTTTAATTGCGCTAAGCTGAATAGAGCCTTTTGGGAAAAGATCGGCAGATTTAACAAGGACACAATTTGTGTCGTACACCTCATTGCATGCTGCAAGACCGGAAATCATAGTTCCTCGAGAAATAAGCTTTTTAGCAGCTCTCATAAGAGGAAGGTTTACACAAAGCATTGCAGAAACTGGAGCGCAAATAACTGTGGTGGCAGAAAGGGTTGAAACCGCCTTCTGCAAATCTCTCTCGAATACAAAGCTTATAACTCCTAAAATAATCGCTCCAAAAAGCAGAATGGGAGAAAGGAACTTACTGATATTATCAGAGATATCCTCACGATAGGAGTAACCTAAGAAACCGCCAATAAAATCAGTCTTTTTAGGAACAGAAACACCTGCATAGGTGGTATCAAACTGTTCTTTAACGAAGTTATCAAGTCTTTCGCTTTCAGCGGAGATTACCGCATATTTTTCATAGCCACCTGAAACGAAACGGAAGTTTAGCTTTACTCTTTTAATGATAAGAAGCTTTCCGATTGTATTAAAGAGCATACTTAAAATAGCAATAAAGCCGTAAACGAAAATGGTGTTCCTTTGGCCTGCGATATACGAAGGCGACGCAAACAATACCACGTACTGTGCCGCAGCACCAAGGCTTGCAACTGAAAGCAGTGAATCTCCATCAGACTTAAAGCCGAAGAGCGAGGATAATCCTCCAAAAACTGCAGGAGCGGAGACAAGAAGTGCCGCCACGAATACAAGCACACTAACAATCAGGTAAGAAAGCGGTTGCGCCGTACGAGAAAAAATATCGGGAATTGGTATTCTTAAGTAACTTCCAAGCTCAATATATGCGGAAAACAAACTAAGGGCCGAAAGAACGATAAGTCGCAGCGTAAGGCTTGCCTTAATTCCGGAAAGATCCTTTGCGATTGCAGTGGCTTCAGAGTAATCATTAAAGTCCTCGATGGTTTTAACGTCCCCTTCAGGTTCAATAGGCTCGGCTTCTGGTTCGTTTTCCTCTTCATCATCGCCAAAGAGAACGAATTTTTCAACCTTTTGCTTGCGGCTTTCACGGAACTCTACAAGATCCTGGTTTACAGACTCCATTTTGGGCTCAGGCTCTGTGTTCTGCGTAATTCCGAAGGGTTCCATCTGAATGGTTGCATCCTCAAAAGCCGCCTTACTCGGAACAATTTTTTCTTCCTCGATAAAGGACTCTTTTTCTTCTTCCTCGTAATTAATTTTAACCTTAAAATTCTCAGTTTTCTCTGCCCTTTTAACAACCTCAGCTTTATCAAAGGTGATTGTGTCACCACTGGGTTTCTTCGGCTCTTCTTTTTTCTCGGAAACCTTCGCTTCTGCCACAGGCTCTGACTTTACTTCAGGCTTCACCTCTTTTTTAGGCTCGGGCTTAGGCTCTGGTTTAGTTTCTGCCTTTGGCTCCGTATTAGGTTGAGGCTTAGGTTCCTCTTTGATAGTAGGCTTTGCCGTCTCGGCAGGTTTCTTGCCGAGGATTTCCTCCATTATTTTCGAAAACTCATCGTCCGAAGTTTTAGCGGCGTTCTTTTTATTTTCAAGCTCGCTGAGTATATCATCAACCGAATATTTGTTATTCAATCTTCTTCCTCCTATCCGATTATAAACGCTGGCGCGCGATTTCATACATAAGAATTCCACCTGCTACAGAAGCGTTTAAGGAATTTACTTTCCCCTTCATAAACAGAGAAACCACAAAGTCACACTGTTTTAAAACAAGGTCGGAAATTCCTCTGCCCTCCGAGCCAATCACAAGGGCAACAGCTCCATCAAATTTGACATTACAGTAACACTCGCCTTTTGCCTCGGCTCCGTAAATCCAGACACCTTTATTTTTAAGGTCCTTAATGGTTTCAGTAAGGTTTGTAACCCTTGCAACCGCCATGTGCGAAAGAGCGCCCGCCGAGGTTTTGTAAACCGTTGCATTTGCGCCAACACTTCGTCTTTTAGGAATAATGACCCCGTGAACTCCGCAGGCTTCGGCTGTTCTTATAATGGCGCCGAGGTTGTGGGGGTCTTCAATCTGATCAGCAATAATGATAAAGGGCTTTTCGTCCCTATCCTCTGCAATCTTTAAAATATCATCAACGCTTACATATGTAACGGCCGAAGGCTGTGCTATAACGCCCTGATGAGCCATACCTCCCGAAAGATCAGAAAGCTTACCTGCCTCCGCTTCCTTAACGATTACGTTATTCTTTTTGCAAAGGGAAAGAATCTCGTTTATGCTTCCGTGCAGTTCACCCTTTTGCACTGTTACAAAATCAAGTTCTCTACCAGAGCGAAGCGCCTCCAAAACTGCATTTCTGCCGACAATATACGAGGGCTCGCGCTCGCTTTCACTTTCTCTCCTGAAGTTTTTTCTTTTATCCATAACGTAACATCCTTATATGAAATCTCAAATAAAATTCTATATATTGACATTATATCATACTATAACACAAAATCCAATACTTTTTTTCTATCTTATAATAAAATATGTTATTATTGCGCCTGCGCCCGAAACTGCAAAATATTTAAGAACAGAAAAAAGTCTTTTTACTCGGTCTGATTTCTTTTTTAAAGGCTTTTCATTTGCAATTTGGCTCCAATTTATATCGGAAATATACTCCTTTGCGTACTTATCGAGTTTCAGCTTTGAAAGCTCGTTATATTCCGCCGAAACAACCAAAATAGCCTTTTCGAAATACTCATTTTCAGTGTTTAGAACTTCGATTATCTGCTTTTTTGCTCCTCTTATCATAGCACTTACCTACCAATTTTCATTTTATTATATTTTGGAGCAAAGACTTATAAAATATGCGGTTTTTCGCTGCAGAAAATTGTTTCTATACTTTTTGTAAATAAATTAGTTTACATAATTCGATGAATATTTTATTTTTTCTATGTGGAAAACACGGTGGAAAATGTGAAAAACCCTAATCTAATGCCATTTAAAATATTCATATCGAATGAATAATGGGAAATTATGTAAATCAACTTTTGGTAGAAAAAAGCCTGCCGAATTTTCCGGCAGGCTTTTTTAATCCATTATTTTTTCAAAAACGCTATAAAATTTGCTTGAAATCGGTGTAAAGGAGAAAAACTTGTCAATTAGTTTTCCCCACATTGTTATAAGCGGTGTATTTAAAATAGTCATCGCAACTGTGCCGATTCCTATCATTTCAAGAGAAAATGTTCTGAATAGGCAAATCATCAAAACAATGCCTAAAGCGAGGAAGGAAATATCGTATATCCATTTTACTTTGTTTACAGAAATCTTTGATTTTAACGAAAATTCTTTAACGACAAGCTCGTGAACTTCCTGTGGGAGATAGGTTCTTAGCATAAGCGCAATTGCAAGAGAAGTTATGCTCGTTCCAATCGCAAAGAAAATCATTCTCTCAACTATACTCTCGCATGGTATAGGCTGTAATATTAGGTTCCAAAGGTCAACGAAAATTCCGTGTACAACCGCTGTAAAAAAGCACATTATATATTTTAGCTTAAATTTGCGCATAAATATGCTTAGAGCTATTATTAAGCTTCCTTGCACGAGATACTGCGACATTCCGAGAGTAAACCACGGTATGAGCTGTGATATCTTAAGATACAATATATATCCCGGTGCGATCATCATTGACACACCGAAATCACATCTTACTGTTAAGCAAACGCCGAGAGCGCAGAATATAAGGCCAAAAAACCACGCCACTTCCCCGACCTTTGCTATTTTGTTTTTCATTTATTTTTCACCCGGCATTCTTGTTGTTAGATATTTTATTGCTCTTTCGATAGAATCCCTTGAATTTCCAAAATCGGCATTTTCGCCTGAGTTTCGATAGTCAAACATTGTTGTAAAATGATGCACATCGTCTCTGAGGCTTGAGATTGCATTTAATGTAAGCGTATCGACATCCTTTTCAAACTCGCTTCTCCATCTTGAAGAAACAAGCGGAGCTGAGAATGCGTGAAGCTCGCGGTAATGAGCAAAGCAAATTTGCTCTTGCGCTCTAAATAGCTCTCTGAAATCCATTTCCTCACTGTAAAGCTTAGCTATGGTTGCATACATTCTCTCTTCTGCCCACTTAATGCGCTGACAGACAAAGCAGGTTTTCTTCTCAACATCCTTTGCCTTAATTTCCTTTTTGTCAGGGCGAGCTTTTTTCTTCTTAATATCCTTTGCCATCTCGTCAAGATGAGTTTCCATAATAAGAGCAAGCGGAAGTCTTGCGCGTCGGGATGCCATCATAAAGAAATGCTCCTTGCAGAAGCCGAGCTTGTTTGTATCAGTTCTGACATCGTCCTCCATCATAGCTGGTCCAAGAACATACTCGAGGCTTCTTTCCTCTAAAATATCTCTCAGACGGCAGATAGGACATCCGCATTTTTCCTCAAAAACTTCATTTACAGGAATTGTATAAATTCTTTCTCCCAAAAAAATCACCTTATTTACAAAATTTACTGTTTTAATTATAACACAAATTTGCTATAATGGAAGAAGAAATATGAAAAAATCGGAGGAAATTCGATGAAATCTATAAAAGACTTTCCTGCCCGTCTTAAAATGCCGCCTAAGTTTAATTTAAAACAGACCCTTGAATGTGGACAGTGTTTTCGCTTTACAGAGAATGAGGATGGCGTTTTCTGCGGTGTCGCGCTCAATAGAGAGCTTAAATTTAAAATTCAGGGAGATACACTCTACATAAACTGCGAGCAAGAATTTGCAGATAAGTATGTTGCCGCCTATCTTAGCTTTGACGAGGACTATGACGCCATAAATTCTATTCTTGCAGAGGATAAAACCTTAAAGAGTGCCATAGAATATGCAGGTGGAATTAGAATACTAAGGCAGGAGCCTTGGGAAACGCTTTGCTCTTTTATCATTTCGCAAAACAACAACATAAAACGAATTGCAGGAATAATCGATAGGCTTTGCGAGAATTTCGGAGAGGATATTGGGGGCGGAGCATTTTCTTTTCCGAGTGCAGAAAAGCTGTCTTCCCTTTCGGTAGAGGATTTAGCACCGCTTCGAAGCGGTTTTCGAGCTAAGTACATTATAGACGCTGCAAAAAAGGTTTATTCAGGCGAGGTAAACTTTGATGAAATTGAGAGAGCCGATCTTGACAATGCAAGAGAAATGCTTATGAAGATAAACGGGGTTGGTCCCAAGGTTGCGGACTGTGTTCTTCTTTTCGGCTTTCACAAGTTAGATGCATTCCCAAAAGACGTATGGATAAAGCGAATTATGGAAAACTATTATCCCCAAGGACTGCCCGAATTTGCAATAAAATACGGTGGAATTGCACAACAATATTTATTTCACTATATAAGAACAGCAGAATCTGTAAATAATGATTGATTTTTTATAAAAAATGTGATACAATAAGATGTAAATTTTGTAAGGAGGTTCGCTTTTATGGTAAAAATCGAAACACATCTCGGAGTAATTGAGATTTCCGGGGAATTCTTTGCCAATCTTGTTGGCTATGTCGCTTCCTCATGTTTCGGAGTTTCCGGAATGGCGACCAGCGGAACTGTTGACGGACTGAAGCAGCTCGTTTCAGTAAGAAGAACACTTGATAAGGGCGTGCGTGTTAAAGCTGTTGATAACAAGCTTGTTATTGACTTGCACATTATCGTTTCTTTCGGCGTTAACATTCCAGCCATTGTAAAAAGTATTGTCAATAAGGTTAAATACACCGTGGAGGACGCTACCGGTCTTGAAGTTTCCAAGGTCAACGTTTTTGTTGACGGAACATCCGATAGATAAGTTTGCCACGTAGGTTTTTAAGGAGAGTGCAATTGTGATTACAGGCTCTATATTTCGCGATGCGCTGATTAGCGGTGCTAATAATATTACCGCTCAAAAGCAGCAAATCGACGAGCTCAACGTATTCCCCGTACCTGACGGAGACACAGGTACAAATATGTCAATGACTATAAATGCCGCAGCAAGAGAACTTGCTCGTCTTAGCGATGACTGCACCGTTGCAGATGCTGCTTCGACTGCCGCTTCTGCCCTTCTTCGTGGTGCACGAGGAAATTCGGGCGTTATTCTCTCGCTTATATTCAGAGGAATTGCAAAGGGTCTTGCAGGTTGCGAGAGCGCAACTGTAAAGGATGTTGCAAACGGTCTCGTTTCGGGAACCGAATCTGCTTATAAAGCGGTTATGAAGCCCACAGAGGGTACAATTCTTACTGTTATAAGACTTACTGCTAAAAGAGCATTAGCCTTCGCCGAGAAAAGCGATGATTTCGTAGCTTTCTGGGATTATGTTTGCAAATCGGCTAACGAGGCTCTTGCAAAGACTCCCGAGATACTCCCTGTTCTTAAAAAGGCAGGCGTAGTTGACGCAGGTGGCAAAGGTCTTTGTGTAATATTCGAGGGTATGCGCTCTGTTTTCCGTGACGGCGTTATTATTGCAGCACAGGAAAATTCTGCTGCATCCCCCAGCGTGCAGAAGGAAGCTAATCTTGCTCAGCTCGAGGAAGAAATTACATTTACCTACTGCACAGAGTTTATCGTTCAGAAAGACAAAAAGGTTACTCTTGATCCCCTCTCACTGAGAGCATATTTAGAGTCAATCGGTGACAGCGTTGTTGTGGTTGATGACGAGGACATTATCAAAGTTCACGTTCATACCGACAATCCCGGAAACGCACTTCAGCAGGGTCTTAAACACGGTATGCTCACTAATATGAAGATTGAGAATATGCGCGAGCAGTTTGCCAATCGTGTTGAGGCAGAGGCTGCTGCCCCCGCCGCCCCCGAGTACGTTCCTGTTGATCCTAACGTTGAATTCGGATTTGTTTCCGTTTGCGCAGGCGAAGGCGTTTCTCAGTTATTCTCTGACCTCGGCGTTGACAAGATCGTCAGCGGCGGACAGACAATGAATCCCAGCACCGATGATATTTTAGCTGCAATTCAGTCTATCCCTGCTAAGACAGTTTTTGTTCTTCCTAACAACAAAAACATCATTATGGCAGCTGAGCAGGCAGTTCCTCTTGCGGACCGCAAGGTTATGGTTCTCCACACTCGCACAATTCCTCAGGGTCTTTCGGCTATGCTCTGCTTTGATGAGAGCGCATCTGCCGAGGATAACCACATGGAAATGATGAGAGCCGCCGAGAATGTTGGCAGCGGACAGATTACATTTGCTGCTCGTGACTCTGACTATGAGGGCTACAACATCAAAGAAGGCGAGCTTTTATGCCTTGCTAACGGAAAGCTTTCATTCGTTGAAAAGGATCTTGAAAAGGCTGCTGTTAAGCTCATAAAATCACTTCTTAAAAAGGAATCTGCCTTTATCACCATTCTTTATGGTGAGGGAGTTACAGAAGCTCAGGCCGAAGCTATGGTTGACGCTCTGCGCCTTAAGATTCCCGATAACATTGATATCTCTCTCGTTGAGGGCGGCCAGCCTGTTTATTACTATATTATTTCTGTTGAATAACTAAAATAGGGCGAGCGGAATAATCCGTTTCGCCCTTTATTTTAAAAAAGGAGGTGTTCCCTATACTAAGTTTAAATTCGCCCATAGTTGAGGTTAATAAAATCGGCGAAAAACGAGCTGAGCTTTATAAAAAGCTCGGAATACAAACGGTTTCTGACCTTATTCATCATTTTCCGCGCTCTTATATCGACTTTACGAGTGAAGGCACGCTTGACGATTTTCGTATTGGGGACACCGCTACTATTCTCGCTAAGGTTACTGAAAAATTTGCTCCCCTACGTGTTCGTGGAGGAACAACTATTTTCAAATTAATAGCACTTGATAGTTCCCAAAATGCTGTTACCATTACTTTTTTTAGCAACAAATTTGCCTATGAGGCTCTTAAAACGGGCGAGCAATACATATTTTACGGAAAACTCTCAGGTACGCCTTTTTATCCCGAGCTTTCCGTTCCCCTTTTCATTCCCAAAAATGCGGCAACCTCTATGCAGCCGCACTATCCCTTAACTGCGGGACTTTCGCACAAAATGATTGCGGCAAATATCCGCTCGGCATTAGACGGGCTTGGCAAATTTAATAACACCTGCCTACCTGATGAAATACTTAAAAAAGAAGGCTTGGCTAATAACATTACCGCTTTTGAGAATATTCATTTCCCCAAAAAGCTAAGTGATGCCGCAGAGGCTCGAAAGCTCTTTATATTAGAAGAGCTTTTATGTCTTCAGCTTGCTATGGCGGGAATGAAGCGAAAAGCAAGGCAAGAGTCTACCTTCAAGCTCGAAAATATCGATATATCGGAGTTTTTAAGTTCCCTACCCTTTACCCCAACAAATGCACAGACAAAGGCTATTGAAACCGCAATTTCTGATATGCAGGGCAACAGATGTATGAACAGGCTTCTGCAAGGAGACGTAGGATCGGGAAAAACCTTAGTTGCGGCGGCGCTATTATATGCCGTTTCTAAAAATGGCGGGCAATGTGCCTTTATGGCGCCAACCGAAATACTTGCCGCTCAGCATTTTAAAACGCTCTCTAAACAGTTAGAGCCTTTTAAAATTACTGTCGCACTTCTTACAGGAAGCACAAGTGCAAAAGATAAAAGGAACATTTTAGAGGCAACCGCGCGCGGAGATATAAAGGTTTTATGCGGAACACACGCACTTATCGAAAAGGCGGTTGAATTCAATAATCTCTCACTCGTAATTGCTGACGAGCAGCATCGCTTTGGCGTTTCTCAGAGAGCATCGCTTATTTCAAAGGGTAAATTTCCGCACACGCTCATTATGTCGGCAACGCCTATTCCCCGCTCTCTTGCCCTTACTATTTACGGAGATCTTGACATTTCCGTTTTAGACGAGCTTCCAAGTGGCAGAAAAAGCGTTAAAACATATCTTATAGACACTAAAAAGAGAGTTCGTGCCCTCTCATTTATCGAAAAAGAAATAAAAAGCGGCAGGCAGGCTTACATTGTTTGCCCTGCAGTTGAAGAGTCTGAGCTCGACATTGAGTCAGCAACACAATACTATGAAAAACTGTGCGCTTATTTTAAGGACTGCAAAATCGGTCTTCTACACGGCAGAATGAAGCCTATCGAAAAAGATGCGGTTATGACAGATTTCAGAAGCGGAAGCATTGATATTTTGGTTTCAACTACCGTTATTGAAGTTGGTGTTGACGTTTCTAATGCAACAGTCATGATGATTGAAAATGCCGACAGATTTGGGCTTTCACAGCTTCATCAATTAAGAGGACGAGTTGGACGAGGCAGCGAGCAATCGCATTGTATTCTCGTTTCGGATAGCAGTTCTGAAAATGCAAAGGCTCGCCTTTCTATTATGACAAAGACGAGCGACGGATTTGAGATTGCTAAATTTGACTTAGAGCAACGAGGCCCCGGTGACTTCTTCGGCGACAGGCAGCACGGACTTCCTACTCTGCATACCGCAGATTTACTTTCGGATTCGGTAGCACTTGAAAAAGCACAGAAATATGCTGCAGAAATACTTGAAAATGACAGCAGACTCGCGCTTTCAGAACACAATGCACTTAAAGACCGAGTAAATTCAATGTATAAAAAATTGGGACACACAAGAAACAACTAAAAAACTCCTTCAAGGCAAGGTCTTGAAGGAGTTTTACTTTTTTATTTAAGGGTTTCCATAAGCTTCTTAGACTCTTCGATAATAAGTTCTGCAACGCCAGCCTTAAATCCGGAAGAGCGAGCCTCATATCCGCCCTGCTCATAAGCATCTATCATGGGGAAATATCCCTCATAGCCGTTTGTGATACAGGTGGGAAGAATGAGATCCCAACCCTCTGCGGCTTTAATTCCCTTGCTGATTCCGTTAAAGGGCTCGCCGGGGATACCCGAAAGAACAACATTGCCGATTGCAATAGCGGAGAGCGTCATGGGGAAGGATTCGGGGCCGTCTTTAAGGCGAACCATTCTTGCTGCCTCTCCAAGAACTGTTGTGAGCATCATACCCTCATAGGGAAGCTCGTTGTCTCTGCCAGCCTTATGGAGTTCATTGATACGGATAGCCTCGGGAACCTCCTCGGGCTTTGGCATATTGGAAGGAACCTGAAGCACCTTTTGAGCATAGCGGATGGAGTCAACATCAGTGTAGGCAACCTTATCAAAAACCTGCATAATTGCGCCTGCAACAACTCTGCCCATATGTATTGCGTGACCGTAACCACGGGAAACATTGTCAAAATCATTGAAGGTGTCGTTGAGGAAGCCGGGCCAGGGTTTAACATTAACGTGGTTTACATCGCCCTGACAGCCGTTGAAGAAGATGCAACGAGTGTTGTCAACTGCTTTTTCAAAGGTGTGTCTTGTAAGGCCGGGCCAGTCAGCAGAAATCTTGCATCCTCCAACAACGTCGGGGTGGTTACCTACGTTAGCGAGAACAAGGCTTTTTCCGCCTTCCTGATCAAATCTAAGAACATTAACTCTGTCGTCAATGTCGCCAACGGGGCGAACAACGTCAGGGTTATTTACACCGGGGTTAGTTCTGATGCTTCCGTCCTTCATAATATAGCGGCGGACGAATGCGATATTAGCAGCCTTACCTACTGCAAAGCCCATTTTAGCGGGTTTGAGATCATCAAATGCCATCTTTGCGGCATCTGCAAATCTGTGATATAAGAATTCGATATACTCTTCGACTAATTTATCACCAACAATCGCTTTTTCATCGTCTCCGTTGCGCAGACTCTCAAGTCTTGTAGCGGGGCCGGTGTGGGTGTGGGTAGCGTGCAGATAGATAGCTTCAAAAGGAATATCGCAAACCTCTGCAATATGTCTTCTGAATCTCTCGGATACAGCCTGCTTGATACCAATAAGGTCAGCGCTGAGCATAACAACCTTAGTTTCTCCGCAAGCAAGGGCGAGAGCATTGATTTCGAGCTCATCAAGAACACCGTCTGCATATCTGGGAACAAAATATCCGCTTATGGGGATTCCCATCATAGGTGTGATGTTAACTCTTCCAAAACCAGCATGTAACTTATTCATAAATATCCTCCTTAAAGCACTTTGTGTGCTATAAATTACTCATTGATTTCCTTTGCAAGATAGCGAAGTGTCATTAAACTGTCGTTTAGATGAACATTTTCGACTGCAAGCTTATATTCGGGGTGAGAAAGCACGATATCGTACTGCGTGTAGTTCCAAAAAACCTTAATTCCAAGCGAAAGAAGATTCTCTACAACCTCTTTTGCGTTTTCATCGGGAACGCATACAATTGCAGCCTTAACCTCGTTTTGCTCACAGAATTCGTTTAAGGTTTCGCTATCGGCAACCTCTATACCCCCGATAACCTTTCCTATAACATCGGTAGACTTATCAAAAGCCTTTAAAAGCTCAAAGCCTCTTGACTCAAAGTCAATTCTTGTGCAAACCGCCTTACCGATTTTTCCTGCTCCGACAAGAATGGTTTTAATCTTGTTATCAAGGTTTAAAATCTTGGCAATTTCCTCTTTAAGCACCGAAAGATTGTAGCCGTAGCCTTGCTGACCGAAGCCGCCGAAGCAGTTTAAATCCTGACGAATCTGTGAAGCGGTAAGTCCCATTCTCTCAGAGAGCTCCTTTGAGGAAATTCTCTCTATGCCCTCTGCCATAAGCGAGCAGACAAATCGATAATATCTCGGCAGTCTGCGGATTACGGGGAGCGCAACTATCTGTATTTTTGCCATCTTTTTATGTTCCTTTAATTAAAATTCAGCATTTCCTACTGTTCTGGGGAAAAGTAGCACGTCACGGATATTAGAAATACCAGTAAGGTACATAATAAGTCTTTCAAATCCAAGACCGAAGCCGCCGTGACGAGCGCCGCCATATTTACGAAGGTCAAGATACCAAGAGTAATCTTCCTCGTTAAGACCGAGCTCTTTGATTCTATCAGTGAGAATGTCAAGGCGTTCTTCTCTCTGGCTACCGCCGATGATTTCTCCGATTCCGGGAACGAGAAGGTCAACTGCTCCAACAGTTTTGCCGTCTTCGTTTTGACGCATATAGAATGCCTTGATCTCCTTGGGATAGTCGGTTACAAATACGGGGCATTTGCAGAGCTCCTCAGTAAGATATCTTTCGTGCTCTGTCTGAAGGTCGCAGCCCCAATATGCCTTAAATGTAAATCTATCGTTTACTTTTTCAAGCTCTTTAACAGCGTCGGTATAAGACATACGGATGAAAGGCGATTCTGCAACGAACTTAAGACGCTCGATAAGTCCCTTATCTACAAAGGAATTAAAGAAGTTAAGCTCGTCGGGGCAATTTTCGAATACATAGTTTATAACGAATTTAATCATATTCTGAGCGGTGTCCATAACATCGGAAAGCTCGCAGAATGCAATTTCGGGCTCAACCATCCAGAACTCTGCGGCGTGGCGCTGAGTGTTGGAGTTTTCGGCGCGGAAGGTGGGACCAAAGGTGTAAATCTTTCCGAAAGCCATTGCCATACACTCGCCCTCAAGCTGACCTGAAACGGTAAGCTGAGTTTGTTTGCCGAAAAAGTCCTGCGACCAGTCGATAGTTCCATCCTCGTTGCGAGGAGGATTTTCGGGGTCAATGGTGCTGACCCTGAACATTTCACCCGCTCCCTCACAGTCACTGCCTGTGATGATGGGTGTATGAACATAAACAAAGCCGCTCTCCTGGAAGAACTTATGAATTGCGTAAGCTGCAACAGAACGAACGCGGAAAGCCGCTCCGTAGAGGTTTGTTCTTGCACGGAGATGTGCGATTGTTCTTAAAAATTCGGGGCTGTGGCGCTTTTTCTGTAAAGGATAATCATTAGGTGACTCGCCCTCAATTTCAATTTTCTCTGCGTGAATCTCGAAGGGCTGACGCATTTCAGGAGTAAGCACTACCTTACCCTCTACGTAAATTGCGCTACCGACATTGAGCTTTTCGATTTCAGCGAAGTTGCTGATTTTGCTATCCTCAAAAACGATCTGAAGATTTTTAAAGCAGGTTCCGTCATTAAGCTCGATAAAACCGATTGCCTTGGAGCTGCGGATAGTTTTAACCCAGCCGCAAACTGTAATGGTTTTGTCAGCGTAAGACTCTGCAGTAGCAAAGAGCTGTTTTAAATCCATAGTTTTTTCCATTTTTTGTTCTCCTTATATCAAAAGTCGTTATAAACAAATTCGATTTTCTGTCCGTCTGTAAAAAGATAGAGCGCTACGAGGGCAGCGATTACAAGAACATAAAAGCCGATACGAAGAAAGCTGTTATTATAAATCTTCGCCGTAGTATCTGTGATAGTACGCATCAATTTCTTCATTGACCTTAAGCCACCCTTTCCATCCCAAGTGCATTGTGTCACAAAGGAAATATTTTTCGTATTCGTAAGAGCTTAAATCTAAATACTCAAAGCCATACTTTGCACAGTAGGGAGCGACTGTACCCTCTACCTTATTGTAATAGTCCTTTCGGCGCTCTTTTGTAAAGCCGGTGTAATCCGACCATTCACCATGAAGTGGGACGCTTACAAACATTGGCCTTATTCCCTTCTCCACGCAAATATCGAGAAGGAGCTTTAGATCGGAATACTCAACCGAATTGCTATATGATAGATTTTTATCTCTATTTTCAAATCTGTTCAGATGATTTCCAACGTTCTTTTTATAGTCGTCGTTTCGCATACCGAAATCATTGTTGGTTGTTTCCTGCTTAGCAATCTGCTCGGCGGCTAAGCTCTCCTTCTTCCAATCGATTTCTTTTGAAAGCGGAGCTTTATTATAATTCGCTGTTTTATTTATAAGCTGCGCCGATTTAATCATATCTCGGTTGTCTGCCATAAGTCTTTCAAAAAGGAAATATGGAGCAGTGACTGCTTTACCGACATTTGCAACAAAGTTTTCGCTTGCTCCCATTTTAGCAAGTGCTCGAATATCATCATAGCCCGAAAGCTTTCCAAATTCGCTATCGTATCTGCCTAACATTTCAACAACTCTTTTGGAAAGGCGTGTCTTTACATTGTCACTTACATCAGAGTCATACATTATAGTTATATACTGCTGTTTGGAAAAGTTTGCAAAAAACATATCGGGAGTAATTCCCCCCTCAACATAGGATTGAGGCGAGGTTATAAGCACGACGGGAGCTCCTTTTAGGCTATCGCCTGAAGCGGCGATGCTCATTGCGTGAATAATACTCTGGCAAGAGCCTCGACCGATGAGGTTTACCTGAAAGCCCGTTCTTTTGCCTGCAAAGAAGTTTGCAGGGTGTGTGCTAATATATTCGGTTCTAAGCTCAGAGGAGCCGTAGACTATAACGTTATCCTCTCTCTTTGCTGACTCTTTTAAGAGATGAATTCCCTGAATTTTAAGGTCGTCCGTACCGCTTCCGATTTCTTCCTTATAATCGGGCATTGTTGCCTTTATTACAAATGGCGTTGCCGCAAATATAAGGCACACAATAAGAAGAAGCGATAAGGCGCGCAAAATGATTTTTTTCACTTTACTATCCTCTCTTTGAAAGGTGCTCAATCACTTTATTGGGTGTGTTGATATCTTTTCTTTCAATCTCGGTGATTTCAAGCTTGATGCCAAGTTCAGACTCAAAATCTACTATAAGGCCAAGCATTGCGAAAGAATCAAGAAGGCCTTCCTCAAACATATCAATGTCCATATCCTCTTTAAGATCCTCGGGCTCAACTCCGCATTTGTCTGCAAGGATTTGTAAAATTTTTTCTTCCATTTTTTAAGTCCTCCTAAAATAATTTGCCTGAGAAAATCAGCAGGCCGAAACTAAACAGATGTATTGTTACAAGGCAGAAAAGGGGTTGCCACTTAGGATCTCTCTTTGCCTTTTTAAAGCCTTTAACCTTATTGTCAAGCACGTCGTTTAAGCACATTAAAAGTCCGTGATATGCGCCGTAAACTATATAATGGAGTTCTAAGCCGTGCCAAATTCCCATAGTCATCATTGTAATGATGTAGCCCAAATAAGAAGCTGTCAAAGGGTCTTTAAACCATTTGCCCTTTAAAGCCGCAAGGGCGAAACGGGAATAAACGTAGTCACGAAGCCAAGTGGATAAGGAAATATGCCAGCGTGCCCAGAAATCCTTCATATCAACTGCGCCGAAGGGCATATTGAAGTTTTCCTCGAGCTTTACACCTAAAATATAGGCAGTACCGATTGCCATACTGCTTCCGCCTGCAAAGTTGAAGAACAGGAATAGTGTGTAGCCGTACATATATGAAATTGTATCTAAAAGCGAGCTTCCGAGAGGCGAAATCCAATAGGAATAGATAACGCTTGAAATAACAAAGTTATAAAATGCACCCTTAAAAAGCTTCCAGACACCTTTTTGAAGGAGCTCTCTATATTCTTCTTTTGTATAGGGAGTTTTGAGTTCCTTTGAAAATCTCCTTGAGCGGTCGATAGGACCAGCGCTTATACAAGGGAAGAACAAGAGAAAATACAAAAACTCAAAAATGCCGATTTTCTCAATAAGCCCATCGTATGTGTCGATAATAACCTGAAGGGCACGGAAGGTAAGATACGAAAGGCCTAAAATTCCGAAAACACTGCCGCCGATTTCAATGCCAAATTTGGTAAGAATCATAGGCAGGATTGAAAGCAGCACGAACACCCAAAGAAGTGGACGAACTTTTTTCGCCTTCAAGACAAGCGGAAAGATTTTAACAAGTAGAAGCTGCCACAGCGCAAACACCGCTACAAACAAAAGCTTTATTGGGGTGTTAAATATAAGCAGCAGAAATGCTAAAGAAACAACTGCGCCATAGTATTTAATAGGTTTTCCTAAAAGTCCCAAAACTATCGCAGGAACAAGCGAAAGAATAAGGATATAGAAAAACATCAATGAATCAAAAGGAACCATCTTTTTTCCTCACTTTTTAAAGCTGTGCAGCGAGCACTTTTCTATCAACCTTACCGTTTGTATTGGTAGGCAGACTGTCGCAGAGAACAATTTTTCTCGGAACCATATATGCGGGGATAAACTTGGCGAGTTCTGTCTTTATGCGAGCGATCTCACGAAGTTTAGGAGTGTCAATTGGGTGTGTAAGAAGCACAAAAGCAGCAAGGTAATCAACCTTTTCCTCGTTCATAACGGGGATTACAACTGCGCGGCTTACGTTTTCTACCTTAACCATATTGTTTTCAATATCTTCAAGTTCAATTCGGTAACCATTGAGTTTAATCTGAAAATCCATTCTTCCGCAGAAGTAATAAAGTCCGTTATGAGAGTAGCAAGCGTCACCGGTGCGGTAGCCACGCTTCTTTTCCCCTCTCGACTCGGTTTCAAAGAAAACCTTCTGGGTTAAGTCGGGACGGCCGTAATATCCGTGTCCGACATTGTGGGAAACTATCTGCAGTTCGCCGATTTGGTTATCGGCAAGCTGTTTTCCCTCTTTATCCACTATTCTAAACTCGACTTCCTCTAAAGGTGCTCCGATAGGAATGGGCTTTTCGTCCTTTGCCATTTCATCGGTGATAACACTTGCGGTAACTAAAACTGTTGCCTCGGTAGGACCATAAGTGTTAACGATATCGGCATTGGGGAAGCGTTCCTTTAAAAGGTCAACTAATTTATGAGTTAATGTTTCGCCGCAGAAAAGGAAGCGGCGAAGTTTGGGGAGCATTTTCTCATTGAAATTCTCCGACATAGCGCACAATTCTGCAAAAGAAGGAGTTGAAACCCAAAAAGAAAGATTTGAGTTTGTAAGGCCTTCATAGAGATTTGCCGGGGTTTCCATCATCGCTTTATCGATTGTGAAGAGGGTTTTTCCGAGCGAAACTCCAACGTAAACCGAAACAACCGAAACGTCAAACGAGAAGGAAATTTGGTTTGTGATAACCTCGGTTTCTGCATCTATATCGCACCAACGTGTGAGATATTTTGCAAGGTTTTCAATGTTTGCTCTATTTATGGGAACACCTTTAGGACGACCGGTTGAACCCGATGTAAATAGAATGTAGCAGTTATCCTCGGGTTTTACCCAGTTTTCGCTGTCGACAGCGCCACCCTTGTAGTTTTCAAAAATTTCATCAATTTTAGAAATGTCAAGGCGCTCTGTTCCCTCGCCTATCGCAACATCGGTATCGCGAAGAGTTACAAAAAACTTAGGAGCTACGTCGGAAAGGACCATTTCAAGTCTATCAGTGGGGAAGGTTATATCAACGGGGACATAGGCTCTGCCAGCTTTAAGTGCGCCGTACATACAAGGCAGAAACTCCATTTCCTTATGTCCGTAAATTACGACGGGAGATTTATCATCTGAGTTTTTAAGAAGATAATCAGCAAAGGCATTGGATGCTCTCTCAAGCTCTGCATAGGTCATAGCCTTATCGTTATAAACTACGGCCTTTCTGCCCTCATCCTTTGCATATTCTCTAATCTTTTCAAGAACAAACATTGTTTTATCTCCCTTTATTTTAAAATCTGCGGTTTTGTGCATGGTAAGTAGGTGTCCTTATTCCAACGGTGGGTTCTCTCGACTGCCTTGTCAGGAACCATAAACATTTTTACTTTATCATTTTCGTAGAAAAGTCCGCCGTATAGCCCGTCAACATGGTACATATCCTCGCCGTATTTTACGTGAAGCCAGGTGTGTTCTCCCCACACCTTCGTCCAGTAGGAATAGCGCTCGCCCTCTATATAGAAGCACTCAAATCCGAGTTCTTCCAAAAGAACCTTTTGTGCGGCTGCATAATGCTCGCAGGAGCCTTTCCTATATCTAAAAAAGTAGTTTGCTAATTCGCAAGTGAGCTGTTCGGTGTAGCCGTTTGAAAGGTCAACCTTGGTGGTGCGATATTTGAAATTGGGATAAAGCCAGAGGTAAGTTGCCTTGGCTTTTTCGATATCGGTCATCTTATCGTTGGTTATCTTTTTGATGATTTCCTGCGCTTTTTTGGAGTTTTCCGATTTTAGCTCGTCCAAGGTGCGCTCGGGTGTTGTTGAAACGGGAACTTTGCTTGTAACTGAGGGATTGCTCGAAATTGAACCGAGGCTTGACGAGGGATTTAAGCCCTCAGTCCTACTGCTCACTTGAGATTCCGTTTTAGAAATCTCGCTTGAAACAGCAACCTCACTGCTTTCGGACTCAATGGCACTTGATTCTATTTTGGTAATTTCAGAAGATGTGTTTAGTAAGTCGCTGTTTTGGGGCAGTTTTTCGCCCTTGCAGGAAGATGCAAGCAGAAAAACACACAGCAAAACTGCCGCCAAGGAAAACTTTTTCATTGTGTCCTCCCTTTTACCGCTTTACTGGTAAAAGTTATTTTAAAATCTGCGGATTTGTGCAGGCGGGATATTTTGTTTTATCCCAACGGTGAGTTGACTCAATAGCACTATCGGGAACGCAGAACATACTTGAAAGGGCGGCGGTGTGGTTTCCGCCGAAAAGTCCGTCAACATGATACCAGTTGCCACCGACATTCATCATAACCCAAACGTGCTCGCCCCAAACGCCGGCGCCTCTATCGTATCTTTCGCCCTCAACGTAACGAACCTCGAAGCCGAGCTCCTCTAAAAGAACCTTTTGTGCGGCTGCATAATGCTCGCAGGAGCCCTTGTGGTATCTAAAATAGTAGTCGGCGAGCTCAAGTGTGAGCCCATCTGTGTAACCATTTGAAAGGTCAACAGTCATAGCACGGTACTTGAAATGGAAGAAAAGCCAATCATAAGAAAATTTTGCTTTTTCAACCTCGGTCATACTATTATTAACACCCTGCGAAAGAGCCTCACTTGCCTTCTGAGAAACCTTTTCTGCAAGGTCATCAGAAGAAGCTGCCTCACTCTCATTTTCCTTTGAAGCCACACTGCTGATTTGCGAAGATTCCAAAGGCTTTTGTGAGCTGCTTTCAACGTTATTATTGCCGCAAGAGGCAAGGCTCAGTGCAAAAACTAATGAGAGGGTTATAGCTAAAATCTTTTTCATAGTTTCTCCTTAAAGCGAAAAAAAGCAAAGCGCATATTACTGCGCAATGCTTATTCCGTATTCAACAACCTTATCCTCAAAGAGCATAAAGTACATAGTCTGCTCGTCCTTAACGGCATAGGTGATGCAGTCACCATCCTGAGTAAACTCGTTTCCGTAGAGAGCGATTACGTCATCCTTAGTCATACCGATATAAATCTTGCCGTCAGCCTGCTTAATATTTTCGGAGGTGACGATAACTTCGAGAACGAAATCCTTATCTTCAACGGGATAGGTGTAGATGCAGAAGCCTGCGTCCTTGTAATCGTAAATCTTGTCAAGTCCGTTATAAGCGCAACTGATGGACTGAGAATATTCATGCTCATAATCCTTAAAAGCATCAAGCACCTTAGACATCTCGACTCCGCAAGCAAGCTCAACGTTATCGATTTTAATTGTTTGCAGTTTTTTAACCTTACCAGAGCAGGAAGTCATACAAAAAATTGCTGCTAAAGATACGATTATTAAAGCGATGGAAAGAGTTTTTTTCATTTCAAAAATCCTCCGTTTTTTATTTAAAAAATAATGTTTAATCCAATATTTTATTTTACTATATTCCTTTAAAGAAATCAACAGAAATTCGCATTTTTAACGGAATATTTCGCCATTTTCCGCAAAAATTTGTGTACGCAGAATAAAGGCGCCGTCAACGCTTACATTCTGCTCGTTTGCAAACACAGAAAGCAGCATCTGGGGGTTTAAAGTGTTTGTATTTCCCGAGGCAAGTCTGAGGCTTAAATCAAGATCACGGCCACTTTCAGAAACCTCAAAATCATATATCCAAGACTTGACGTTAACTGTCTTCTCCCCTGCCTTACCTTTCTTTACCATAAGTATCTCATCACGGGAAAGAAAATCTATCATTTCATCCTTTTTCTTTGACAAGGAATAAACCTTTACAGAGTAATTTGACGAAGCAATCACATTAGCCTTCATTCCAACATCCTTAACGTCTGTAACAGTTACTCCAACAGGCAAAACCGCATTAAGCCGCTCTTTTACGCCCTCTAAGGATATTTCATCAACAAGACGCATATCAACGCTTTCGCAGTCACTCTCTATTCCAAGCGAGAGCGGAAGCGCAAAGGTCATGTAAAGGTGGGGGTGAAAGCCTTCCGTATACCACATTGTGATACCACTGCGGCGAACGGCTCTTTGGAAAAGCCTTGTCATATCAAGATGGGAGATATATTTTGCTCGGTCACGCTTTGAAAAGAAAATTCTAATATTACGCACGGCAAGCCCCTCCCTCAAATTTATTTGCTCCGCATCCGCTACAAGAGTTTCTGCAATGCGGTGTTGTCTGAGCCTCGTAGGCTTTTTTACATTCTTTTTCTAAGAATTTCTGCGAAACTCCGAAATCGATATGCGACCAAGGAAGAATTTCCTCAAACGAGCGATGCCTTCCCTGATAAAATTCGATATTAAGACCGCATTTTTCGAATGCATTCTGCCATTTTTCAAAATCGAAGCCCTCGCTCCAGCTATCAAAAATGCTACCGCTCTTGTATGCCTCGTAAATAACCTGCGAGAGTCTTCTATCGCCTCTTGCAAATGCGCCCTCTAAGATACTTGTATTGCTTGCGTGGTAATTAAGGGTGATTTTCTTGCTTCGAGGAGTTGATTTTAAAAGCTCGTGCTTCTCTATAACGGTTTCAAGCGAGTTTTGCGCTTCCCACTGGAAAGGGGTGTGAGGCTTGGGAACAAAGGTTGCAACGCTAACAGTTACGGTAACACCGCCTTTGGGGCGATTTTCTAAGCTATAAAAGAGGTCTACAACGCTTTGGGCAGTTTTAATGATACCCTCGATATCCTCATTTGTTTCGGTGGGAAGTCCGATCATAAAATAAAGCTTTATGTTGGTGTAGCCGCCCTCAAATGCGATGCGGCAGGTGTTTTGTAATTCCTCGGCGGTAACGTTTTTATTTATTACGTCACGAAGGCGCTGTGTACCTGCTTCGGGAGCAAAGGTAAGTCCGCTTTTGCGAATACCACTAATTCCGTCAAGAACCTCTTTAGAGAAGTTGTCCACTCTAAGCGAAGGCAGAGAAAGGCTGATTTTTTCCTTATCCGACCACTTTGTGAGTTCAGAGAGAAGATGTTCTATCTGTGTATGGTCGCTTGTAGATAGCGAGCAGAGGGAAATTTCGTCATAACCAGTATTATCACAAAGGTCGCGAGCCTGCTTACAAAGGGTGTCAACAGTCTTTTCTCTGAAGGGTCTGTAAATAAAGCCAGCCTGACAGAAGCGACAGCCTCGAATACAGCCGCGGAGCACCTCTAAAACCGCTCTATCGTGAACAGTTTCGATATAAGGCACAACAAACTTATCGGGATAAGGAGTTTTATCAAAATCCTTTACTACCCTTTTTGTAATTTTAGCGGCGACATTTTCGTTATTGGGAGCAATTTCTTTAATTGTTCCGTCCTCGTTGTAGGAAACATCATAAAAAGACGGGACGTAGATACCATCGATTTTAGCGGCATCCATTAAAAATTCCTCTTTACTGCTTCCCTTCTTTTTATGCTCTGCATAAAGGTCACAGATTTCAACAATAGCATCCTCGCCATCGCCAAGCACAAAAAGATCAAAGAAATCGGCAACGGGTTCGGGATTGCAGACGCAGGGACCACCACCGATAACGAGGTTTTTAAGCTCTTTTCTGTCTTTGGAAAATACAGGGATTCCTGCGAGCTCGAGCATATATAAAACATTGGTATAGCTCATTTCGTACTGCAAAGTAAAGCCGATAATATCAAATTCATTAACAGGGTCAAGGCTCTCTAATGCGTAGAGAGGGATATTTTCTTTCTGCATTTTTTCCTTCATATCAAACCAAGGCGCAAAAACTCTCTCGCACCAAACGTTAGGGCGAGAATTTAAGATGTGATAAAGGATTTTTATGCCAAGGTGCGACATTCCGATTTCATAGGTATCGGGGAAGCAAAAGGCAAAACGAACATCAACCTTCTTAGGATTTTTAATAACGCTATTTAATTCGCCGCCTATATATCTTGCAGGTTTTTGAATCTGCATTAAGAACTTTTCAAGTTTTTTCTTAACGTTCATTTTTTCACGACCCATCATTTAATCTTAATCAATTTATTATACCACAACAAATATCTTATTTCAACTTTTTTTGACGGACAATTACCATAATAAACAGATAAATTGCGGTTATTATAAGGCTAATATTGTACTTTGTTTTTACAAGGATAAAAAAGCCTAATACAAACAGTAAGAAAGCAAAAATAATTGACACAATATCGCAGAAAATTTCAGTTTTTCGTGTATCTATTTTTAGAGAGAGAATTTCATTTAATATTCTGCCGCCGTCGAGTGTACCTGATGGGAGCAGATTAAACATGGCGGTTATGAGATGTATTAGTGCATAGTAAGAAATTTTGTCACCTATTTTCCAAAACAAGAAGAAGCAGAGAAAATTTACTATACAGCCTCCGAGCAAAACTATCATTTTCTTTTTAAAGCCGACAAGCTCAAGTGAGGTTTTGAGCTTCATTCTTATTCCAAATGGCTTGAAGGCAAGCTCTTTAATGGAAATTTTGCAAAGAATGGTTGCAATTATATGCCCACTTTCGTGAAGAATTGCCGAGAAAAAAGCCGCTAAAAATATTCCGCTTTCATCAAAATATGAAAAAAGAGCCAGCATAGCTATAAGCAGAAAGCTTATTTCTATTCTGACTCCTAAAAGTTTAAAACTCAATGCCATCTATTCCTTTTAAAACATAGGCAGGATCAACTCTTGTGCCCTCTATGCGTATTTCAAAATGCAGGTGCGGTCCCGTTGAGTAGCCTGTACTTCCCATATGTCCGATAACTTCGCCGCGCCTTATATTCATTCCTTTTCGCACGTTGAGACTGTCACAGTGTCCGTAAAAGGTGTATAGATTATCAGAGTGTCGCATTAAAATATAGTTTCCGTAAGCCTCATTTGTGCCACAGTCGTATATACTACCACTAAATGCGGCAGAAATGGGTGTTCCCTTTTTATTGGCGATGTCAATTCCCGTGTGAAAACCTGGTTTTTGGGTTATAGGGTGAATGCGCTGACCAAACTGCGAGGTTACCGTTCCTTTGCACACGGCAGTTATGGGAGAGGACAAAATGTAAGCGTTTTGTGTGACATTTTGAGGCAGAATAGTATCTTCACCTCCCGCTCCATTATTAAAGAAAAACGGCAAAATAGCAATTATAAAGCTTATAGTGCAGCAGAAGGAAATCAATGTTTTTTGAAAAAGCATTTTTAGAAAAATCTCCTTTTCTTTTTATTGCGGCGCGGCTCGCAGCCGCAGCATTTCTTGACTAAAATGGTGTCCTCACCAACAAGCTCTATGTCCTCCCATCTTATAATTATATCGTCCTCTCTGCCAAGCAGCCCTAAAAATTTAAGGCGTCCGAATATTACAAGGGAGCAAAGCTTTTGTTCGCAGGTGTCAATTTCCGCATCACATACTCTGCCAAGGCTCTGCCCGTCGCTTAAGCAAATTACATCCTTTTCCATAAGATCGGTTATTCTGCACATCCCTCTCGCCCCTTTCTTTAAATTTTATTTAGAAAAATGGGAAAATATGATACAAAATGCTTGAAAGTAAGAAATAGGTGTGCTATAATTTACCCGACACAATCGAATAAAACACGAATCGGCCTGTCTTTACAGTCTGCTCGGAGCGGCAAAACCGCTTTGGGTGATAAGGGAAGCGCGGTGTGAGTCCGCCACAACAGCCATTGCCGTATCAGAGGTTTCCTCTCAAGTCGGAATGCTTATCGTTTCGTGCATTGTAAACCGCTCCCGGGTAATTGGGGAGGTGGGGTTTATGCGGATATTTTATCTTCCGATTTGCTTTCACTTCTCTCGAGCCGCTCGGCTTGTGGGGAGTGTTTTATTTTTTATCCGAACGGTCGAAAATAAAGAAAGGAGAAGTTTTAAAATGAAACTTCAAAACAAAACAAGACTGCTTTCTGTAATCTTCACCGTTATCGCCGTATTTTCGGTTTTCTCGGTGACAGCTTGCGGTCAAAAAGCCGAAAATACCCCCACATCTTCTGTCTCAGCTAAGGAAGACAAGCTTTGGGCAGAAGCAACCTACACTGAGGATAAAACCTTTGGTGAGGGCGCAAAAACCGTTACAGTAGAGGTTATTGCAGGCGACAAGTCTGTAACCTTTACACTCAAAACCGACAAGGAAAACCTTGCCGATGCAATGCTTGAGCACAAACTTGTTGAGGGCGACAATGACCAGTACGGACTTTATATCAAAAAGGTCAACGGAATCCTTGCTGATTACAATATAGACCAGCATTATTGGGGACTTTCCAAGAATGGCGAAGCACTTATGACCGGTGCAAGCGGAGTTAAAATTTCAGACGGAGAAAAGTACGAATTTACTTATGCAAAATAAGAAAAGGCTGACTATTTTTGAAATGGCTCTGTTTGCAATGTATGGAGCGCTGATGGTTGCATCAAAATACGCCATGGAAATACTGCCAAACATACATTTACTCGGTATGTTTATCGTTTTATTCACATTTATCTATAGGCTTAAAGCACTTATCCCTATCTATATTTTCGTGGGTATAACGGGATTGATTGCGGGATTTGATATTTGGTGGTTTCCGTATACGTATATATGGGCAGTTCTATGGGCAATGGCTATGCTGATTCCAAAGAATATATCAAAGAAGGCTGCAATAATTGTTTTCCCCATTGTTTGCTCTCTTCACGGCTTTCTTTACGGAATTTTATATGCTCCCGTTCAAGCTTTCGCTTTCGGTTACAGCTTCGAGCAAACACTGTTGTGGCTCGCAAGCGGCATTCCCTTCGACGTCACTCACGGAATTTCAAATTTTGCTATGGGCTTTCTTGTTTATCCTCTCTCCGAGGTTATTAAAAAAGCTCACAAATACATTTATCGATAAAAAAATCCGCGTATCAGAACGATACGCGGATTTTTATTTACTTCTTTTTAATTTCAGACCAATATTTCTTGGCAGTAAGCTCGTTTTTATTATCACCGAACTCGTAATATACCCTATCCTTAATTCTATCGGGCAAATACTGCTGTGGAGTATAATGATTTTCAAAATTGTGGGGATATTTATAGCCTTTACCGTGGTCTAATTTCTCGGCGCCGCTATAATGCGAGTCCCTAAGATGCGAGGGGATATCTCCGATATTCCCTGCTTCAACATCCGCTATTGCACTATCGATAGCGCAAACAACCGAATTGGATTTTGGAGCAGTTGCAAGCAAAATTGTAGCCTCTGCGAGCGGCAGTCTTGCCTCGGGGATGCCTAATTGCAGCGCACTGTCAACGCAAGCCTTTACTATCTGTACCGCCTGCGGATAGGCAAGTCCGATATCCTCGCTTGCTATCGCAAGAAGTCTTCTGCAGGGCGAAAGAATATCGCCTGCAACAATTAGCCTTGCAAGGTAATGCAATGCGGCATTTTCATCAGAGCCTCGAACTGATTTATGGAAAGCCGAGAGAATATCGTAGTGCTCGTCGCCATCCCTATCGTATTTCATACTGCTTCTCTGACAAAGCTCTTTTACACTTTCAAGGGAAACTGTAATTTCGCCCGGCTTACTTGTAGGCGCAGAGAGGCTTGAGAGCTCAACGCAGTTTATAGCCTTTCTAACATCGCCACCGCACTGACGGGCAATAAAAGGAACAACACCGTCCTCAATATTTATGCTAACCGAAAGGCTCTCCCCTGCTTTTTTATATGCTCTTTCAACCGCTTCCTCAACATCTAAAGGGGTTACGGACTTGAACTCAAAAACTGTGCTACGGCTCAGGACCGCTCCGTAAACGTAAAAATAAGGGTTTTCGGTTGTAGAGGCAATGAGGGTTATACTGCCGTTTTCGATATATTCTAAAAGTGACTGCTGCTGTTTTTTATTAAGGTACTGAATCTCGTCAAGATAAAGCAGCACACCATCCTGAGAGTCAAATCCGTCAAGGTTTGCGACGATATCCTTAATGTCGCTAACCGATGCGCTTGTACCGTTTAATTTGTAAAGTCTTTTATTAGTTGCTTTAGCAATAATGGAAGCGACGGTTGTCTTTCCTATTCCGCTCGGGCCATAGAATATCATATTAGGGATTTTGCCCGAATCAATGATTCTTCTAAGCACCTTGCCTTCCGACAAAAGATGCTTTTGACCGACGACCTCAGAGAGGGTTTGGGGTCTTATAGCGTCTGCAAGAGGGGTGTTAGACATTTCGTCACTTCCTTTCTGCTTAAATTCTTTAATGCTTATTCGTAAAGGGGATATTTTGCACAAAGAGCATTAACTGCATTTCTAATATTATCTGCCTCGTTTTCGAAATCAACGCAGGCTTTATAGATGCAGTCAGCGATAATCTCCATATCCTCAGGCTGCATTCCGCGGCTTGTAACAGCAGGGGTACCGATACGGATTCCGCTTGTTACAAAGGGACTCTGTGGGTCATTGGGGATAGCATTTTTATTAACTGTGATAAATACCTCATCAAGGCGTTTTTCAAGCTCTTTACCTGTTACATTCATTTTGCGAAGGTCAACGAGCATAAGGTGGTTATCTGTGCCGCCCGAAACGAGATCGAAGCCTTTTTCTAAGAGTGCCTTAGCGAGTGCTGCAGCATTTTCAACGATTTTCTTCTGATATTCTTTAACCTCAGGCTTTAATGCCTCGCCGAAGCAAACAGCCTTTGCTGCGATGATATGCTCAAGAGGGCCGCCCTGCATTCCGGGGAAAACAGCCTTATTTATCTTCTGAGCGAATTCCTCTTTGCAGAGAATCATACCACCACGAGGACCTCTTAAGGTCTTATGAGTTGTAGTTGTAACGATATCGGCGAAAGGCACGGGGTTGGGATGAAGGCCTGCGGCAACAAGGCCTGCAATATGAGCCATATCAACCATAAAGTAAGCCCCGACCTCTTTTGCAATCTCTGAAATTCTCTCAAAATCGATAACACGGGGATATGCGCTTGCGCCTGCAACGATAAGCTTAGGCTTGCACTCGCGAGCGAGCTGTGCGAGCTTATCATAGTCGATTGTATGTGTATCATCATTTAAGCTGTACGAAACAAAGTTATAGTATTTTCCCGAAAGGTTAACGGGAGAGCCATGGGTAAGATGTCCGCCGTCTGCAAGGCTCATACCGAGAACGGTGTCGCCCGGCTCTAAAAGTGCAAAGTAAACAGCTAAGTTTGCCTGAGCGCCCGAGTGAGGCTGAACGTTTGCGGCATCTGCTCCGAAAAGCTTTTTAGCGCGCTCGATTGCAAGGGTTTCAACAACGTCTACGCACTCGCAACCGCCATAATAACGCTTGCCGCTGTAGCCTTCTGCGTATTTATTAGTAAGAACGCTTCCCATAGCCGCCATAACCTCGGGGGAAACTATGTTTTCGGAAGCGATAAGCTCGATGTTTCTTCTCTGTCTTTCAAGTTCCTTTTGCATTGCATCGGAAACTTCGGGATCATTTTTCTTTAAAAATCCGATTGTATCCATAATTGTTTCGTACATTTTAATTTCCTCCTAAAACAATATATAATAATTTTAACATTTATCCATATTTTTAGCAAGTGTTTAAGGCAAAAACTATTTGATATTTTTAAGAATTATGATAAAATGAATATACAAACTTATAAAGAGGTTTTTATATGACTAAAAAAGAGCTTGCCCGACTCTCTGTTGAGGCTTTGAAAAAATTATTTCCCGAGGCAAAGTGCTCCCTTATTGCCGAAAAGCCATACGAGCTTTTAATGGCAACAAGGCTGTCAGCTCAGTGCACGGATGCCCGAGTTAATATGGTTACACCCAACTTATTTAAAAGGTTCCCTACCCTCGAAGCCTTCAGGGATGCTGATATAACCGACATTGAGGACGCAATAAAATCCTGCGGACTTTACAAAACCAAGGCTCGTGACCTTAAAAATATGGCAACCGAGCTTTTGGAGCGTTTCGGCGGCGTTGTGCCCGACACTATCGAGGAGCTAACCACACTTTCGGGAATTGGAAGAAAAACTGCAAATCTTATTGTTGGAGACGTTTACGGAAAGCCTTCAGTTGTAGTTGACACGCACTGCATAAGAATCACAACACGAATTGGTCTGCACAAGGAAACCGACCCTAAAAAGATTGAATTTGCCCTTAAAAAGATACTGCCACCTGAGGAATCGGGAGATTTTTGCCACAGATTAGTTTTGCACGGCAGAGATTTATGTACCGCCCGCTCCCCTAAATGTAGCGAATGTCCTTTAAACACATTCTGCAAATACGGACTAAAAAATAAGTAAAGATAAATTTTAAAGCCACCGCTTCAATCTTAAAGCGGTGGCTTTTTATTGTGCTTAGGATTATTTATTTTTCTTTGCTCTTAGGCTTCTTTATCTTATTGAGGTGAGCGTTTAAGTCAAGAAGTTCTTCTTTAGTGAAGTTAACGCCTACCATTCCGATAAGAGAGGTAAG